>JBEKFI010000100.1:0-12643 GCA_050013395.1 Verrucomicrobiia bacterium | reverse complement strand
CTGCTGGCCGTGCAAATCCTCGCTCTTGCGGACACCTTTGATGCTATGACAAACGAACAAAGCTACAGAAAGTCAAAATCCATCCACGATGCCATTGCCGAAATCAACGCATCCTCAGGGGCTCAATTCGACCCAGATGTCGTCGATGCCTTCAACAAGGCCTGTTTAAATCACAAAAGCAATTGGCCTCTCTCCTCTGCCTGCACCAACGCAACCTGTCAAACGGCTTCGTTATAATACCAAATCCTGTATTTTTTTCCGCCTTCAGAACGCTTCCGGCAGCACCTTGTCACGGAATTGCTGGATGACAGTGCGGATTTGGCTTTCGGAGACGACATCGCGGTCGAGCTGGTTGGCCGTGTAGGTCAGGTCCTGCGTAAGAAGTTCGAGCCGTTCCGCCCGGGTGAGCTTGTGCCGCTTGTCCACGTAAACGCCAGTATCGCCTGCGTAGATCGTAGATCCCTTCTCGGTGACCTTTGTTCGGATGCGGTAAACGTCGAAGTCCACGTTCACGCCATCCGTGACGGCCTCGGCGTGGCCATATTGCATCACGAGGTTCTGATTAAAGAAACCGATGGTCTTGCCGGCAGGCGTAGCCGTGAGCCCAACAAGAAACGAGTCGAAGTAAAGCAACACCTGACTCCAAAGCTCGTATATGGAACGGTGGCACTCGTCCACGATGATGAAATTGAAAAACTCGGGCGGGATACCGGCATTGTAAACCACTTGAGGTGGTTCGCCCTGCCACGGCTTGGCGGAATCGAAACCAGAGCCTTCTTCATTGGCTGCGTCAAACTCCGTTTCACCTTTCAGCATCGAAAAGAGCCGCTGGATCGTGGTGATCACGACCTTCGCAGCGGGGTTGATGGCGTTGGTCTTGAGACGCTGCACAGTGTAAAGCTGTGGGAATTTGCGCGGGTCATCGGGCGGGGTGAAATTTGCGAACTCATCTTCGGCCTGCTTTCCGAGGTGGCCGCGATCCACAAGAAACAGGATGCGCTTCGCGTTGGCAAATTTCAGCAGCCGGTAGCAAACATTCACTGCCGTGAAGGTCTTGCCGGAGCCGGTCGCCATCTGGATGAGCGCGCGCGGGTCAGCATCGGCGAACGATTCTTCAAGATTTCGGATTGCCCTGATCTGAACCTTCCAAAGCCCGGTCTCGTCGAGAGGTGGAAGCTCTTTCAGACGCGAGCGGAGTTGCGTCGCTTGGCCGACCAGTTCGCCGAGCGTTTCAGGCCGTGGAAAGTTGAAGAGCCGCCGGCTGCGTGGAATCGGGTCGAGCCCATTCGTGAAGTAAGTGACCGTGCCATTCGACTCAAATAGGAACGGCAGCGGTCGTTTGTGCGCGGGGAGATTGTCAGGTAGTCCCGCGCCGTATTTCGCCGATTGCGCCTCCACACCTGTTAATGTCCCTTCGGCTTTTGCCTCAATCGCGCCGATGGCTTTGCGGTCAAGGTAGAGCAGGTAATCGGCGTGGCCAAAGCCGCTCTTCATGGGAAATTCTCGCACCGCGATGCCTCGCCCGGCGGTCAAATCAAGGTCTTCCCGGCTCTGCACAATCCACCCCGCCGCCACCAAGTCGGCGTCAATCTCACGTCTGGCTCTTTCTTCTGGAGTTTCAGGCATAGTCCACGAGGTCGGCTTCGATGATGGCTTTGTGGATGTCGCCTTCGCCGCTGCTGTTGGAGGACATCGAGCCGTTGGCGAGGACGAAGCCCGCCAGGCCGGTGGGGGCTAGGTGGTGGATGAAGTGTTGCACCCAGGCGAAGTTGGCGTTGCCGACGGGCGGCGCGCCGTATTTCCACCGCGAATCGTCCCGGAGCCGGTCGCCGCCCCAGTCGCTCATGTTGAAGGGTGGGTTGGCGAGGATGTAGTCGGCCTTGAGGTCTTTGTGCAGGTCGCGATGGAAACTGTCGGCGTTTTCGTCGCCGAGATCGGCTTCGATGCCCCGGATGGCGAGGTTCATCTTCGCCAGCTTCCACGTGGTCGGGTTGCTCTCCTGACCGAAGATGCTGATGTTTACCCGCCGTAGGCCCGGCGGAGGCGGGTCGCCATTTCCGTTACCCGTGGCGTGCGCGTGGACGAACCTGACCGATTGCACGAACATACCGCCCGAACCGCAGCAGGGGTCGAACACGCGGCCTTTGTAGGGGGCGAGCATCTCGACCAGCAGTTGGACGACGCAGCGGGGCGTGTAGAACTGCCCGCCTTTCTTGCCCTCGGCGCTGGCGAATTGCGACAGGAAATACTCGTACACGCGCCCGAGGATGTCCTTCGACCGGCTCTCCTTGTCGCCGAGGCCGATCTTCGCAATCAGGTCGATGACTTCACCCAACTGTTGCTTGTTCAAGTCGGGACGGGCGTAATTCTTTGGGAGCACGCCTTTCAGCGAAGGGTTATCGCGCTCAATGGCAACCATCGCGTTATCCAGAAGTTTGCCGATGAGCGGGTCTTTGGCTCGGCCTAGCAGGTAAGTCCACCGCGCCTCAGGCGGAACCCAAAAGATGTTTACCGCCACGTATTCGTCGCGGTCTTCGGTATCAGCGCCCTTCTCCGCCGCGAGCTTGGCGTGCTGTTCCTCGAATGCGTCGGATATGTATTTCAGGAAGATCAGCCCGAGCACGACGTGCTTGTACTCCGCCGCGTCCATGTGCCCCCGCAGCTTATCCGCCGCAGCCCAGAGCGTTTGCTCGAAGCCGAGATTCGCTCCGCCGTTCTGCTTTTCCTTTGGTTGCCCTGCCATAAACTCCCGGTAATGCGGGGAGTCTAGCAGGCACATGGGGGCTTCGGCAAGCGTGCCGCTTGCGATGAGGAGCGGCACCGGGTTAGAGTCGGCGGTCGGATGCACATCGTTCATCGCCAACGCTGGGACGTGACGCCGACTTGTCCGCCGCAGCTTCAGCGAAGGCGGAAGGAAGCGGTGCAGATTCAGCGGCGGTTGCGCGGGAAGATCGTGACGCGATTGTCCGCTCCCCTGCCTCGCTATCCGCTCGTGGCCGGCGCGGACATTTCGTACGACAAAACAAGGAACAGGTTGTTTGCTGCTGTCGTTGTTCTGAAGGTGTCAGGCGTCACTGAGCGCCAGCCAGTCAACCGGGGTTGGCGGGCGGGACGCCCACCCTACTATGAATTCGAAATCGTTGAGACGGCGACCGTCATTGACCGCGCACGGTTTCCCTACGTGCCGGGGTTGTTGTCGTTTCGCGAAGCTCCCGCTTTGTTGAAGTGTTTTCGCAAATTGCGGCAGACACCGGACGTGGTGATGATTGACGGGCACGGGTTGGCGCATCCGCGGCGATTCGGGATCGCGTGTCATGTCGGCTGGCTGCTGGAGTTGCCGACGATTGGCTGCGCGAAAAGCATCCTCTGCGGGACGTACCAGCAACTCGGTCGGCGGCGCGGGGCGACGGCGCCGCTCGTCGATCACGGCGAGACAGTCGGCTGCGCGTTGCGAACGCGAGACGGAGTCCAGCCGGTCTTCGTCAGCGTCGGACATAAGATTGATCTGCCGAGCGCGGTGGAAATCGTCTTGCGCTACGCTCCCAAATTCCGTATCCCAGAACCGACGCGACAGGCGCACATTCTGGTCAACATGCTCAGGAGTTCATCATGAAACTTGGTGTGATTGGCGGCAGCGGTTTGTATGAGATGGCAGGGATCGAGCAGAAACGTTGGGTGACGGTGCCGACACCGTTCGGGAAACCGTCGGACCAGTTTCTGACGGGTCACCTTGGCGGGAAGGACATCGTCTTTCTGCCCCGACATGGTCGGGGACACAAAATCCTGCCGAGCGAACTGAACCATCGCGCCAATATTTACGGCATGAAAAAGCTCGGCGTGGCCTGGATCATCAGCATCAGTGCCGTAGGAAGCCTGAAGAAGGAGTACAAGCCGACCGACATCGTGGTGATCGATCAGTTTTTCGACCGCACCAAGCGCAGCAGGGATTTTACGTTTTTTGGTAACGGAGTCGTCGCGCATGTCTCCTTTGCCGATCCGGTTTGCGGGAGGCTGCGGCAGGTGCTGGTCGATTGCGCCCGCAAGGCCGGCGCGACCGTGCACGCCGGGGGCACGTACGTGAATATGGAAGGCCCGGCCTTTTCGACGCGGGCGGAATCGGAGTTTCACCGCCAGATGGGATGGGACGTGATCGGCATGACCAATCTCGGCGAGGCGCGGTGCGCGCGCGAGGCGGAGATTTGTTACGCAACGCTGGCGATGGTGACCGATTACGATTGCTGGCACGTCGCGGAGGAGGCCGTCACGGTGGAAATGATCGTCGGCAATTTGCAGAAAAACGCCAGGGTCGCCCAAGAGATCGTGCGTCTGGCCGCCGCTGCGATTGATGAGAAGGCAGACTGCGACTGTCGCCATGCGCTGGCCCATGCCATCCTGACGCGTCCCGAGGCGATGCGGGCGGCGACGCGGAAGAAGTTGAGTCTGTTGATCGGCAAGTATCTCAAGAAGTGACGCGGATCGAAACTGGCGGTTATTGCGACGGCCTTCCTGGGACGAAGCCGTGCAAACGACCGGCCCCCTCATCCTGACCTTCTCCTCTCGATAAAGGGAGAAGGGATCGGTTTCGCCGCGCCAGGCGCTTGACCACGTCCGTCTTGTCAACCAAGTGAATACCCGCCTTCTTCGGCATTAACGTTGCAAAACCTGAGCCGCTTCGCTACGGTTCACGTTGCGATGAGCTTGGTTGGCACAACCTACGCAACTTACTCAGTTCTGGAAAAACTCAGTCGCGGCGGCATGGCGGACATCTACCTTGCGACCGACGAGACAGGCCAGAAGTTTATCATGCGAGTTCTGTTGCCTGAATTCCATGACAATCGGAAATACACACGTCGCTTCCGCTGGGGTTGCAAGGTCATGAGTCAGCTAGATCATCCTAATGTGATCCGGTTGTTCGCACATGGAGAATCCCGCGATCAGTATTATGCCGTCATGGAGTACGTCGATGGCGCGAATCTGAAGGAAAGAATCCTTCGCGGCGATCCGAAATTGCGTGCGCACCAACTCCATCTGTTGCTCGGCATGGCCGCAGGGCTGGGGCATGTCCACGACCGCGGGTTTCTTCACCTCGATTTCAAACCAGAAAACGTGGTCGTTTCCAAGGACTACGAACCCAAGATCGTCGATTTCGATCTGTCCATCGCCCGGCCATCGGAACCCAGGCGCATCTCGAAGCTATCGGGCACGCCGTCGTATCTTGCCCCCGAGCAAATCATGCGCGAGCCAGTGGATGAACGCGCCGACATTTTTGCCTTCGGCCTCACCGCGTACGAAATGCTGTCCGGCAAAAAACCGGTGACGGGCGAGACGCGCGATGAAGTCATGCAAAAGTACATGGATTTCAACAAGCATCTGGTGCCGCTCCGCTCGCGCGTGCCGGACATCCCGCGCGCCATTGAGCACGTCGTCGTCAAATGTCTTGAAAAAGACGTGCGGCGCCGTTACCCTTCGATGGCGTTGGTGTTGCGCGACCTTCAAAAATGAAATCCTGGGTCAGCATAGTGCTCATTACCCTGTGGCTTGTGGGTTGCGGCCAGAAGCCCGCTCCACCGGCGTCCACGGCGGAGAAGAACGCCACGGCGCCCGCCGCTCCCGCCGATTCCACGGACGACCAGTTGCGGCGCGCGTTGGCCCTAAAGGCTGCGGGCAAACTGGCCGAAGGGCGTGCCCTGCTCCAGCCGCTAGCGGCCAGGACAAACGCGCCGGAGAGGATCTTGAGTGCGCTCGGAGACATCAACGCGCAAGTCCTGTTTTCTCCCGCCCCGGCACCGGAAAAGGTTGACTACACGGTGGCGGAGGGCGATTCGCTTGGGAAGATCTCGAAGAAATTCGGCACGACGGTTGAGTTGATCAAGAAATCGAACGGTCTGGCGCGCGACCTCATTCGCGTCGGAGATCGGCTGCGGATTTATCAGGGACACTTTGCCGTGGAAGTGAACAAGACCGCCAACACGCTCACCGTCGCCGACAACGGGAGGTTTTTCAAACGTTACCGTGTCGGCACGGGTCAATTCAGCAAGACGCCCGTGGGTGAGTTTACAATTACGAGCCGCATTGAGAATCCGCCATGGTATCGCCCCGACGGAAAGACGATTCCGTATGGCGATCCCGAGAACATTCTCGGCACACACTGGCTGGGGTTGAACGTGCCGGGCTACGGGATTCACGGGACTTGGGAGCCTAATACGATCGGCCGGCAATCCAGCGCCGGCTGCATTCGCCTGCTCAATGACGATGTCGCCGAGTTGTTTGTGATGTTGCCGGTGGACACACCCGTAACCATTCACGACTGAGGTGGCCATGAGAATCTTTACACTGGAATTTGAAAAACCGATTGTCGAACTTGAGCAGACTTTGGAAGCGCTTCAAAAACAAGCGCAGGACCAGAAGATTGACTTGACGGCGCAGATCAAGGCCATCGAAGAAAAACTTGAGGCGACCAGGAAGGAAATCTTTACCAACCTCACCGCCTGGCAGCGCGTGCAATTGGCGCGTCATCCGAAGCGCCCCTACATGCTCGACCATATCCAGCGCATCGCCACCGACTTCATCGAACTCCACGGAGACCGCCGCTACGCCGATGACCGGGCAATTGTCGGCGGACTGGCAACGATCGGCGATTACCCTGTGATGGTGATCGGCCAGCAAAAAGGGCGCGATACGAAGGAGAATCTGATGCGCAACTTCGGCAGTCCGCATCCCGAGGGCTACCGCAAGGCGCTGCGCCTGATGCAACTGGCCGAAAAGTTTGACCTGCCCGTCGTCACTTTCATCGACACGCCGGGGGCGTATCCCGGTGTCGGGGCCGAGGAACGCCACATTGCCGAGGCCATCGCCGTCAACCTGCGCGAGATGATGGTGTTGAAAACGCCGCTCATCGCCATGGTCATTGGCGAAGGCGGCTCGGGCGGTGCACTGGGGATTGGTGTCTGCGATCGCGTCCTCATTTTGGAAAACGCATACTACTCCGTCATCTCGCCCGAAGGTTGCGCGGCGATTCTCTGGAAGGATCGCGCCAATGCCGCTCAAGCGGCACAAGCTCTCAAGCTCACCGCCAAGGATCTGCTGGAACTGGGCGTGGTTGACGAAGTGATCCCGGAGCCGCTCGGCGGCGCACACAAAGATTACGATGCCACAGCGGCGGCGCTGAAGAAGTGCGTTCTCAAGCACCTCGAGAAGCTGCTGGAAATGAAAACCTCCGAACTGCTTGAGGCACGCTACAAGAAATATCGGCAGATGGGTGTTTACAGTCGCGTCGAACCGAAGAAGCGCGCCCCACGTTCGAAAACCAAGAAAGCCCAGCAACCCGTTCCCGCCGCAAACCCGGCCTGACGCACAGTCAACCGGCAGGTTGTTTTATGCGCCGGTTCTACACGTGAGCAATTCCAGAAAACAGAGATGTGGCCCTGCCACCCGTCTAAGAGTTGACCCCTCAGACACAAGGCGGTCACACGACGAAGTCATCTTCACTTTCCCGCGGATTCGGTTCGCGCGAACTGTTCCACGCAATCGAGCCACGAAATCGTTCGCAACGCCGGGGTCGGCTTGCCGTTATCAAGCGTGATGGGCCGGGGAGCCGGCCAATTGGCGCCCTTCATGTACCATTGCAGTTGCAGATGCTGGGCATAGAGGTAGATAAGATAGTCGTATCCGTTGAACTTCGTGGCTTCCGGCGATTCGGTTTGCTGGAACTCAACCGTCTCGAAAAGATTGCGCTTCTTCAGGGCCTCGTACTGAAAGCGCTGAGCGGCTTCAATACTCGTAATAACGAACTCTACCTGCTCCTTGGAGAGCCTCGCGGCATTACCGGTAAGCACGACAGCGTCGCTGAAAATCCGGTCGCGCCTGGGAACCACCACGAGGGCTTTGGCACGGACCGGCTGTGGGATCGCGGGGATTTCGTTCAACATGGCTTCGGCGGTCCTTTGTTGCGCCTCCAACGCCCCGGCAGCGCTGCGGTATTGCCGGCCTTCGTAAAGGTAGGTGCGCGTGGTGCACCCGGCGAGCACAGCCGCAGCCAGAGCCAGCGCGGCGAGGCGATGCGCCCGGCGAGTAGTGGCGCAGAGACTGTTGGCGGTTGGACGATTGCTCAAGAATGGTAGAGTCATAAGTTTCTCATTTGGCTAGAATGTTTTCTGCGGATCAGGTCATTCCGACTTGGGGGCCTTGCACTTTGACACCAACTCCCGGCCTTCCGCTTCGCTCAAGAACAGGGGTTGCCAGTTGACTGCACTGGCCACATCGGCCTGGATGTAGTACACCGAACCGGGCGACAACTTCAGGTCGATCCGACGCGGTGCATTCGAATAGGCTTGGACAGAGATGGTGATCTCGCCGGCAGGCTCCTCCCAGGTGAGAAAACTGTTGTACGCAAGCTTACCGATCGAGCGTCCACCCACCCAAACGTCGGCCTTGATTGCCGTGCCAATAATGCTCGGCCGGATCAGGTAAATTCGCGCCTTCGCCGGGTCTTCGACCCTCTTGTTCAAGTCGGGAACACGGACGGACTGAACGGTGGAAGCGCAGCCGGTCAACAGGAATATCAGCGAATAACACCAACCAATTCTCATAACAGTTTTCATCGATCAACCGCTTGTCCTTTCTCGCTTGCCGCCAGTAGATCGACAATCGCGTCCGCGATCATTTGGGTTTCCAACCTTTCAACCGCGCCACCGTATTGGCGATACTGGCGGCACAATCTTCCATGTGATCTTCGATCCCTTTGACCTCTCCAAGCAGGCCCGCCCAAGCCCAGAAACTTCCCAGAGGCGCAGACAGGAGCGTCTCCCCAGTCGTCCCGTCCCGCAATACGACTTCGGCGGTGAAATCCGAAAAGAACATGGGGAGTCCGAGCCAACGGCGTCCCAAGCGGCTGCCCGGATGGTATTTCAGAACAGTTCCGCTAATGACCAATTCATTGGTGACCGATTGTCCGCCGTCACCTGCAGCGGAGGGGTACGTGTTGCCATAGACGACCTCCTTGAAAAGGCCGCCAAAGTCATTCTTCAGCCGATAAAAAATGTTGCGGGCAAAAAGCTCCCCCACGGAACGGCTGATGTCTGAGCCTGGCGCGGGAACGAACGGGGTGACACGGACCACGTCGTACCTTTTCAAATCAGGCAGATTCTCCGTCGTCGGCGCCAGAGGTCTGGCCTGCGTCGAACTGGCCGAAGCACAACCGGACAATGAAGCCGCCATTATCCAAACGGCAGGCAAAAGCAGAACACATACTCCGAGTTTGCGGGTTTTCAAACGTGCGTGAAGGGGTCAACTCTTGAAACTTGAAAATAGCTATGGGTGCTGGCGAATGGAATCGCATGGCCCCATTTCATGACCAGCATTTTATGCTCGCTCCCTTCCAAATGCAATCCATTTTTCACACCCGGCGACGGGCAAATCTACACACTACCACACATCACTAATGGGATTGGGGTTAACTCTTGAGGGCGTGTTGCCGGTTCCATGTCAGCGTTCCAGGTCAGTAGGGTCAGGTCTCATTTTCAGACAATTCACACTCCAGCCTGTTCACCACATCGCGCAAAGCTCTACGTCTCGACGTCCAACTTGATGTGCAGATTGCGGAGCTGTTTCGGCTCAACTTCGCTTGGGGAGTTGGTCATCAAATCCACGGCCTTCGCCGTCTTCGGAAACGCGATGACGTCGCGAATGTTCGTGGAGCCGCACAGGATCGCACACAAACGGTCGAAGCCGAGTGCGATGCCTCCATGCGGCGGCGCGCCGAAGCGAAACGCCGTCAGCATGTAACCGAAACGCGACTGTGCGATGTCGGGCGGAATCTTCAACACCTGCTCGAAAATTCTCTTCTGCAACTCGGGCTGGTGAATACGGATCGATCCGCCGCCCAACTCCACGCCGTTTAGCACGATGTCGTAATGCTGTCCGCGTACCTTCGTCGGCTCGGTGTCGAGCAACGGGATGTCCTCTACGACAGGCGCGGTGAACGGATGGTGCGACGAGATGTAGCGGTTGGTCTCGCGGTCGAACGTGATCAGCGGGAAATCGACCACCCACAGGAAGTTCCACTGATCGTCGCGCACCTTGAGTTTGCCTTCCTTCTTCAATAAATCGGCCACGATCAGCCGCAGTCGTCCCAATACTTCCCAGACGATCTCGCGTTTGTCTGCCCCGAACAGAATCAGGTCGCCCTCTTCGATCTTCAGTTTCCCGACCAGCGCCGCCTTCTCCGCGTCGCTGAAAAATTTCACAATGGGCGATTTCCACTGGCCGGCCTCGACCTTGATGAACGCCATACCTTTTGCGCCAAAACTTTTTGCCGTTTCCGTCAACGCATCGATTTGTCCCTGCGTCGCGCTGGCAAGTCCTTTGGCGTTGATCGCCTTGACCTTGCCATCCTTGCCCTCCACGGCGCTGCGGAAGACTTTGAACGAACTGTTCTTGAAGATATCCGTCAGATCGACGATCTCGATACCAAACCGCGTGTCGGGCTTGTCGGTGCCGAACCGTTCCAGCGCCTCCTTGAACGGCATCCGCGGGAACGGCGTTTCAATTTTCTCGCCGCGCGCCACCTGCCACACGTGCGCGAGCAGGCCTTCGATCAGCGCGTACATGTCTTCGCAGGTGAGAAAACTCATCTCCACGTCGATCTGCGTGAACTCCGGTTGACGGTCCGCGCGGAGGTCTTCGTCGCGGAAACATTTCGCGATCTGGAAATATTTCTCCACGCCTGCCACCATCAGCATCTGCTTGAACTGCTGTGGCGACTGCGGCAACGCGTAAAACTTGCCCGGATTCACGCGCGACGGCACCAGATACTCGCGCGCACCTTCCGGCGTGCTCTTGAACAGAATCGGCGTCTCGACTTCGAGGAAGCCGTTCGCGTCGAAATAATCACGCACAGCCTTCGCGGTCTTGTGGCGCAGCCGCAGGTTCTTCGCCATGCTCGGACGCCGCAAATCCAGATACCGATACTGCAACCGCAAATCTTCTCCCGCCTGTGCGCCGCCCGACTCTTCGATCTGGAACGGCGGCGTCTCGCTCGGATTGAGAATCTCCAGGTGATGTACGAGCACTTCGATCTCGCCCGTCGGCAGCTTCGGGTTTTCCGTGCCGGCGGGGCGTTTGCGAACAACTCCCTCGATGCCGATCACGAATTCCGAGCGGAGATCGTGAGCCAAATTGGCGGACGTCGGGTTGTGCTGGGGATCGAACACGACCTGGGTAATGCCTTCGCGATCGCGCAGATCAACGAAGATGATGCCGCCGTGATCGCGGTACACGTGTACCCAACCCTTCAGGCAGACTTTCTGCCCGACGTGATTCCCGCGCAACTCGCTGCAATGATGTGTCCGTTTCATGAACCCTTCCGAATTTTTTCTACGACTGCCGACATCTTTACCCGCTCCTCGACGCCGCTGACGAGGTTTTTTAGTTTGACCTCTTGCGCTTGCCACTCCTCGGTCCCGAAGATGACGGCAAATCTTGCCCCAGAAGCTGCAGCAGCTTGGAACTGCTTGCCTACCTTAGCCGTTGTCAGTCCGTAGTCGATCGCCAGGCCAGCATCTCGCCAGTCGTGAATCTGTACGAGGGCGATGTCCCGCAAGCCTTCACTCGTGATCACAACGTAGCAATCTAATCCCCAGTCAGTCTTCGGCAGCAGTCCGCGATCTTTGAGCAATTCCGTCAACACCACGTCGCCCATGCCAAAACCAGTTGCTGGGCGAATCTCTGCAAGATCAATCTGGCAGATGCGATTTACCAAATTGTCGTAACGACCGCCGCCCGCGATGGCGCGCAGTTCGCCTTTGCGGTCGTGAATTTCCCAGACGATGCCGGTGTAATACGCCAACCCCCGGACGATCCTGTAATCCAACTCGCAGAATTTGCCGAGCCCGCTAGCTTGCAGAATGCTAAATACGGGTTGAACCGATGCCTGCTGCGCAAATGACTTCTGTCCTGCAAAGGCAAGCACCCTGTCAACAGCCTCGATAGACAGACCGAGTGCAGAAAGTTTCCCCCGCGTGGTTTGCAGTGGTTCTCGCTCAAGTTTATCAATTGCTTGGAATGTTGCATAATGCTTTGACTGGTCGAGTCCGACATCGAAGAAGCACTGCTGCCACTCAACTCGGCTGGAGATGCGGACGACGAAGTCCTTCTCCGTGAGTCCGAAGCTGCGCAGGGTATCGATCGCCAGCGCAATCAATTCGGCGTCGGCGCTGATGTCGCTTTCGCCGATGATGTCGGCGTTGAACTGGAAGTGCTCGCGCAAGCGTCCGCGCTGCTGTTTCTCGTACCGGAACAGTTGCGGAATGGCGAACCATTTGATCGGTTTCTTGTAGTCGCGGTGGTGCGCGCCGACCATGCGCGCCAGCGTCGGCGTCATTTCGGGCCGCAGCGCGACCTCGCGTTCGCCTTTGTCGATGAAGTTGAAGAGTTGGCCGACGATTTCCTCGCCCGATTTTTGCGTGTACAACTCCAGCGGCTCCAGCGGCGGACCGTCGTACTCGCGAAAACCGTAGCGACGCGCGGCGTCACGCCATTTGCCAAAGATGTAACGGCGAATGGCGAGCGTCTCGGGATAGAAGTCGCGAAAGCCGGGAAGAGGATTCATATGCCTCGTGATTGTGATTCGCCACGGGCAATACGA
>JBEKFI010000099.1:0-12955 GCA_050013395.1 Verrucomicrobiia bacterium | reverse complement strand
TATGGATAGTGCTATCCATGACCTTGTGCGGGCACGTCGGCTTGCAGAGGAGGGGCAACGGAAACGGGCGTAGGTGGATCGCACGACCGGCACCCGGGGCAGGAACGAAATCCCAGAACGTAATTATAGATAGCGCTATCCATAAACAGCCGCGAGGAAGGGCGAGGAAGTTCGTTGTCAATCGTTTACGCCGCTCCTGGCAAGGTGAATCGCCTGCGCCGCAGCCTGTCAAGGGTCAGGCTCTGACCCGTTCGACTGTTCGGAGGCGGTCTTGGGCTCGGTATCGAACGTCGCGGTGGTGTTTCGCAATCGCCCCGTTATAGAGGTAAAAGCTCGTGCGCGCGGTCGCGGCAATGCCGAGTTTCTTGTGCAACGGCATGGCGCAATGATGGCCGGCACGCCCGAAGAGGCGGAGGCAATCCTGCGAGCGTGTGCCAAACTCGCCCCCCCCGACCTTGCCGCTCTTGTGGCACAACTGTTTTTCTGCAAGAGTTATGGATAGCACTATCCATTAATTCCAAAGCACAGGCGACGCTGAGGACACGCTCAGCACGGCGCAACACGCGCGTGCTGCCCAACGCTCCAGCGCGCCGGTATCCACCTCGCCCCGTCTAATCTTATGGCATCAGGACAACGCGATAAAATCGTTGTGTCTTCGACCCGATGACGTCGGACGCGGACATTGTGGCATCAGTCGCGGTGATGGCGCTGCCCAGATTGATCCAGTTGGCTTGAGTTAAACCGGCCTTGTACTGGACTTGATACCTCAGCCCCGGCACCGTGCTCCACGTGAATGCGATCGCATTGTTCGTGCAGGTCACCACTTGGATCACAGGCGCGGGAACGGGTGTCAGGCTGATGTCGTCAAGGCCGAAATAACTCCAGTCATTGCGGAATCCGAATTGGAGGATGGTATTGGGCCCCGTGGCCACCACAATGAACTGGATGTTGGTCCAATCCAAAACACCCAGGTTCACTTGATCGAAGATCGTGTTCCCGTTCCACGTCACAATAAACTCATTCGGAGTCGTACCGAAACCGAGGATGTCCGGACTCTCCAGCCAAAATGAAAGCAGGTAAGGCTGCCCCGCGGAGGTCGGCACAGTTTGGGAAAGATCACCGAACGAGACATACTCGCCCGCCGCGGCAGCATAGACCCCCGAGTACGGCGTGATGAAGGAACCGTCGTCGGCAAAACTGGAAAAGATTCCACTTTGCATCCAGCCGGAGAAATCACCGGTCTCAAAGCCGGCGTTCTGAATCGGTGGCTGTCCCACGCACAAGGCGAACTGTCGGTTCTGCGTAACGCCACTGGTCAGATCGGTAAACCATACGGTCGCAGAATAAACTCCCGCGGCCAGAGTGTTGGCGGCGGAATTCAGGCTCACGTTGACGGTGGCCGCTGATCCACCGGGGAGTGTTCCGCTCGTCGGCGAAACATTGAGCCACGCCGACGTGTTGATGAGCGACCAACTCAGCGACGTCGTTCCCGAGTTGCTCAACGAAACGCTTTGAGAGCTAACGCTAAACGGGCCACCGACCGGGCCGCTCGCCGTAAAACCGGTTGCCGGTGTGATTCCCAAGGGATCGGGTGTTGCGAGGTCGGTGATGAGATTTTGCCCGGCGGGACTGCCCCAGCCGGTGCAGAGGTCGTAGCCGGTCACGGCGAAGAACTCAATCGGACTGCTGGTGCTGGTGTTGTTGCCGGTCGTGATGTCGTGGAAGTCGGCGGCATAATTCGGTCCATTGCCGGTGGCGTAGAGAGCCGGATTGAGAAAACCGACGGGTGGCTTGCCGCTGGCCACGGCCTGCTGGTTGACGAGAGCTGTGAAGGCCGCCCACAACGGTGCCGCACAACTGGTGCCCCCAACGGCGCCCGAGTTGCCATTGTCGTAAATGATGTAAACATTATCGGCGATCAGAGCGACATCCGGAACGTTCCGCATGATGGCCGATCCGCGGTTGATGGACATGTTGACGCCCTGCTGCCAACTCGGAATCGAGTAGGCGGTGCTGATCCCGCCGCCTCCGCCGATGTCTCCGCCCCAGTTCCATGTGGTTTCGGACACCCAGGATCCGCCCGGCCCGGTCGTCGCCAGAGTGGTCCCGCCGACAAGCGTGATATTCGGATCGTCGGCCGGAAAATCTCCCGACGTTGATCCGATGAAAGCATCGCTGTCGCCGGAAGCCGCGAAGAACGACTGCCCCTGCGCGGCCATTTGCTGGAAGATCTCGTCGGCAGCCCCGTCGGGACCACCGCCCCAACCCCAGGAACAACTGAGTTGACTGGCTTGGTTGTCCGTAGCCATACGATTCAAGACGTCGTTGGGAATTCCATCGGGACCCGCTTCATAGACGATCACTCGGGATAATCCCGGCGCCATGGAGATGGTCATTTCAATGTCCAAAGACACCTCGGCGACGAAGTCTGCGTTGGCGTCCGGTATTCCGTTGAATCCATCCAGCAGCACATTCGTCAGCGTGACGTTCGGCAGGCCAGCCAGGCTCTCGTAGGTTGTGATGTCATTCGCGTAATAACCGTCAAACTGCACCAGCCCGACTGTTTGACCGGCGCCTGTCAGCGACACGCCGGGAACGTAGGCGGCCCTGAAATCGTTCCCCATATAGGTACCGCTCGGTCCCGAACCGTCCGATGGCGTCACCTTGGACGCGCCATTCAAGGGAGTTAGTTTGAGTTTGATCGGATGCGGCAGGGTGTAGTTGTTGAGGCCGCTGATTTCCAAGACCGGGAGCGCCGATGCGACCGACGGCTCGACATCCGGCGCGTAGAACCTGCGGGTTTCCGTCGGATGCTGATACGTGCGCATCGTCACATGAAAAGCCTTCTCGATGTCCGCCACCGTGCTGTTCACATCCAGCAGCACGCGATTCGGGTGCGTGCCGGTCACCACGAAGCCGTTTGCCTCCGCAAAACGGATGAGAGTCTGATAGTCCTGTGCCGTCGGACCAAACATCTCCGTGAACTGTTCCGGCGTCAGATAATGACGGTACTGGGGGCTTGCCCGGTCGTAAATCTGCTGAAGCAAGTTGGTGAGTACTCCTTGATTGCGCAATGGCAACCCGATTGCCAAGTTCAAACGCGTCGACCCGGGAAGACGGCCAACTGGCTGCAAGCGCGCCACAACGTCTGGCACGTGGCCGTATAATGGGCGTCTATCCTGCGCCCGCACGGACGTTGTCAAGAGGAATAGGGCTACCCATGCTGCGGTAACGCGCGCTGTGGCATATATCCGATCTCTAGTGTGGCGCGTCAGAGGTTTGTTCGATAACGCGCCCCCCAGATGCAAAACTCGGATGCAATTACCCAACGGACGCCCCATGATGGAACTAGTATGCTTCACGATGCCATGGTTCTCAACCTAAATCTGGAGCGATTGCAGGGCCGGGGCGGCAGCGGTGGGGCGCGAGACGCGAGTGACGCGCACAACACTCCAGCACTCTAACCCGGATTATTCACGAACTTTTGCCCGTTCGAACAGCCCCTCACCTTGATCATCTCCCCGGAAGCGGGGAGAGGAGATTTCCCCTCGCCCTTTTGAAGGGAGAGGGTCAGGGTGAGGGTTCGCCCGCTCAGATACTGTCGCGGATTTGAGCATCTCGTGAATAATCCGGGCTAATACTCCGTCTCCCCCGTGTCTAATATCCCAACGCGCGGCCGGTCGGGCAGGCGCCGAAAAACTTCTTCGCCTTGCGCAGGGCTTCGATGAACACGTCCACTTCGTCGCGCGTGTTGTAGAGGTAGAAACTCGCGCGAGCCGTGGCGGCGATGCCGAGTTTCTTGTGCAATGGCATCGCGCAGTGATGGCCGGCACGGATGGCGACGCCTTCCTGATCGAAGAACGTCGCGAGATCATGCGGATGAATGTCGCTAAAGGTGAAGGAAACGAGGCCGCCGCGTTTCTCGACATCGAGCGGGCCATACACTTTGACTTCGACGAATTCCTTGAGGCGATTGAGAGCGTACTGTGTGATTTGTTTCTCGTGCTGGCGAATCTTGTCCATGCCAATGCGCGAGAGGTAGTCGACGGCGACGCCGAGGCCGATGGACTCGGCGATGTTGGGTGTGCCCGCCTCGAATTTGTAGGGCAGATCGTTGTACTCCGCGTGGTCGGACCAGACTTCCTTGATCATTTCGCCACCGCCCATGAACGGCGGCATGGCTTCCAGCAACGCGCGTTTGCCGTAGAGCACACCGCTGGCAGTCGGCCCGCACATTTTGTGGCCGCTGAACGCAAAGAAATCGGCATTGAGCGCCTGCACGTCCACGGCGAAGTGCGGCACGCTTTGCGCGCCATCCACGAGCACGACCGCGCCTTTCTTGTGCGCCGCGTCGGCAATCTGGCGGACCGGATTGATTGTGCCGAGGACGTTCGAGCATTGCGTGACGGCGACGAGCTTCGTGCGGTCGGTGATGAGTCTGTCGAGATCGTCGAGCCGCAGCGTGCCGTCGTCATTCAGTTCAATGCGTTTGATGACGGCGCCCGTCTGTTCGCAGCACTGATACCACGGCACGGTGTTGCTGTGGTGTTCCATCCACGTCGTGAGAATCTCGTCGCCTTTCTTCAAATTGTGGCGCGCCCAGGAATACGCGACGAGGTTGATCGCCTCGGTCGTGCCGCGCGTGAAGATGACGCACTCGGCGGAAGGCGCGTTGATGAACCGGGCGACTTTCTCGCGGGCGCGTTCGTACTCGCGCGTGGCGCGCTCGGCCAGCGAATGGATGCCGCGATGGACGTTGGCGTTGTAGCGGACGTAGTAGTCGTTGAGCGCCTCGATGACGACGCGCGGTTTCTGCGAGGTCGCCGCGTTGTCGAGGTAAACCAGCGGCCTGCCGTGGACTTTCTGCCGCAGGACAGGAAAGTCATCGCGGATTTCTTCGAGTTCGACCGCATCGAGAATGTCACTCATGGCTGTAAGCTCCGAAACCAACCCTCACCCTGACCCTCTCCCTTGGAAAGGGAGAGGGGAAAAGCTGTCTCCTCGCCCTTTGGGGGAGAGGATTAAGGTGAGGGGTAATCCGTGTCATCGTACCACCTTCTTATGCACCAGCTCCGCAAATTCCTTGTGCACGTCCTCGACCTTGATGCGCGCGAGCACAGGCTCAAGAAACGCCTCGATCAGGACGTCCCGGGCCTGCTCTGCAGTGAGGCCACGACTGCGCAGGTAAAAAATCTGGTTTTCGTCGAGCCGCCCGACGGTCGCGCCGTGCGTGCACCGCAACTGGTTTGACTCGATTTCCAAGATAGGCCGTGTATCACACTTGACCTTATCGCTCAGGACGAGGTTGCGATTGGCCTGGTAGGCGTTCGTGCCGTTGGCGTTCTTCTCGACCTTGATGAGACCAGCGTAATTCCCAACGGCGGCATCGCGATAGACGTTCTTGAAAAGCAGATCGCTTACAGTGTCGCCCGTCTTGTGGTGCTGCTTGGTGAACTGGCCGAACTGCTGTTTATCTGTTCCCACGCCGACTGCGTACATGAAGCTCGTGCCGCCCGGGCCTTCCATCGCGCATTGCACATCGTACCGCATGAACGAGCTGCCAAACATGCCCAGCACCCAGTCGATCTCAGCGTCGCGGGCCACGTGGGCGCGTTTCAGCGTGAAATCGAAGACGTTGGGCGAGAAGTTCTGCAGGCTGATGTAATGCAGGTGGCCGCCTTCCTTGACGAACACTTCGGTGCCGCTGGCGTGTACGCTTGGCACTCCGTTGCTGCCCACGGTCGGACCGCCGACAAACTTCTGCGCTAGCGTTGCCTCGGCGCCGGGCTCGATCACCACGAGGGTGTGGGGGAAACCTGCTGTGTTTTGGCCGCTGAATTCATAGACGATTTCCAGCGGGATCGTGACTCGTAGATCGCGTGGCACGTAAAGGAACGCTCCCGTTTTCCACAACGCCGCATGCAGCGCGTAGAACTTCATTGGTTCATCAGGCGCGATGCTCTTGCCCAAGTATTCCTTCACGAGGTTGCCATGCTTCGCGAGCGCAGTCTGCAGGTCGCAGAAGATCACGCCTTTGCCGGCCAGATCAGCGGGCAAACTGCTCAGCCTCTCAGAAATCGTCGACTGGCCGTCGAGCGGAAACATGACTTTGCCAAGGTTGAGTGCGCGCATGTCGAAGCGCTGCCACTCAAGATCGCGACGAGTGGGGAGGGGGAGCCTCTCGAACGTTTGCCACGCGGAGAGTCGTTGCGACTTCAACCACGGAGGTTCACCCGAGGAGATCGCTTCGACCGTTTGTTGGGAGAATCCTGTTGTCATGGGTGGAGCTGAAATCGTTAAAACCGGAAAAATGGTTAGAATGTCAAGGTGCTCTCTCTCTTATTCTTTTAACGGCTTTATCGGTTTTAACCTTTTTAACGTTCATGCCTTAGCCGACCGAGCCTTCCATTTGCAGATTGATCAGTCGATTGATCTCGACTGCGAACTCCATCGGAAGCTCTTTCACGATGGGTTCGATAAAACCGTTGACAATCATCGAAACGGCGTCTTCCTTCCGAATCCCGCGGCTCATCAGATAGAAGAGTTGTTCTTCCGAGACGTTCGACACGCTGGCTTCGTGTTCGACCGTGACGAGGTCGCCATCTGTTTCCATGACGGGATACGTGTCCGAGCGGCTCTTCTCATCGAGAATCAACGCGTCGCAGTTCACCTGCACACGACAGTTCTGCGCCTGCGGGTTGACCTGCACGAGGCCACGATACGAGGCGCGCCCGCCGTGCCCGCTGATGGATTTGGAGTTGATGCGGCCCGTGCAATTCGGCGCGTAGAACACGAGCTTCGCGCCTGCGTCCTGCCACATGTTCCTGTCTGCGGAAGCGAGGCTGAGGATTTCACCGTGGGCGCCTTCGCCGAGCATATAGACCGACGGATACTTGACGGTGCGCCCTGAGCCGAGATTGCCGTCAACCCATTCCATGACCGCTTTCTTGTACGCAAAGGCGCGCTTGGTCACCAGGTTGTAAACGTCCGTGCTCCAGTTCTGGATCGTCGTGTAGCGGCAACGGGCGCGTTCCTTGACGAAAATCTCGACGACAGCCGCGTGCAACGAGTTGGTGGTGTAAATCGGCGCGGAGCATCCTTCGACGTAATGGCAGAAGGAATCGTCCTCGCAAATGATCAGCGTTCGCTCGAACTGGCCGAACTGTTCGGCGTTGATCCGGAAGTAAACCGACAGCGGGATGTCGCACTTCACGCCCTTGGGGATGTACACGAACGAGCCGCCGCTCCAGAACGCCGAGTTCAGCGCGGCGAACTTGTTGTCCTCGGGCGGGATCGCCTTGGCAAAGTGCGCCTTGAAGATTTCCGGATACTGCTTCAGACCGTCATCGCAACTGAGGAAGATGATGCCTTTCTTCGCGAGCGACTCCTGGATGTTGTGGTAGGCCATCTCGCTGTCGATCTGCGCGCCTAATCCACCCAGCAGCTTCTGTTCTTCCTTGGCAATGCCCAGTTTGTCGTAGGTCCGACGGATTTCCACCGGCACGTCCTCCCAACGGTTGGCAGACTTCTCCACGGCGCTGACGTAGTAGGTGATGTCGTCGTAGTCGATCTCATCGCGCAAACCGGGAAGCCACTGCGGCAAATCCTTTTTCGGGAAGATGTCCAAGCTGCGATGTCGAAATTCACGCATCCAGTCCGGCTCGCCTTTCACGTCGCACATGTAATCGATGACCTCGTGCTTCGGGCCTTTCTGGACTGTGTGCACCGGCTTGAGGTCATCGTGAAAGCCTTCCTTGTACGTGCCGCGGAGAATCGGCTCTGTTGTCGGTGTGCTCATGATTTCTTCCTTACGCCTTCACGGGCGTTGGTTCACCTTCCTTGATTATCCAGTCGTACCCGTGCTCCTCCAGATGCGCCGCCAGATCGGCTCCACCCGACTTCACGATCTTGCCGTCAACCAGAATGTGGACGACATCGGGCGTGATATAACGCAGAATCCGTTCGTAGTGCGTGATGATCAGAATGCCCAGATCAGGTCCGCGCAGTTCGTTGACGCCGCGCGAGACGATCCTCAGGGCGTCGATGTCCAGGCCGGAGTCGGTCTCATCCATCACTGCAAATTCCGGCTGAAGCATCATCATCTGCAGAATCTCGTTGCGCTTCTTCTCGCCGCCTGAAAAGCCCTCGTTCAGGTAACGCTTCATGAACTGCTCGCCCATGTCGAGGCGTTTCATGGTTTTCTCGATCCTGTCGTAAAACTCCATCACGTCGATCTCTTTGCCGGCGCGGGCACTGACCGCCAATCGCAGGAAATTGCTCATACGCACACCGGGCACCTCGCAAGGATATTGAAACGCCAGGAAAAGTCCGAGACGGGCGCGCTCGTCCGGCTCCATTTCGAGAAGGTTCTGACCCTTCATCAGTATCTTGCCCTCGGTGACCGTGTACTTCGGGTGGCCCATCAACGCGTAGGCCAGCGTACTCTTGCCCGAACCGTTCGGCCCCATCAGGGCGTGGACTTCACCCTTGCGGATGATCAGGTTCAACCCCTTGAGAATCTCGCGCTCCTCAATTCTTACATGCAGATTCTGCACCTCGAATGTGTCATGCATTCCAGCACCCATTTCGAATAGGACACGTTTTGTCCTGTTTAAAGCCACTATAACTGCACCAATAGTTTTGTCAAGCTCGTGGCCCGATCGGCAGTGTCCTAGTTCGAGGATGTGAACGCCGCCTTAATAATTGAACGAGCCTGCCCCACGAGAAAGAGAGGCCCGACCGGCCTCCCTTTTGTTTGCGACGCATAATCGTGGCATGTCATCCGCGTCAGCACAAGTGCTACAGTAATTCTTATTTCCAACTAATTTTGCTATTGACTTACTTTCTTCCATCGCGTAGGATTGTGCATCATGAAGACAACACATGCAACTGACACCATCTGCTTCACCGTAAAGGGTCAGGTGGTGATTCCGCGCCGGCTGCGCAAGGAGTTCGAGATTGAGGAGGGCACGCGGGCGCAGGTGTACGCCGAGGGCGATCACATTGTTCTCAAGCCGATCACGCCGAAATACATCAAGAGCCTGCGGGGTTCGCTCAAGGGCACCGGGGTCTTGAAGGCTTTGATGGACGACCGCAAGCGCGAACGGGAACTGTAGCCACGGATTCACACGGATGAACGCGAATTACCGCAGGCAAAACCGTAGGAGCGACATTCGTGTCGCGACCGGGTCGGGGGAATAACCATTATGGCGACAAAAGTTCTGGATAGCTGGGCGCTGCTGGCGTTTTTTGAGGACGAGCCGGCGGCGGTCGAGGTCGAGAAGCTGCTCGCGAAAGCGGACCACGGCACGCATAAGCTGCTGCTCTGTGTGGTGAACTGGGGCGAGGTGTACTACAACACCATCCGCAAGGTTTCACTGGAAGTCGCTGAACAGAAGGCCAAAGACATGGCAACGATGCCGATTGAGATCATCCCTGTCGAATCTGACCTGCACTTGGTTCGCCAAGCCGCCCGCTACAAAGCCAGCGGCAAACTGGCCTACGCCGACGCCTTCGCTGCCGCACTGGCCAAGCTGCGCAACGCCGAACTGATTACCGGCGACCCTGACTTCAAGGCGGTCGAGGGCGAAATCAAAATCAACTGGCTGAAATAATATGGATTTAAACCCAAAAGTGGCGCAGAACGATGAAATTGAAGAGTTGAAAAAACTTTCGACCGAGAAATTGATTATCTGGATTGTCGGTCGTAGCAAGGAACTTGGTCTAAAATTTACACCAGAAGACATCGTTTTAGAGTGTTGGCTAATTAATCCAGAAAAGCACTCATTGCGCGGCTACCGCGAGTTTCCATGTTCACAGACAGTGATGAAGCGCGTTGGAGAGATGAAGGGTAAGAAAGCTCTTCTCACAGGTTCTGAAATGTCAGGTTACAGCCTGACAGAAATTTCGAAGCGTCAATATGCTGATCTCGTTGCCCTGATTCATCATCACAGCGTTGGCTCAAATGCAGGGTCTGGTGCTGCGAATCGAGAAATCAGTTCAATGGATGAGGCCCCATACAAGCGGCTTAAGAAAACTCCAGCCTATGAGAAATTTAGTTCGGGTCATCCAGAGCAAATTGTGGAGACGGATATTTTATATTTTTACGGCATTAGCTGGCACACGAAACGTAGCATCATTCACAATCGAATTAAGAATGTTGACGCCACGGTTAAGAACTTTTCCGAAAAGGATCCTTTGTTGCGTCAGGTTCACCAACTTTTGAATGAGAAGTTTTCGAAAATTAGAAAAGAACTCTTGGAGGGTTATTCATGAACGCTAAAACGCAATTGGCTGATGAAGTCCGAGTTAACTGGGGCAAATTGCTAGAAACGCAACTCGAAAAGTGGCGTGGCGGTCGTAGTCATGGCAGAGGCATAGCAGAATATATCTCGAATTGTGACGACTCTTATCGTCGGCTTAAAAGGTTTAATGGTGAGAACATCGAGGTTGAGATCCATTCAAGACGCGGGCGTCATATTGACAAACTGGTTGTTAGAGATTTTGCGGAAGGGATGTCTCACGATGATTTTGAAAATAAATTCTTCCCTTATTTTGAGAGCGCGAGCGGTCGAGATCAAGGGGAAGAGGTGACTGGCCGTTTTGGAACGGGCGGTAACCATCCACTCCAACTCATTCACGATCTCGATTCAAATCAGAAAAGGCCAGCAACAGCAAATCGGCGTGAAGGGGTCAGTTAATTGTGCCTTCCCTCTTGTGTGTGCGCAACGGCCTATATTTTATTAGAACACTACCGCCTGATCCCTCAGGATGATGCTGTCAGGAGCTGCCGCAGTACGAAGGGGAGAATCCCACCATGGCGGTAGTATTCGACTTCGATTGGCGTGTCAATGCGGGCGATGACGGGCACCTGTTGCTCGCGACCGTCGGCACGGTGAACCACCAGCGCGAGTTGCCAGCGCGGTCTGAGATCGTTGGATAGACCGAGAATGTCGTACGTCTCCGTGCCGTCGAGGCCAAGCGTCTGAGCGGTCGTGCCTTCTTGGAACTGGCAGGGCAACACGCCCATGCCGACGAGGTTGGAGCGATGGATGCGCTCGAAGCTCACGGCGATCACGGCCCGCACCCCGAGCAATCGCGTGCCTTTGGCCGCCCAGTCGCGCGAACTGCCCGTGCCGTATTCCGCGCCCGCGAAGACGACGAGGGGAATATTGTGCTGCTGGTACTTCATTGCAGCATCATAAATAGGCATGACCGCGCCGTCGCACTTTGTCACGCCGCCTTCGACGCCCGGCACCATCAGGTTCTTAATCCGCACATTGGCAAACGTGCCGCGCGTCATGACGCGGTCGTTGCCACGGCGCGCGCCGTAGCTGTTGAAGTCCACAGGCAGGACGCCGCGCTCGATCAGATATTTGCCTGCCGGCGAATCCTTCTTGATGCTGCCGGCCGGCGAAATGTGGTCGGTCGTCACCGAATCGCCGAAGATGCCGAGCGCGCGCGCGCCTTTGATGTCGTCAATGCTACCGGGCTGCAGGGCAAAATGCTGGAAGAACGGCGGTTCCTGAATGTACGTGCTGTTCGCGTCCCAGTAGTACGCCGCGCCGAAGGAGGAGGAGATCTGGTTCCACGCAGGGTTTTGTGCGGCGAAATCTTTGTAGAGTGCGCGGAATACCTCGGGCTTGAGCGCTCTTTGCATCGCATCACGAATCTCCTGCAGCGACGGCCACAGGTCGCGCAGGTAAACATCCCGTCCACCCTTGTCCCTGCCGATCGGCTCGGTCGTCAGGTCTATGTCCACCCGTCCCGCCAACGCAAATGCCACGACAAGCAGCGGCGACATAAGGAAGTTCGCCTTCACGTTCTGATGGATGCGTGCCTCGAAGTTGCGGTTGCCGCTGAGCACCGCCACGGCGACCAGGTCGTTCTTGGTGATGGCTTCTTCGATGAGTGCCGGCAGCGGCCCGGAATTGCCGATGCAGGTCGTGCAACCGTAACCGACAAGATTGAAACGGAGCGCGTCGAGATATTTTTGCAGCCCCGTTTTGGCGAGATAATCGGTGACGACGCGCGACCCCGGCGCGAGCGAAGTTTTCACGTAGGCGGGCACCTTCAACCCGCGTTCAACCGCCTTTTTCGCCAGCAGTCCTGCTCCGAGTATGACGGTCGGGTTCGAGGTGTTTGTGCAACTTGTGATCGCCGCAATGACCACCGAGCCGTGGCCGATCTCACACCTGCCGTCGTGAGTCAGGATGAACGCCACGACATGGTCGGGCGTGGGATGTTGATCGCGCATCTCGGATTCGCTCGGTTCGACCTTGTCTTTTACGAATCCGTAGGGCTTGTCGGTCGTGGCTGCCGCTGCGACCGAGCCGAGTTGCACAAGCACGCGCTTGCCGAGTTCCGCTGCGGTCTTGCCGTAGCCGCTCTCGGCAACCGGCTTCTGGAACACCCTCACAAACTCTTCCTTGAGTTTCGGCAACTCGATGCGGTCCTGCGGGCGCTTCGGGCCGGCGACGCTGGGCTGAACGTCGGCGAGATTCAATTCCAGTTCGACGCTGTAATCCACTTCGCCATCGCGCGGGATGCCGAACATCTCCTGCGCTTTGAAATAATTGCCAAATGCGACAATCTGCTCATTCGTGCGGCCCGTGGCGCGCATATAATTGAGCGATTCGTCGTCAACGGGGAAGAAGCCCATCGTCGCGCCATACTCGGGCGCCATGTTGGCGATGGTGGCGCGGTCGGCGACGGGCAACGACGCCGCGCCGGGACCAAAGAACTCGACGAACTTGCCGACGACCTTCGCCTTGCGCAGCGCTTGCGTGACGTGCAACGCGAGGTCGGTGGCGGTCACGCCTTCGCGCAATGCGCCGGTCATGTGGACGCCGACGACTTCGGGTGTGAGGAAATAGACGGGCTGACCGAGCATGCCCGCTTCGGCTTCGATGCCGCCGACGCCCCAGCCGACGATGCCAAGCCCGTTGATCATCGT
>JBEKFI010000098.1:0-12982 GCA_050013395.1 Verrucomicrobiia bacterium | reverse complement strand
CCCTGTTCGTAGAGCTGGATGATTCGTTGGCGTACCGGCAAAGGGATTGCTCGCATGACCTTACTTTGCCATACCGCTCCGCCCAAGTAAAGCTACATAATTTGTGGAAATGCTCTAGCGGTCAGACAACCGGCGAGGTCAGGAGACCGCGCCAAACTAAGCTTCTCATATTAGCTCTTGATCAAACCGGTCAGGAAAACATCGTACTGGAATTGGTCACTCATTGCCTCGCCTCTCAATCCCCAGTTCGAGGAGGATGCTACCCAACCGGCGCGGGCGCGAGCAAGGGATTACGCATTTGTTCGTCGGGCACCTTTTGTAGCCGCGAATCTAATTCGCGGCCTGCTTTTACGGCAATCTGACGACCGCGAAAATGTTTCGCGGCTACAATTCCCGAGTCGCAGCGCCGAATCCCGGCGGTCGCGCGGAAGCGCGACCCTCCGAGTGAGGTCTGTTGGCACGAGTCGGCTGTCAGTACTTCTTGCCGAGCCGCAACGAGAGGTAAACGGTGTGATTGGGCTGGACGGGTCCCGCCGCACTATCTGCGACGGCGTGCTTCGATCCACGTGACGAGTGAGGCGACGCTTTGCCGGGTAATGCGGGAGTGACGCTCGCGGGAGTAATCGCCGCGACCGGTTTCGGTTTGTTGGAGGAAGCGCACCATGCCGACCGGGCCGAGTTCTGCGGCGAGGGCTTGCAAGCCTTTCGCGCGGATTTGTTCCAGCGTCATCGTGGTCATGGTTGTTCTCCATGCATATCTTGCACCAAAGCCAGCGGGTTTCCATTCCTAGTTCGAGGGAGGATGCTACCCGACCGGCGCGGGTGCGAGCAAGGTATTACTCATTTGCTGGTCGGGCATCTTTTGTAGCCGCGAATCTAATTCGTGGCCTGCTTCTTCGGCAATCCGACGACCGCGAAAAGGTTTCGCGGCTACAATTCTTTGCCGAGACGCAGTGCGTCGAGCAGTTCGCTGAATTCTTCGACACGGAGCAGTTTGCAGGACGCGCCGAACACAATCAACGCCATGGCAATCGAAGCAGCCACATCGAGGTAGCGGTGGTCGGCGAGTTTCATGTGCGTGTACCACGCGGCGCCGGTCATTACGAGAGAAGCGATGCCGATCCGAACTAGGGAGCGCAACAAGACGCTGGCCTCGATCCGCCCGATCTTCCGGCGCATGAACATCATCAGCAGAAAGAAATTCGTCAGCGCGACACACGACGTGGAGAGCGCCAGGCCGGCCGTCTTCATGTGCATCTGGATGGCAAAGACGTAGTCGAGTCCGGCGTTGACGATGATCGAGCCGAGCGCCACGAACATCGGCGTGCGCGAATCGCCCAGCGCGTAGAACGTCGGCGCGATGACTTTGATCGCAGCGTATCCCGCCAACCCCACCGCGAAGGCTTGCAGACAGAAAGCGGTTTGCTTGGTGGCTTCGGGGTCGAATCTGCCGTGCTCGTAAATGGCCGAAATCAGTGGCTTGGCCAACACGGCCAAGCCGCATGCCGCAGGAATGCAGAGAAATAATGCCAGCCGAATCGAGCGGCCGAGCGTCTTGCGAAACTCCGGGATGTCGCCCTGCGCGACGTGGGCGCTCACTGTCGGCAGCGTCGCGACGCCGATGGCTACACCGAACAGGCCGATGGGGAATTGCATCAGCCGAAACGCGCAATTGAGAAAGGTGACCGCACCGTTACCGAAGAACGAGGCGAACCAGTTATCGACAAACACGTTGATCTGCACCGCCGCCACGCCGATCACGGACGGGCCAAGGAGGCGAAGCACGTGGCGAAAGCCCTGGTCCCGCCAGTCGAGGATCGGCTGATAGTGGTAGCCAACTTGGCGCAGGCTAGGTACTTGAATCAGCCATTGCGCCGCGCCGCCGATCAGCGTGCCGATGCTCATGCCAACCATTGCCCGTCCCAACAATGATTTGTCGTGCAGAAACCCCGGTGCCAGCAGGAACGCAAATCCCAGCCCGCCGACGATGGAGCCGATGTTAAACATCATCGACGCGCTCGCCGGCACGCCGAAGCGGTGTTTGGCGTTGAGCATACCCATCGCCAGCGCAGCCATGGCGATCATCAAGAGAAACGGAAACATGATTCGCGTCAGGTGAACTGTCAGTTCGGTTTTACCGGGGATTTCGCCGAATCCAGGCGCGATGAGGTGGACGAGCCACGGCGCGACGAGAATTCCCAGCAGGCTGATCACGCCCAGCACCACGAGCAGCGCGTTCACCACCAGATTGGCCAGCCGCCACGCGGATTTCTCGCCTTCGTTGGCGAGTTTCTGCGTGAACGAGGTGACGAATGCTGCTGAGAGCGCGCCTTCGGCGAAGAGATCGCGCAGCAGGTTGGGAATCCGAAACGCGACGACAAACGCATCAAACTCGCGGCTGGCGCCAAACAACGACGCGAACACCTGCTCGCGCACCAAACCGAGAATGCGGCTGCCGAAGACGGCGATGCTCACCGTCCGCGCGGAACGTGCGACGGAGCTGACAGTAGTGGCCTCCTTGCTCACAACAGACGCAGCTTAGAGAAAACCGGCAACGCTGTGAAGCGAAGAATGGATAGCAGGGCACGCTACTGCGTGCCGTGCCACGGACGCGCTGGTCCATTCTTCATCCTGCCGGTGAATCGGTCGGACCTGCCCAGAAGTGGCGATGCGCGCGATTCATGCCGTCAGAGGGTTAGGTTTGTAGCCGCGAGCCTGCTCGCGGCAATCCGAAACCCAGACAATCGAGCCAACCGCGAGCAGGCTCGCGGCTACAAGGCGACGACATCGTTCCGGTTCGAAGTTGGATGTTGAACATTGGGTGTTTAAGCGTTTCTCACTTGTCTCAGCGCGGCCTCAACAACCTGGTCAACGGTGATGCGGTCCATGCAGCGAAAGTCGATCGGGCACTCGCGCAGGAAACAGGGGGTGCACTCGACCGGTTGGTGAACGACGATGCAGCGATCACTCAACGGGCCGGTCAGCTCTGCTGAAGTCGAGCCGAAGACGGCGACGAGCGGTGTGCCGAGGGCGCTGGCAAGATGCATCGGGCCGGTGTCGTTCGTCAGAAGCAACTTGCAGAACTTGATCAGCTTACAAAGCTCCAACAACGTCGTTTCGCCTGCGACGTTGACGATGTCATGCGGGTCGCTGAAGTGAGCGCGCAATTGGGTCTCGATCATGTTGGCAATCTGCATGTCATTTGCATTTGGGCCGCCAAACAACAGCCAGCGACACGGAACTTTGCCGGACACCTTCGCCGCGACCTCGGCAAACCGTTCCGGCATCCAGCGTTTGGCGGGGCCGTACTCCGCCCCTGCGTGGATGCCGAAAAATGGACGGACGCCCTCGTGCAAGAGCTTCGTCAACGGGGGGATTGCGGCCGGCTCAATCCAGATTTTGGGCCGCACGTAGTCGCGGTTGCCGCCGAGGTAGGAAATGATGTCCAGATAACGATGCGCCTGGTGACGGATGGCGGGGAAATATTTCACGCTGAAAGTTTTTTCTGCCACTGTGATCTCCTTGTCGACAGGGTCTTCGCTGCGGGGCTCAGCGACAACGTCCGTCAAAAGGGATCGCCGCCGGTGACCCGCGAAGCCGACGCGGACGGGAATTCGGGCACACCAGCATTCCCACGCGGAACGGAAGGAATTCGGGAAGACGATGGCAGCATCAAATTCACCTTGGCGCAATCTCCGAATACTGGGCTTCGGGTCGAACGGGATCACTTCGCTGAGGAAAGGGTTATACTGCCACAGGTCCTGAAGTTTTGCGGGGCAGAGCAGGGCAATGTGGGCTTCAGGTTCGAGTTCGCGAAGGCGCTGCACGGCGGGCATGCTCATGACCGAATCACCGATCCAGTTGGTGGCGCGCACCAGGATGCGCCGCTGGCGGCCCCTAACGATGGCAGATTTTTGCAACGGCTTCATCAAAGTCCTTCGCCCCGTCGACGATTCGAATTTCAACCCGCAGATAATAGATTGGGATGTCGCGGCGGTCGATCTTCGGAAAGCGGACGGCGTCCTTTTCCGTGGTCAAGATCGCCGCGGCGCCGCGTTTCAAGCTGCGGTTGATCATGTTAATGATTTCCTGCTGAGAGAAGCGGTGGTGGTCGGCGTAGCGCTTGGCATAGATCACATTCGCTCCCAACGCCCGTAGACCGTCTTCGAAACTTTCGGGGACAGCGATGCCCGAGATGGCCGCCACATCGATACCGCGCAACAACACCACATCGTGGCGTTCACCCGTAAACACGTCCTGGAGATAGAGCGGGTGATGCGCGCACTCGATGATTTCCGCAGTCGTGTTGAACTGGCGGATCGCTTTGCGAAGTTTTCTTGAGCCGTGATCGCTGGATTTCGTGATGAAGATGTAGTGGGCGCGTTTCAGGTTGAAGATCGGCTCGCGCAGTGTGCCGCGCGGCAGCAGGAAATGGTTTCCGAAGGGCGCGTTGCGGTCGATGAGACAGATATCCAGACGACTTTTCAAGGGGAGATATTGGAAGCCGTCATCAAGCAGCAACGTGTCGCAACCGAAGCGCTTGATGGCGTAGCGGCCGCTTTTCACGCGGTTTTTGTCCACTAGTACGACAACATCTTTGAGATTGGAGGCGAGCATGTAGGGTTCGTCGCCGGCCTGCTCGCTGTCCAGAAGTAATGACCGTCCGTCCGAAACGACTTTTGGCGGAATTTTGTCCTCTTGAAACGTCACCTTGGCGAGAAAACGCTGCCAAAGCGGACGCGGCGTGCTCTTGTAACCGCGCGAGAGAATGGCCACGCGGCGGCCAGCTTGTTGCAGGGCGCGCGCAAAGGTTTCGACAACAGGCGTCTTGCCGGTGCCGCCGACCGTGAGGTTGCCGATGCTGACGACCTGGCAACCCAGAGTGTGATCGCGGAAGATGCGGTTGCGCCAAAGAAACAGCCGCACCTGCACCCCGGTTTCGTAGAGTTTCGACAAACCGAGCAAGAACGCGCTCATCAGCTTCGCGCCGAAATCACGGCGCCGCTCAAAGATCACGTCGAGGACGTATTGTTCAACGTTTTCAGTCCACTGCCACATGGCGTAGCTATACTGCCGCAGCGGGTAGGGTGGGTCAAGCTTGCCTCAGGGTGAGAAGGCAAAACGTCAGCGAGCGAAGGCTGCAATTGCGTCAGCGACGGGTGCGAAAGCGACGCAGCAGCAGATAAAGTCCCGTCAGGCCCAAACTCACGAGTCCCAACGTACTCGGCTCGGGGATTTGGGAAAACGTCTGGTCAATGATGGAGATGGTTGCGAATCCCCCGCTTGCTCTAAGAAGGACATCTTTGCGGATGACCAGCTTCGGCCGCGGTGGATTGATTAAAAGGGTGTTCTCGAGTTGATTTGTTGTCTGATTCGCTGACGAAAAGGCGAAAACTGCCATTTGATCGACAAGCGCGAGGTTGGCGCCGAACACCTGCTCCGTCACTGACGCTAATCCCCATCCGCCCGAGCCCAATCCAACCGAAGACCCGTTGAACCGCAGATGGACATCAGAGATCAGGTTAGGCGAGTTCGTCACCACGGCGACGGTATAGCCGAGAACCATGTCTTCGGTCTCGTCCCCCAGCCCCACGGCCACAAAGCCTCCGCTGAAACTGATACCGTAACCAAAGCTGTCTTCGATCGGTGTGACAGTGACTTGATTGGCAGAAATGTCTCCGCTGATGAAAAAGTCACTAAACACTTTGTCCCCGACCACCAGTGATTGGCCATTTGTCAGGTTCTGCAGGCCAACCGGTGACCCCAAGAAAGACGACCCGGCATGCGCTGCGCCGGTAACCACGAAGGCGCAAACTATGATCGTCAGAAGAAAAGCTGCCGCGCGACGTTCAGATCCCCTGAAGCCCCGCCATCCAAGTGCCTTAGCTCGCATTTCCATGTTCCTACTCCTCAACCTAAGTCCCTATATCCTCGCCTTGCCTAAGGACAACTCCCAAACTCCACTTTTCACACTGTGGACTATTTACCGCCCCCCATACATCTTGTCAAGACAATTCCGAAGGCCCTAGCCCGGATTATTCACGATGCGCTTGAAACCTCGACAGTCTGTCACAGCTCGAACCCTCACCCTGACCCGCCTGTGCCGAGGCTTCGGCGGGCAGGCCCTCTCCCTTGGAAAGGGAGAGGGGAAATCTCCTCGCCCCACGTGCGGGGAGAGGACCAAGGTGAGGCGCAGTTCGTTGCGCAAAACTTCATGAATAAGTCAGGCTAGCAACGGAGAAGATACAGTGACCCGCTTGGGAGCGGGTCAAGGTGGAGTGAGCGGACCGCAAATGAACCGGAGAACCGATTCATCGGAATGGAGTGTGATAGATTCTAGCCAGACGATACTCGTAGTAAGTCCTGCGTTTATTGCGGCTGGCGCGAAAAGTCGGATGGACAATCAAAAGCCAACAAAACTCAACCCACTCGGAGAAAGTGACCGGTGGCAATTTCCTATCGCTCATATCAATTCTCTTACCCCATAGTCGTGCAGCGGGTTTAACTATAGCTGCACTCTTTGCCGGCGTCAAGGGGCGTCGAGTCGGATGGCTTCATGACCGCTCGCTCTGGGTTTGTTTCTTCTGACGAAGCTCCTGAAGGGGAGTTGCAGCGTCTGCCGCGGCGGCGGCGCGAGTATCGTCACCGAGACGCTGGTAGAACATGCCGATCCGCACGAGTATGATCGCATTGTTCGGGTCGACAGCGAAGAATTGTTGGCGGCGAGACTCGTCGTCGCCCAAGCGAAAACGGCCAACACTACTACGGCAACTGCAACTGCAACGGCAACTGCAACTGCATCAATCCAGTTCCTTGACGGCAACCTTTGGAGATATTCATTTTGCTCCCTTCATATGCTCTACAACAGGCATTTCTGTGGCAGGATCAAACTTGAATTCGATGGTTGCCCACCGTGTCTTTGACCACGCGAAAGTCGAGTTGGTGCTTAAAAACGTCCACCCGCTCGACCTGTACCTTGAGTTTGTCGCCGATTTGGATGGTGCGCTTCGTGCGCTTGCCAACAAGCCGCTCGCGTTGCTCGTCGTAGTAATAAAAATCGTCTTCCAAGGTCGATATGTGCACGAGCCCCTGCACCAGGCTCTCGGTCAACTCCACGAAGATGCCGAAGTTTTTCACGTTCGAAACAACCGCATCCATCGCGTCGAGCCGTCCACTCATGAGCTGCTGCTGGAAATACTCCAGCTTCTTCAGTTCGACCGATTCTTCTTCGGCTTCATCGGCCACGCGTTCGGTGCGCGAGACGTGTTCAGCGATCTTGCCCAATTCGGGCAGGCTGTAACGGGATGACGCGGGCTTGGTGTCAGTCACTCCGCCCATCGCCGAGAGCAATGTCCTGTGCACGACCAGATCGGCGTAGCGACGAATCGGCGAGGTGAAATGGGTGTAGAACTTCTTCGCCAGTCCGTAGTGGCCGACCGGGTTGGGCGAATAGCGGGCCTGCTTCAACGAGCGCAGCAACGCCAGATTGATCGCGTACTCTTCAGGCTTGTCCTTCACAGCGGCCAAAAGCTTCTGCAGTTCCCGCCGATGCGTCACATCGCCGACCTTGTATCCGAAGCTCTGCGCGTACTCGCGGAAATCACGGAGCTTCTCCATGTCCGGATCTTCATGGATGCGGTAAGCACAAGGGATTTGGAGGTTGCACAGGTGACGGGCAACCGCTTCATTGGCGGCCAGCATGAGTTCCTCGATGAGCTGGTGCGAGATGTCGTAGTGAACCTTCTCGATACCGATCGGTTTGCCCTGTTTGTCGAGCCGTACCTTGACCTCGGGGAAATCCAAATTGAGCGCACCGTGTGCCAGCCGTTGCTGGCGCAGTTTCGATGCGAGCCGCCACATTTTTTTCAGCTCAGATTGTAGCGCGGCCGTCTCGGCCGCATGCTGTTCACTTGGCGGGCGAGATCCCCGCCCCACTAACAATGCAAAGGCCTCCTTGTACGTCAGCCGATGGCGTGATCGGATCACGCTGAGCGCGAACTCAACCTTCCGCGCCGCGAGCTTGGGTGTGAACTCGATGAAACACGATTGCGTTAACCGATCCTCGTGCGGCCGCAGACTGCACAGGCCGTTGGAAAGCTTTTCGGGAAGCATCGGGAGGACACGGTCAACAAGGTAAACGCTGTTCCCTCGCGCACGCGCTTCGCGGTCCAATGCGCTCCCGGGCCGCACGTAATGCGACACGTCCGCAATGTGAACTCCAAGCCGCCAACCCTGCTCAGGCGGGGGCAGTTCGTCAATGCTCACAGCGTCATCAAAATCTTTCGCGTCGTCGGGGTCGATGGTGATAATGAACTTCCCGCGCAGGTCGAGGCGATGTTTCAGTTCGGAAACCGGGATCGTGTCGGGGATATGCTTGGCGTCAGCCAGCGCCTGTTCCGAGAATTGCGTCGGCAGATGGTATTTGCGGATGATCGCGAGGATGTCCACGCCGGGCGCGCTGGATTTCCCCAGCACCTCGATGATTTCGCCTTCGGGATTGACGTGGCGTGATGTCCACTCAGCGAGTTTGACGACAACCTTGTCACCCACTTGTGCATTGCGTGCGGGTTTGGTGTAGATGTCGTGGATAATCCGCGGCTCATCGGGAATGACGTAGTGGAAATAGTGCGTCTTCTGCAACGTGCCGACGATTGTTTCGTTGGCGCGCTCTAGGATGCGGATGACACGGCCCGAACGTTTCTCTTCCGTCTTGAATCTCTTCCGCTCGCGATTGAGCCGGACGACGACCTTGTCGCCGTGCATCGCCACCCCCGTGTCTTCCTCCGCGACGTAGATGTCGCCGTCTTCCGACGGAGGATCGGGGATGACGAAGGCGAATCCTTTTTCATTGAACGAGATGCGACCAATCACCAGGTCGGCTTCTTGGGGCAGGACGAACCGGTCTTGGCGGACGCGGGCGATTTCGCCCTTTTGGAGCATGTCTTCCAGCACGCGGCGGTACTCGCGCCGCTCCGCCGCGTCGAGTCGCAGCTTGCCGGCAATCTCGGCCCGTCGCAGGGGGTGATAGTTTGGAGACGACAGAAGCGTCTGGATTTTGGCGCGGATGTCCATTAGATTGGCCGCGCAATTTAGCATGAGCCCGAGTACCCACCAATGAAAAAATTCTTTCGCCTCGCGTTCCTCATTCTGTTGGTGGCGCTCGGTTATCTTGCATGGCAAAACGTTGAACTCGGCCAACAGGTCCGGCTTCTCCGCGAAACGGTCGCCCAACTCGAAAAAGAGCGGCGCGAGTTGCAGCAGCAGAAGGTTGAGGCGAAAGCCCCCGCTGCCAAGACGGAAGCCAGCGCCAGCGTTCGTCAGGGAATCGAGCAGCAGACAAGCGAGTTGCGCGGACTGCAATTCAAACGCCCCGTAGACTACAAAATGATCGACCGCGCTGAGTTGCGCGAGTTTCTCATCAAGAAGGTGAAAGAGCAGTACACCGACCAGGAGATTCGCGACTACAGTCGTTCGCTGGCGACGCTCGGGCTGGTGCCGGAGGGAACGGACCTGATGGGAGCAATGATCAGTCTTTACGACGAGCAGGTGGGCGCATTCTACCTGCCGGAGGAGCGAGCACTCTACACGTTCAAAGACCAGTCGTGGACAAGCGGCTTGGACAAGATGCTTTTGTCTCACGAGCTGACGCACGCTTTGCAGGATCAGAACTTTGACCTGACCAAGTTTCCTTTGAACGTCAAAGACAACGACGACTTGGCGCTCGCCTCGGCCGCCTTGATGGAAGGGGACGCGACCGTGTTGATGACGCGCTTTTACGCCGATAACGCCGATCCCGCGCGCATGATCGGCGACGTGACCGCCTTGCTTGGGCAAAACACCGCCAAGCTTCAGGCGGCGCCGCCGTATCTGCGCGACATGCTTTTGTTTCCCTATGTGCAGGGACAGCAGTTCGCTATGGCGCTCTCAGTTGCAGGCGGCGTCGACGCATTGAATGACGCGTTCCGCCATCCGCCCGTGTCAACCCAACAGATTCTGCATCCGGAAAAATTCCTGCATGACCGCCGCAATCCCGAATCGCTCACGTTGCCTCGCCTCGATTGCAAAGACTGGCGGCTGATCGGCAACAACGTGCTGGGCGAATTCGGCATTCGCAGCTTGCTCGAACAGTCCCTAGGCCTGTTCGAGGCGCTGCAGGTCGCGCAAGGCTGGAACGGCGACCGTTACAACGTCTACGAGCGCGGCACGAACGGGCCGACCGCGTTGGTCTGGATCACCGCGTGGGACAACGAACAGCACGCCGCCGGGTTTGAGGATGCGTACAAGGGACTGGCCCGCAAGCGCGGCGTCACGGCCCGATCGAATCGCGACGGCGTTCGTGTCACAATTCGACAGTCGGGCGACGAATCATTCTTTGCAGTCGCTCATGAATGAATCAGCGAACCGGTTGGAATCGCCCTACGCTGCCAAGCTGCTTCATACTCTCGCGCCATCGTGAGTGCCGTTTGGGCGCTTGCGGCGCAGGGCCTTCCACTATCTCTCTGGTCTTGAAGGTGTAGCGGCGCTTCTGTGAAGCGACGAAGCTTTTCGTAGCATTTCATTGGAATCGCGGAAGTGCGCTTCATAGAAGCGCAGCTACAATTCCGACTTTGAATTAGCGCTGGTCCCGGGGCGGAAGGGGTCAAACCTGTTTTTTGGGATGATCGGGATCGGGGTGTGTTTTTGGACACGCTGGGCGAGGCCGCCGAGCAGTTTGACGTGGTGGTGCACGTCTATTGTTTGATGCCGAATCATTATCATCTGGTCTGTGAATTTGTCATGAATACAGGTCTGACCTCATTTACATTTACACCTCAACAACTGACCACCACTTTTGATCACACGAGCGCATCTCGTTACTGCCACCGGATTGTAGCCGCGAGCCTGCTCGCGGTGAGTCGTACTTCATCGGTCATCGCAAAGGCCGCGAGCAGGCTCGCGGCTACAACCAGCCCGGCGGCTGTGAGCCATGTCGGTGGTAGTGTTCAGATGCGCCCTGATCACACCGCGCGGACGGGCGCGGCTTGACCGAGGCGTTCTCTCAGCCTATGCTCCGGCGATTCTGAGGCGGGACGGGAAACGAGGTCTCAGCGTGAAAAACCATTCTGTGGATAAAAACAAAATCAAGGCGGCTGTTCGTTTGCTGTTGGAAGCCATCGGCGAAGACCCAGATCGAGACGGGTTGAAGGAGACGCCGGACCGCGTGGCCCGGATGTACGAGGAGATTTTCGGCCAGGGCGGGGAAGATCCGCGCGTCAGCCTCAGCAAGAAGTTCGACGAACAACATCACGAAGTCGTGCTCGTCAAGGACATCCCGTTTTTCTCGATGTGCGAGCATCATTTGATGCCGTTTTTCGGCAAGGCGCACGTGGCGTACATTCCCAATGGCCACATCGTGGGCATTTCCAAGCTCGCGCGCGTGGTCGAGGCGTTCGCTCGCCGGCCGCAGGTGCAGGAACGAATAACCAGCCAGATCGCCGACGTCATTAACGAGGAGCTTAAGCCCGAAGGCGTCGCCGTCGTGTGCGAAGCAGTGCACACCTGTATGACGGTGCGCGGCGTCAAGAAGCCCGGCTCGGCGGTCATCACTTCCGCCATGCGCGGCGCGTTTCGCAAGAACATCAGCACCCGCACCGAAATCATGGCGCTGATTTACGGCCAACATTCGATGTAGCCAACGGCCTCCCGCCATTTTATACTGCCGCGCGTTTTCTGGATGAAACGGGTCTACATCAAAACCTACGGCTGTCAGATGAACGAACGCGACAGCGAAGCGGTCGCCGCCATGCTGCGCGAGCGCGGCTACGCTGTCACGAATTCCGAAGACGACGCGGACGTGATCCTATTGAATACCTGCAGCGTCCGCGACGCCGCCGAGCAGAAGGCGGTCGGCAAGATGGGCATGCTCGCGCAGCGCAAACGCAAGAAGCCCGAACTGGTTCTCGGTTTCATTGGCTGCATGGCCCAGAGCCGCGGGAGTGAATTGGTGAAGAAGCTTCCCGCTGTTGACCTCGTTGTCGGCACGCAGCGGTTTCATCGCGTGCCCGATTACCTCGACCGCCTGATTGCCCGCCCCGCCGCCGAAAACACCGGTAGGGCGGGCTGGCCCCAGCCCGCCGATGTCGGTACCCTACGGCGCGGTGATGCCACCGCGCCCTGCCAACGACGCGGTGGGCGCATCGTCGATGTCGCGGCAGAGCAGGGGAGCGAATCGACCATCAAGGACCACGTGCTCGGCACGAACGGCGATCGTCAGGTCACGGCGTTCGTCAGCATCATGCAAGGCTGCGACATGTACTGCACGTTTTGCATCGTGCCCTACACGCGCGGCACGGAACGCAGCCGACCGATTCCAGAGATCGTGGACGAAGTTCATCGCCTCGTCGACCAACGGGTCAAAGAGGTCACATTGCTGGGGCAGATCGTGACGAGTTACGGGCGCAAAACGATCCGGAAGAAAGACGGCAAGACGGCATTCGTGCAGTTGCTCGAGGCCGTGCACGAGGTGAAAGGCCTCGAACGCATCCGCTTCACCTCGCCGCATCCGAAAGGGTTTGGCGACGATCTGGTCGAGGCTTACCGTGATTTGCCGAAACTGTGCGAACACGCGCACCTGCCCGTTCAGAGCGGATCGAGTCGAATCCTCAAGGCGATGAACCGCGGTTACAGCTGCGAATGGTATCTGCGGATCGTCGAGAAACTGCGCGCGGCACAACCCAAGATCGCCATCTCGACGGACATCGTCGTCGGTTTCCCCGGGGAGACCGAGGAAGACTTCGAGCAAACGGTGTCGCTCATGCGCGGCGTCCAGTTCGATCAAGCGTACATGTTCAAGTACTCGAAACGCCGCGACACGCCCGCAGCCGGGATGCCCGATCAACTCTGCGACGACGTGAAGGAGCAACGCAACCAGACATTGCTGTCGATGATTAACCGGAGCATGGCGCGCAAGAACCAGCAGTTGGTAGGGGAGACCGTCGAGATC
>JBEKFI010000097.1:0-20206 GCA_050013395.1 Verrucomicrobiia bacterium | reverse complement strand
GAGCACGGCCTGCTGGCCGACGGGACGAAGATCGACGGGCCGTTTTCGATGTTGGTGGGAGCGGTGGCCAATCCCTTCCTGAAGCCACTGGAACTCAATCTGGTCAGGCTCCACAGCAAAATCGAAGCTGGCGCCAGGTTCATTCAAACGCACGCGGTCTTTGACCTCGATGCGTTCAGCCAATGGCTAGATGCCGTACGCCAAGCAGGTCTCACGAAGAAGGTCGCGATTCTGGCCAGCGTGCTCCCCTTGGAGAGCGCAGCGGAGGCCCGGAAGCTGGGGGAGACCCATCCCGATTTTTACGTCCCGGAGGAAATGATGAAAAGGCTCCAAGCCTCTGGCAACGGCGCCGGAAAACCGGGCCGGGCGATCTGCGTGGAAACCATCAAGAAACTGAAGACGATGGAGGGAGTTCGCGGGATTCATATTCTCTCCGGTGGCAAAGAAGCTGTGGTGCCGGAGTTGTTGGCCGCCGCCGGGCTGGCGTGACGGGAAAAAGGGAATGCCGGAGAAATATCATATCAAGACGCGTCCGGTGCCGCCGCGACGGCCGCGCATCGGCAAACATGGCGTGGTGGATTGGCGCGAGGACTGCGCCCGGTGTCATAACTGCGTCAAGAAAGCCTGCGTCTATGACCGCTACAGACAGGAGGCGGAGTACATTCAGAATCTCAGGGACGTGGACGCGCTGTTTTTTGACTGCATGGGCTGTTTTTCCTGCGTGCAGGATTGCACCAAGAACCTCTTGTGCCTGTCAATAAACCCCGCCTACGAAAAGCTCGGGAACAGCTACTGGAAGCCCGACATCATCAAAACGACGTGGCTGCAGGCTGAGACCGCGAAAATCCCGGTTTCCGGTGCGGGTTATCGCGGGCCGTTTTCGGGCGGTGGGTTTGATTCCATGTGGACGGACATGTCGGAGATTGTCCGCCCAACCCGCGACGGCATCCATGGGCGCGAGTATATCAGCACTTCGGTTGATCTCGGCAGGAAGCTTCCGTTTTTGGCTCTGAATGGAGATGAGGCTGTGGCCAGCCTGCCTCCGCTGGTCTCGATTCCGATGCCGTTGATCATTGATTTAAGTTCGCCCAAGCATACGCTGCCAAAGCTTGACGCAGTCATCGAACAAACCGCCGCGAGCACCGACTTGATCGCAATCATGGATTCGCGTTATCAGCCGGTTGACAGCGCGAACCTGGAGCATATCGCGTTCTATCTGGGGCCTGACAGCCCGCCGGTGCCGAGAGAAACCCTCCGAAAGACCAGGTTGGTGGAAATAGCCGACAGCGGCACGGTGACGGAACGCATCAGGGAAATCAAAAGGATACATCCGGAAATCGTCGTCGCCATAAGAGTCGAACTGACAGCGATGGGCATTGGGCGCACCATCGAGCTGGCCGGGCTGGATGAAGTCGAGGTGATCCACGTCGTAGCGGATGCCAACGGCAATGAATTGACAGCGCAGAAGCCGCGATTTCTGAAGGACATGATCCGTCACATCCACACCACCCTGATCGAGCAAGGCATCAGGGACGAAATTACGCTCATGGCCGGCGGAGGAATCGCGCTGCCGGAGCACGTGGCCAAAGCCATCATCTGCGGCGCCGACCTGGTCACCATCAACCTGCCGCTACTCGTGGCGCTGGAATGTCATCTGTGTGAGAGCTGCCATCCGGGCATGCCGTGTCCGGCCCGGTTGGAGAATATTGACCTTAATTACGCCGTGGGCCGGATGACGAATCTGATCGCGGCGTGGCACGATCAGTTGGTTGAAGTGATGGGCGCCATGGGCATGCGCGAGGCGCGCCGTCTGCGGGGCGATGTCGGCCGCGCCATGTTTTTCGAGAATCTCGAAGAGGAAACCTTTGGCAAACTCTATGGTAAAAGAAAGAGCGATTAAGGACATCCTGCCCGAGAACACGCTCAAGACGCGCGTGCCGCAGGAAGCAGTGGAACGGGTCATCAAACCCGCGCCGTCCCGCTATCGCAATGAAATTGCCAAGTATATCGTCCATCGCAGCCTGGACTGCGAACGCTGCGGCAAGTGCGTGGAAGTCTGTGAATACAGCGTCCACGTGAGGAATCCCGGGTATAAATACTTCGGCGAACCCAACCATCACTTGTGCATCGGACCGTCGTGCGAAAAGACCGGACGTTATTGCGTGGCCCTTTGCCCCAACGGCGCTCTGCAGCTCCGGGAGAATCCCATGTACCGAGCGCTCGGGGATTATCGCTGGCCGGCCGATTTGATTTTGGCGACCTGGAGAATGGCTGAGACCGGCGAGGTGCCTCCAGAAGAGTACGATTTCAATTATGAATGCGGCAATTCCGGCGGCGGTTTCGACCGGCTCAGATTCAAGTTTCCCGACAAGCCCCCGGTAAAACTCGACGCAAGCCAGATCGACACGAGCATCTCGCTGAACAAGCGGGGCGATGGCCGGCCGGAAGTCAGAATCGATGTTCCCTGGTATGGCGGCGGCATGTCGTTCGGATCGGTCAGCAATGTGACCCAGTTGTCGAAAGCCCGGGCGGCGGTGGCGTTCAACACGTTCACCTGCACGGGCGAGGGCGGTTACATGGAACGCATGCGGCCGTATGACGACCATGTGATTACGCAGGTTGCGACGGGCCTGTTCGGTGTGCGCGAGGAAACGATTCAGCGCGTGCCGATCGTGGAATTCAAGTATGCCCAGGGCGCCAAGCCCGGTCTGGGCGGCCATTTGTTGGGCGACAAAAACACCCCCGCCGTGGCCCGAATGCGCGAGGCCGTGCTGGGCATCTCGCTGTTTTCGCCGTTCCCATTCCACAGCGTCTATTCCATCGAAGACCACGCCAAGCACATGGACTGGGTCAAGCATGTGAACCGGCGCGCCTTGATAGCAACGAAAGTTTCGACGCCGACGGATGTGGACATGGTGGCCGTGGGCAGCTATTCCGCCGGCACGCATATCGTCCACATCGACGGAGGTTATGGCGGAACCGGCGCGGCGCCAGACATCGCCAAGAAGAACATCGCCATGCCCATCGAATACGCCATCGGCAAGGTGCACAACTTTCTTGCCGCCGAGGGCGTCCGTGACAAGGTCACCCTGATCGCCAGCGGCGGAATCCGCACGGCCCACGACATCGCCAAGGCCATCGCTTTGGGCGCGGACGGAGTGGTCATCGGGACGGCCGAACTGGTGGCGCTGGGATGTGTGCGCTGCAGCCGTTGCGAAAGCGGACGCGGCTGTCCGCGCGGTATCGCCACCACCGATCCGGTTCTCTCGCGGAAAATGGATGTCGAGTGGGGCACCCAGCGGCTGATCAACCTCTACAGCGCCTGGCGCAAGGTACTCGTCGGAATTCTTCAGCGCTTTGGCATGCGCAGCATATGCGACCTGCGCGGACGCACCGACCTCATGGTGCATCTGGATTACACCAACGACGTGCTGGCAACAAAATGAACAGTGAATTAATCAAACGGCTTGCTGGTTCAAGAAGACAACTGGCTGAACGCCTCAACTATTCTTCCCCCATCAGGAAGGAAGCTGATGAAGGCGGTTGCGGCGTGGTCGGGTTCTGTTGCAGCGAGCCGGTGCCGGGCAGACACATTTATGAACCGTCACGCCAGATGCACAATCGCGGGAACGGCAAGGGCGGCGGCATCGCGGCGGTGGGACTCGTCCCGGAGCAACTGGGCGTCAGCCGTGAAGTGCTGGACAACCATTACCTGCTGCACGTGGCGTTCATTGACACGAAAGTGCGTCCGGAAATCGAGGAGCAATTCATCAAGCCGTGCTTCGACATTGCCGCAGCCGGCCCGCTCGACAAAGTGGACGACTGGAAATCCGTGCCGGGACTGGAAGTGTTGCCGCCGGATGTTTGGCGCTACTTTGTGCGCGTCAAGCCGAAGGTGCTTGATTCGTTTATTGCGAAGAACAATCTGCAACAGATTGATCGCGGCGAGGCCGAAGACGAATTCGTCAGTCAAAACAGCTTCCAACTCAATCAAAAATATTACGCGTCCTTGGGCGAAAAACGGGCCTTCGTGCTCTCTCATGGCCGGGACATCATGATTCTCAAGGTGGTCGGTTATGCCGAAGCCATCGTGAAGTATTACAAAATCGAGGAGCTTTGCGCCCACGAATGGATTGCCCATCAGCGGTTCCCGACCAAGGGTCGCGTCTGGCACCCCGGTGGAGCACATCCTTTTGCGGCCATTGACATGGCGCTGGTGCACAACGGCGACTTTGCCAATTACCATTCCGTCACCGAATATCTCAAACAGCGAAATATCTATCCGCAGTTTCTCACCGACACGGAAGTCTCGGCCTTGCTCTTCGATTTGCTAAGCCGGACCTACCATTATCCGCTGGAGTACATCATCGAGGCGCTGGCGCCCACCACGGAACTGGACTTTGACCGTCTCGATGCGGAGAAACAGAAGATTTACCGGGCCATCCAAGCCACCCACATCCACGGCTCGCCCGACGGCCCGTGGTTTTTCATCATCGCCCGCACTCTGGCCCGAAAGAAGCAGTTCCAGTTGATGGGCATAACCGACACCGCCATGCTTCGGCCGCAGGTGTTTGCTTTCTGTGACGGCGAAGTCCAGGTGGGCTTGATTTGCTCGGAAAAACAGGCCATCGACGCCACGCTCCTGAGTTTGTCGAAGGATGACAAACGGATTTGCCCCGTGGCGGACCGCTACTGGAATGCGCGCGGCGGCAGTCATACCGACGGCGGAGCGTTCGTTTTCAATCTGCAGAAAGATGCGACCGGCAAGATGCGGATTACGTGCACGGACAAATTCGGCAAATCGGTCCCGATGCCGAGAGGAACCGAATCCTGCGACTTTTCGCGGGGCTTGTCCTCATCCTCCGAATCTGAAGCGGGCAACCAGACGACCATCAACAAGGAATTCGTCCCCGGCAACAGCAGGGCGCTTTTTGAATCGCTGCGCGAACAAATGCCTCGATGGACGTTCGATGAATTCCGCTCGGCGTGCCGGCAAATCGCGGATCAGGCAAAAGATCCTTCCCGGACGGCCGCTGCGATCGAGGTGCTGACGCTACTGAACGACCGGCGATACTCGACCGGCTCGAAGAAACGCAGCCATGTTCTTCATATCGTCCGCAATGAGTTGAGCCGGTTGCTCCGTAATATCCCCAACATCGGCTCAAAAGATTCCTACAAAGGCGCGTTCCGTCTGATTGATTTCGAGACCCGTGAACATCTGAGGAAGCCGCAAGAGAACGAAACGACTCTGGTCATTGACGCCGCGCATTTTCCGCCGGAAGGAGACGACTGCGACGCGGCCCTTCTGGTTGACGCATATATGAAAGGTTGGCGGCATTTCATCAGCTTCAATTGTATCGGTCAGCGATTTATCGGCTGCGGCCTGGGCCCGGAAACTGACGATGTGACCCTGGATGTTTATGGCAGCAGCGGTGATTATCTTGGCTCCGGTCTCGACGGGCTGACGATCACGGTACATGGCAATGCCCAGGACCAGTTGGGCCAGATCATCAAGAAGGGGAAAATGGTCATCCACGGCGACGTGGGCCAGACCTTCATGTACGGCGCAAAAGGCGGCGCTGTCTTTGTGCTGGGTAACGCCGCGGGAAGACCGCTCATCAACTCTGTCGGCAGACCCAAGGTGGTCATCAATGGCACCTGCCTTGACTTCCTGGCCGAGTCCTTCATGGCGGGCGACCCTCACAACGGCGGCGGGTTCGTCATATTGAACGGGGTTAAATTCGATGATGACGGACACATCGTTCCGCTGCCCGAGCCTTATCCCGGCAGCAACCTGTTCTCACTGGCCTCGGGTGGAGCCATTTTTGTCCGCGACCCTGACAAGACCCTGGTCGAGCAGCAGTTAAACGGCGGAAAGTTTGCCAGATTAACCGACGAAGACTGGGACTTGATACTGCCGTACCTGGAAGAGAATCAGAAACTTTTCGGCATAACCATGGAGCAGCTTTTGACTGTAAAAGGTCTGAAGCGCAAACCTGCGGAAGTCTATCGCAAAGTCATCCCCGGCAATCTCAAGGCTCTTGCTTCGGAGGAAACAGACGAGGTCCAAGCGGAAGAACTTGTTGAAGAGCTGGCCGCGAAATAGCGAAGACCACGAAAGGCAACGACGGTGATAACGATCAAAAGAAAGAAGACAGGCGCCGGCTTGAAGGCCGCTGTCGAAGCGATTTCCGGCGTGGACCTGAGCATCTGTTTTCAGTGCAAGAAATGCTCGAGCGGTTGTCCGGTGGCCAAAATCACCAGGTCCCGGCCTTCGGAAATCATCCGGCAACTGCATCTGGGCGCGGGCAATGAATTGCTGGAAAGCGATCTCGTCTGGACCTGCGTCTCGTGCGAGATCTGTTCGGCCCGCTGCCCGATGAATATCAACGTCGCGGCGGTCATTGACGCGTTGCGCAAGCTTGCCCTGGAACGACGCGCATCGAAGCAGGAAGGCAACGTGCCGCTGTTCAACCGGGCCTTTTTGAAAACAGTCGAAACCTTTGGCCGCACTTATGAAATCGGGATGATCGCCGCCTACAAACTCGGCACGGGGAAATTGATGAACGACACGGAAAAATTCCCGGCCATGCTCAAGAAGGGAAAAATCGCGTTGCTGCCTCCGCTGGGCGGTGACCGGAAGACCGTGAGACGCATCTTCAAGAAAACAAAACAAAACAAAGGGGCCGAAGCATGAGATACGCGTACTATCCAGGATGCTCGGCCGAATCAACGGCCCGCGACATGCATCAATCCACGCTGGCGGTCGCCCGGGCGCTGGGAATTGATTTGCAGGAACCGAAGGGCTGGACCTGCTGCGGCGCCACCGCCGGGCATCAGACCGACCGCCTGCTGGCCGTGTCCCTGCCGGCCGCCAATCTCACCAAGGTCCAGGACATGAAACTGGAAATGCTGGTGAATTGTGCCGCCTGTTACAGCCGGATGAAGGTGGCCAATCACGAAATCTCGGCGCATCCGGAAATCCGCAAGGGCGTCCGCGAAGCGCTGGACCGCGATTACGACGGCTCGGTCAAAGTCCGGCACCTGGTCGAGGTGCTGCTGCAAGACGTGGGACTGGAGACCATCACCAACTCCCTCAAGAATTCGCTCAATGGTCTCAAAGTGGCCTGTTATTACGGGTGTCTGCTGGTTCGTCCGCCATCAATTTTGAAATTCGATGACCCGGAAAATCCGAAGTCGCTCGACCGCCTGGTCACCGCGATGGGCGGCCAGAGCCTCGACTGGCCCTGCAAGGTTGAATGTTGCGGCGGCGGTTTGTCGCTGTCGCGGACGGACGTGGTGGTCCAGCTCACCGAAGGGATTCTCGAAATGGCCTGCGCGGCGGGCGCCGATTGCATCGCCGTCAGCTGCCCCATGTGCCAGGTGAACCTCGATTTGCGGCAGCAGGACATCAACAAGCAGACCGGCAAGAACTACCAGGTGCCGGTCGTTTACATCACCCAGTTGCTCGGGCTTTGCCTGGGCATCGGCCCCGGCGAACTCGGGTTCGAAAAGCTGATGGTCCCCGCCGCCAACGTCTTGAAACAGGTTCAAGCAAACAGCCATGAGTAAGAACGGCGACAAGAAAATTGGCGCGGTGCTGGTGCAGGGCGGCGGCATTGCCGGCGTCCAGGCTTCCCTCGACCTGGCCAACAGCGGCTTCAAGGTCTATCTCGTCGAGCGCGACGCCGCCATCGGCGGCATGATGGCGCATCTCGACAAGACCTTTCCGACCGGCGATTGCGCCACCTGCATCGTCTCGCCCAAGCTCGTCGAATGCGCGCGGAACCTGAACATCGAGATCCTGACGCTTTCCGAACTCGTCGGGCTGGAAGGCGAACCCGGCCATTTCAAGGCCACCGTCCGGCGGCATCCGCGGTTTGTTGACGAGGACAAGTGCACCGGCTGCAGCGAATGCACGCAGGTCTGTCCCGTGGACATTCCGGACGAGTTCAACCGCTGTCTGGGCACCCGCAAGGGCATTGCCAAACTCTACGCCCAGGCCACCCCGAACATTTTCGGCATCCTCAAGAACGGCCACTCGCCCTGCAAACTGAAGTGCCCGGCCCGGGTCAACGTCCAGGGCTACGTCCAGCTCATCAAGCAAAAGGAATATCTCAAGGCGGTCGAGCTCATCCGCCAGCGGAACCCGCTTTCGGCCATCTGCGGCCGCATCTGCACGCATCCCTGCGAATCCGAATGCATGAGGGGCAAGGCTGACGATCCTATCGCCATCCGGCTCCTGAAACGGTTTGCCTCCGACCAGGAGATAGAAATGCTGGCGGCGGGCAAACTCACCCTGCCGGAGGAAAAAACTCCCGCGCCGGACGCCAAAAAAGTGGCGGTGATCGGCGGCGGCCCGGCGGGTCTCACCGCGGCCAACGACCTGGCCGATGCCGGTTTTGCGGTCACTGTTTACGAGGCGATGGGCGCCGCCGGCGGCATGCTGCGCTGGGGCATTCCCGAGTATCGCCTGCCCAAGAAGGTGCTCGACCACGAAATCGAAATCATCCGCCGCAAGGGCGTCAAGTTCGTCTATAATTGCCGCATCGGCCGGGATGTCACCCTCCAGACGCTCCAAAAGGACTATGCCGCGGTCTTCATCTCAGCCGGTGCACAGAAGAGCCGCAAACTCCGCGTGGAAGGCGAGGACATCAAAGGCGTGCTGCACGGTGTTGAATTTCTCCGGGACGCCGGTTCGGCCCAAAAACCCGCCGTGAAAGGCCGGGTGCTGGTCATCGGCGGCGGCAACGTGGCGGTGGACGTGGCCCGGACCGCCCTGCGCCTCGGCGCCAAAAATGTCGAGCTGATCTGCCTCGAACAGCGGAACGAGATGCCCGCTTACAAGGAGGAGATCGAAGCCACGCTCGCGGAAAACATCAAGATCCGCGATGGCTGGGGCCCCAAACGCATCATCGGCAACGGCTCCGTCACCGGCATCGAGCTTAAACGTTGCACCCGGGTTTTTGACGACCAGAAACGGTTCAGCCCGGCCTTCGACGAAAAGGATCTCACCACGGTCGAGGCCGACCAGATCATCGTCGCCATCGGCCAGGCGGTGGATGAGGAACTGGTCAGCCACATCAAGGTCCAAAGCGAACGCGGCTGTTTCAAGGCCGACCCGGTGACCGGCCAGACTTCCGTGCCCGGCATTTTTGCCGGGGGCGACAATGCCTCCGGTCCCGCGTCGGTGATTGATGCCGTCGCCGCCGGCAAACGTGTCGCCGAGTCCATTGAACGATATTTGAAAGGCAAGGATTTGCTGGCCAACCGGTTCGAGGAAAGCCTGCGGCCGATTCCACCGGCGTTTCTGCCCACGCTCGACAAGATCGAGAAAAAGTCCCGGCCCCATGCGAAGGAACTGGCTCCGGCCAGCCGGCTGGGGAATTTCGACGAGGTTGAAATCGGGCTTACGGAAGAGCAGGCCTTGGCGGAAGCCGAACGGTGCCTGAATTGCGCCCTGTGTTCGGAATGCAACCGGTGCGTCGAAACCTGCAAGCAGCACGCCATTGACCACGCCATGCGGGAACGGACGGTCACCCTCGACGTGGGTTCGGTCATCCTGACTCCGGGTTTCAAGGAGTTCGATGCTGCGCGCAAAGGTGAATTCGGTTACGGCCGCTATGCCAACGTCGTCACCAGCGTCCAATTTGAACGGATGCTTTCCGCGGCCGGGCCGTTCGAAGGGCATGTCATTCGCCTGTCCGACGGTCGCGAGGCCCGGCGCATCGCCTGGATCCAATGTGTCGGTTCGCGCGATTCGACGTGCGGCAATGAATATTGCTCCTCCATCTGCTGCATGATGGCCACCAAACAGGCCATGGTCGCCGGCGATCACGTCGAAGGTCTGGACGCGACGATCTTCTACATGGACATCCGCGCCCACGGCAAGGATTTCGACCAGTATTACGAGCGCGCCCGGGCCAAGGAAAACATCCATTACGTCAAGAGCATCCCCTCCCGGATTGTCCAGTTGCCCGGCAGCAAGGACCTGCGGGTTTCGTTCCTCGACGACAACAGCCGGCTGGCGCAGAAGGAGTTCGACCTGATTGTTTTGTCCGTGGGCATGGAACCGCCGCACAACATGGCGGGGCTGGCCGCCTGCCTGGACATCAAGCTCAACGAATTCGGCTTCTGCGACACCGACCGGCTCCTGCCGCTGTCCACCTCCCGGCCCGGCGTGTTCGTCGGCGGCGCGGCGCAGGAACCCAAGGACATTCCCGAGACGGTCACCCAGGCCAGCGCCGCGGCTTCCATGGCCATGGAACTGCTCGCGCCGGCCCGCAATTCGCTCATCACCAAAAAGAGTTATCCCACCGAGCACGATGTCGCCGACGAGGAACCGCGCCTTGGCGTGTTCATCTGCCATTGCGGCATGAACATCGGGTCGGTCGTGGACGTCGAGCAGGTGATGAAACGGGTCGAGCACGAGCCCAACGTGGTTCTGGCGACCCACACCATGTTCACCTGTTCCGACACGAGTCTGTCGAACATCAAGGACATGATCCATCAACACCGGCTCAACCGCATCGTGGTGGCCTCCTGCACCCCGCGGACGCACGAGCCGCTGTTCCGCGAAACCCTGCGCGAAGCCGGGCTGAACCCGAACCTGTTCGAAATGGCCAACATCCGCGACCAGTGTTCCTGGGTGCACTCGGCCGTGCCGGAATCCGCCACCGAAAAGGCGGTTGAACTCGTCAAAATGTCCATCGCCCGGGCACGCACGCTCTGGCCCCTCGAAGGCGGCACGCTCACGGTGGACCAGACCGGCATCGTCATCGGCGGCGGATTGAGCGGCATGACCGCCGCGCTGGCGCTCGCCAAGCAGGGATTCAATGTCCATCTCGTCGAGCAGACCGGCCGGCTGGGCGGGACCCTGCACGATATTCACCGCACCTTCGAGCACGACGACATCGCCGCCTTCACCCGCGGCCTCATTGACGAGGTCCAAAAACATCCCCGGATCAAGCTTTACCTCGAAGCCGAAATCACCGGCATCAAAGGCCACATCGGCAAGTTCAACCTGACACTGGCCAAAGGCGGCGCGAACTTTGAAATTACCGGCGGCGCCATCATCGTGGCCACGGGCGCGCAACCGGCCAAAACCACCGAGTTTCTATACGGCAAGTCCGACCGGGTCCTGACGCAGGTCGAACTGGAAAAACGGTTGCACGACAAGACCTGGCCCGCCAAGGGACAAAACATCGTCATGATCCAGTGCGTCGGCTCGCGCAACGAAAAGCATCCGTATTGTAGCCGCATTTGCTGCTCGATGGCCGTCAAGAATGCGTTGGCCATCAAGAAACTGGATCCCGAGGCCAATGTCTATGTGCTTTACCGCGACGTCCGGACCTACGGTTTCCGGGAAATTTACTATCAGCAGGCGCGCGAGGCCGGAGTGGTCTTTATCCGCTACACTCCGGAGGCGCCGCCGCAGGTGAGCGAAGACAACGGCCTGGTGGTCACGCTCAAAAGTCCCGACTTCCCGGAACAGCTCGCGATCGAGGCCGACAACGTCGTGCTCAGCACGGGTGTGGAAGTGGACCTGAAAAACAACAAGCGCATCTCGGACATGCTCAAGGTGCCGCTCAATGCCGATGGTTTCTATGTGGAAGCCCACATGAAACTGCGGCCCGTGGATTTTGCGACTGAGGGCGTTTTCCTCTGCGGCCTGGCCCATTCGCCGAAGTTCATTGATGAAAACATCGCGCAGGCGCGCGCTGCCGCCGCGCGGGCGGCCACGGTGCTGTCCAAGACGCAGATCGATGTCAGCGCCCAGGTCTCCTACGTGGACCAGCAGAAGTGCATCTCCTGCATGACCTGCGTCACGGTTTGCCCGTATTCCGCGCCCTACTGCAACAAGGACGGCAAGGGGCAGATCGAGGCCGCCAAGTGCATGGGCTGCGGCATTTGCGCCGCCGAATGCCCGGCCTGCGCCATTCAACTGCATCATTTCGAAACCGACCAGTTCATGGTGATGATCAAACAGTTGTTCGCCAGCAAAAACGGGGAAAACGAAGAAAACGGCGCGCCCGCGCCCCGGCCGGCGGAAACGCTGACGGCACAAATTTAAGCCATGAAGACCGAAACAGATCTTGAACAGAAGCAAACTAAGTCAACAAAGAGAAGGCTTGCGACGGAAAAGCTCTGGAATGAGTTGTTCTTTGTTCCCTTTGTTTCCTTCTGTGAAATGGCTTTTGCATAACCCATGAAACCCCAAGTTTTTGAACCCAAGATCGTAGCCTTTTGCTGCCACTACTGTGCCTATTCCTCCGCTGACCTAGCAGGCTCAATGCGCATCCAGTACCCACCCAATGTGCGGATCATCCGCACGCCATGCACGGGCCGGCTGGAAACTGAGTATTTCATGAAGGCGCTGGAAAACGGCGCGGACGGCGTGCTGGTGGCCGGCTGCCTCGAAGGCGGCTGCCATTTTGTGGAAGGCAACCTCTGCGCCAAACGCCGGGTCAATTACACCCGGGACCTGCTGATGGAAATCGGCATCGAAAAAGACCGCATCCGCATGGTCAACATTTCCGCCGCCATGGCTCGACCGTTGGCGGACACCATCACCGACATGGTGGAAACGATTCGCAAACTGGGTCCCAGCCCGATCAAACGGGAAAATTTAACCAAAACGGAGAGTTGCTCATGATTGTCGCGCAAAGAAAAAACATTCCTGACCTGCTGGCCATAGTCGAAAAGCACCGGAAGCTTCTTGTGCTCGGTTGTGGCACCTGCGTCACCGTCTGCCTGGCGGGCGGACAGCGTGAAGTCAGCATCATCGCCTCCGCGTTGCGCATGGCGGCAAAACTAAAAGGCCTCCCACTTGAGGTCGAAGAAGCGACTATCGAACGCCAGTGCGACAACGTCTTTCTCGAACAAGCCGCCGAAGCGGTCAAGCAGACCGACGCCGTGCTTTCGCTCGCCTGCGGCGCCGGCGTTACGCCGGTCTGGACACGGCTTTCATCGGCATCCTGGAGGAACGAGGAGTCTGGGCGGAGAAATGCGCAGCCTGTGGCGCGTGTGTGCTCCACCAATACGGCGGGATTTGTCCGGTCACCCGCTGTGCCAAACACATGCTGAATGGCCCGTGCAGCGGCTCCCGTGAAGACCACTGCGAAGTGGACTCCGCACGCCCTTGTGCCTGGCAACTCATCTACCAGCGTCTCAAGGAAATCGGACAACTGGACGAACTCAAGAAGACGAAACCACCCAAAAACTGGCGTCCGAGTCTGGCTGGCGGCTGCCGCACGATCATCCGCGAAGATCATAGGGTGTGATCAGCCGGAGTTAGATCGCCCACCAACGCCGTCTCGCCCTTGGTTTTGTGGGAGCCCCGACTGCGTCGTCGGGGCGACTTGCTCGGCCCGGTCGCGACCGGAATATCAATTGCCAATGACTGACCCACTTGACATTATCACCCCAATCAGCAAAAGCCGCTCGTAGGGTGAGACTGGGCAAGGCACGGTGCGGCTGCTCACCGAGACCGCTTCAACTAGTGAGTGAGTTGTTCCAAGTACCGTAGAGCGGCAGCTAACCCAGAGGACAGAGATTCCGCTTGCTGCGCAACACTTGCCGCCTGCCCCACACCGGGCTTCACCACACTTTGCTGTTCTTGCTCTCCCTGTATAACGTCCGGTGTCACCGGCGTCATTTGCTGCCCGGCGACTGCTGCAGCGCCAGCGACAACACTGTCATGCGCGGCAAGTATTGCCTCTGTTCCCACCATCCGCTGTGACTCTGTCCGAAGAGATTCCTTGGTGGCCGATAGCCACCGTTCGGCGATTTCCGGTCCATCCACCTGCTTGCGGGCGTAATAAGTTGCTGCATGATCCATCGCCTGCACTAAAGGAACACTGCCTTGTCCCCAGATTCTCCATAGTGCAGGATTCGCTTTCACCTTCTGCATCACCACCTGCTTATATTCCTGCTTCACTGCTTCAAAACGCTGTTGTTTTTCACGGGCTTGTTGTGCGAGGTACTGCTGTTCAAGAATCCTAGGATCCACCATTCTCTGGTTGTCCAGATTCCGGTAAGCGTCTGGCGGGACCGGCGGCCGTGTCAGAAGGTTTGTTGCCGACCATTGCTGCGGTCTTTGAAAACCCCCATAGGAGTTTTGGGCGCGAATTACGGACCCGCTGCAGAAGACGATCATAATCATGAACAGAATCTTGGTGGCTGCTGGCTTATTCATGGAATTCCTTTGAGAGAGTCATACTCAGAACGCATATGGCGATAGTTGATGGGCATTTTGACCGGGGAAAGCCTGCGACAACGATAGGATGCGAAGAGAGCGTTTCACAGATTCCATTTTACTGAGATTCGCAGTTTTCATTGGTTTCGGGGAACCTCGACTTCCTTAGTTCCCGATACGTTTGCTCCGGTTGCACTCATGCAGCGAGCAGAGCAATAATAGTGACCGTCATCACCGATGCCCCCTTGGGACCTAACCCAGTCATCGAACTGCCCTTTCGTCATGATGCCCTTTCCGTATGCCGTAGTATCCCAACACCGTGCCCCGCACCAGTGGCAGTTCGCATACCAATGGTGAATGTAGTTTCCTGCGAAAGGCACCGTATGCCCAACAATTGATGTGCAACCGCTCACGAAACCTATAACCAACACGCTCAGTATAAGTTGCTTAAATAATATTCTCATTGTGCTTCCTTTCATTCATTTCAAGTTGATGATTGCAGTGGTGCCACCATTGCACGGATAGTAGTTGCCGCTCGTAGGTTTACTCACACCGGCACCCCAAGAAGTGGAGGAACTTCCCGCAACCCAAGCGCCAAAGGCAATTCGTTCGCCCGGCTCCCCTTGGATGGGGATTTGGTGTACTTGGCTGTCATCCAAAATGTAGGCCCTGTCAGCAGCCGGCCATGCACGATCACGGTCCAGGGAGTAGAAGCGCACATTGACGGTGTTTGGGTGGCTGCTCTTTATCCGAAAGGTAACTGTATTGTTCCCACGTTCGGCAAGAATCCGATCCGCCTCGGCTTGGGCAACCTGCACTCGCGCCTGCTCAAGTTGTGCTTGTTGACGGGCTGCCTGGGCTTGGACTTCACGTTCCGCTTGTTCGCGTGCCTCCCGTTCTCGCTGGTTGTCGGCCATCTGACCAAACATATCCAGAAGTTGCCCAGCCGCCTGCTGGCGATTGATTGCGTCTTGCTGCGCGGCGGTTGCCTGTGCTTCTTGCGCTTTTTGGCGACGCGACTGATCCTGATATTGCTGCTGTGCTGCTATCGCCTGCTGCTGTTGTATGTATGCGGCTCGTGCGCGCTGCGTTTCTGCAGCACGTCTTTCGATCTCTGCGTTTCTCTGCGCCACCTCTTGCCGAATCCGTTCCTGCTCCTGACGGTTGCGCTCCAACATAGCTTCTTTCTCTCGGCGCTCCTTCTCAGCGTTGGCAGCCCGCTCGGCATCGAGACGACGTTGTTGTTCCGCTTGTTCGGCATAACGGCGGTCTCGCTCTGCCTGTTCTTTTCGAGCTTGCTCCATGCGAAGCTGGTCTTGACGTTCACTCTCGGTTTGTGCTGCCAACTGACGCTGGCGTTCCGCTTCTTGTTGCCGTGCTTTTTCCTGACGGAGACGCTCGGCTTCCTTTTCTCGTGCGAGGCGCTCTTGCCGGTCGTGTTCCGCCTGTTCTTGTTGTTTGCGAAGCTGGTCTGTCGCTCTTGCTCCAGTTGCTGTTGCCGGACTTGCTCTCGCTTCGCCTGTTCTTGCTTTGCTTGTTCTGCCTGTTGTTGACGCGCCCGCTCTTGACGAGCGAGTTCAGCCTGCTGGACGAGTTGCTGCTGGGGCTGCTGGGGCAATTGCACTTGACGACTCGCTTCTGCGGCTTGCTGCTGTTCGCTCAGTTTGCGTTCGGCTTCTTGGCGTGCGAGCGATCCATCCAGATCAAACGGGTTCTGCTTGACGCCGGAAATATCTGTCCCGCTACATGTGAATGAAGTTTCAGACTTGTCTTGAAGGCCTTTGAAGTCTGGAAGCTCTGTATACCATGTAGCACGTGCAATATATTCGCCGGGCTGCTTTAGCGAGAACGAACGGCCATACTGTTCCATGTTCTTAGGACCGACATCAGCGTGGACGATCTCGCTCATGGCCACTACGAGACCGTTACTATTCATGATTTCTATCCGGCAATTTCCGAGACTCGATGGCCAATCTCCGTCATTACTGATTGAAACCTCAACACGGAAAGACTGCCCCGTCATCGGATTTGCTGGATCGACGGTGACGCGCCTCACACTGATGTCGGGGCCTTTCGATCCAGCAGGAAGTCCCTTTGGGGGCGGCACGGTAACGCCTAGTGCTGGTAACAATACTGCGAACAAAGCCAAAGCCGTTATCGCGCAATTCATGCTGACGTTAGTCTTGGTATTCATTCTTACCCCCGTTGGACGTTGTGTTTGATTGCGGGAAGCAGACCACGAATCTGTGTCTACACAGGGTATGCTGCGGACCGGAGTAGATGTCCGTCAGCAAACAGCTTTGTTGTTCGTTTCGCATTCGTTCGACCTTCCGACCGGCATCACCATCCGGCCATTTCCACACCTTTCGCCATTGGATTACTCACCTTCTCGGCATGCGACCCGAACAACACTTGGATTCTTGCCAATCAGCCAGCGCCAGTCAATGGCAAAAATCCTATTGTGATGACAGAAACAAGTGAGGCCCGGTTTTCAGTCGTCGGCTCTCGCCCACCACCGCCGTGCCGTTCAAGATCAATCCGTCGGTCACCATCAGTTTCGCCACACCGTAAGTGTTGCTTGTCCGCGCGAGGCTTGATAAGCGATCTAGCTTTTCTAGCTCTGATCTACTAATCTGTCAGCCGTGGGAATGTTCAAGCAAGTCGACATCGCGTCAGAATTCACGCCTCGCGAAAACATTGTTGTTTTTGAAGGCGACTGTAACACTTTGCTCCACTCAATCCCCGATAAGACGATTCAGCTAGTTGTTACGTCGCCTCCTTACAACATTGGTAAAGAATATGAGCGGCGTCTTCACTTGGACCAATATGTGGACCAGCAGCGCGCCATTATCCGCGAGTGCGTTCGAGTTCTTTCGCCTCGTGGCAGCCTCTGCTGGCAGGTTGGCAACTACGTCGAGAATGGCGCAATTATCCCGCTCGATTCCCTTCTGTTCCCCGTGTTCCGTGAGTTGGGTTTGAAGATGCGCAATCGTATAGTGTGGCACTTTGAACACGGTCTCCATTGCTCCCGTCGCCTTTCGGGCCGGTATGAGACAGTTCTGTGGTTCACGAAGGATGACAATTACATCTTCAACCTCGATGGGATTCGGGTCCCCCAGAAGTACCCTGGGAAGAAGTACTTCAAGGGACCGAAGGCGGGTCAATATTCCTGCAACCCGCTTGGGAAGAACCCCGGCGATCTCTGGACAATCCCCAACGTAAAAAGCAACCATATCGAGAAGACCGAACATCCATGCCAGTTCCCTGTCGAGTTAATTGAACGGCTAGTCTTGTCGCTCACCGAAGAAGGCGGTTGGGTGCTTGACCCGTTCCTAGGAACCGGTACGACAATCGTAGCGGCTGTCCTTCGCGGGCGCCGCGGCGTAGGTGCTGAGCTTGTTCCCAAGTATGCCGCGATTGCCCGTGAGCGAATTCGGCGGGCGGTTGAAGGGACCCTTCCCGTAAGACCAATGGGACGTCCTGTGTTTGACCCTAAGAATGCCGGCCGACACCTTCTGCACGCCCCTTGGCTCAAGCGTGACGAGACAAAGGCGGAGCCGGTTCTTCTCGAAAAACGCGCACCGTATCGCACACGCAAATGAGAATTACCCAAACTTACTCCCATCTGAACGGCCTCGAATACCTCTTGGTTCACAACAAGAAGCTTTGGAAAGAGATTCAGGATGTTATTCACATGGTGGACGCGAATGCCTGTCGGACCAAGGTCAGCAAGGAGAAAACTATGCCGGGAAAGGTGCTATATAGCCCGGTTGAAATGAACAAGGCGTTCTCCGATTTACTACCGCAGCGCGGATGGCAAGAAAGCCGTGTAAGCTATTGGGTGACCAAGAGCGAAAAGCTAATCCGCCAAACCTTGTTCAAGCCACCTGAAGAACAGAAGGCGGAGATTGAGTCTGCCGGTGAAATTCCGATATTCAGCTACAATCAAACCGACTTTGTAAAGGCTCGAGTGGCCTTGGAAATTCAGTTTGGAAAGTACTCCTTCGTGGCTTACGACCTATTTGTCAAACACCTTGCCTTTTACGTTCGTGATCAGATCGACGTGGGCATCGAGATTCTGGCCATGAAATCCCTACAACAGGAAATGTCGTCAGGCCCGGGCTACTACGAAGGCGAGCTTTACAACATCATACGTAACGGTCGCGGTGTTCCCGCAGTTCCTCTCGTGCTCGTAGGCGTCGAGCCTTGACTGCGCCGTCAAGCGCCACGTCCGCGACAAGATAACCACCTTGACTTCTGCGCAGGAGAATCGTGACTTGGAAAGCGACGCGACAGGTATTTATAATACAGCACACAATCATGAAAACCAAAAGCAACCTCAACCTGAACCGGCAGCGTGTGTTTCCGATGTCGGTGTGTCTGTTAATGTCATTCACATCGTTGGCCATTGTTACTGGATGGACGGCGGAGTCTCCGGCTTCTGCGGCAGGCCGGTCCGCCAGAGTTTTCGACGTCCGACAGTTTGGCGCGAAAGGTGACGGCAAGACCCTCGACACTGCGGCCATTCAGAAAGCACTCGATGAATGCGGGAACGCCGGTGGCGGCATTGTCCGGTTCGCGGCGGGCACCTATCTCAGCAAACCCATTTTCCTACACAGCCAGATGACGCTCCAACTCGACGCAGGGGCAGTCCTGCAAGCCACCGATGAGCGCGCCGATTTTGTGAACCCGGAAAAGACCAACTCGTTCATCGCCTTCGTGAACGGAAAGAACCTCCACGATGTTGCCATCATCGGCTCGGGCACGATTGATGGCGCGGGCACGCGCTGGTGGGGGCCGGCCGAGGAAGCGCGGCGCAAGACTCCCGGCTACGTTTTGCCCCGGCCAACCATGATCGTGCTTACCAACTGCAAAAACGTGCGCGTGCAGGACGTAACTCTGCAAAACTCACCGACGACCCATCTGGCCCCCACGGCCTGTGAAGACGTGGTCATCAGCAATGTCACCGTGAAAGCGCCCTCCGGTGCGGCCAATACCGACGGGATCAATCCGATCGGCTGCAAGAACGTTCTGATCACCCGGTGCCGCATCGACACGGGCGATGACAACATCTCCATCAAGTCCAACAGGGCGATCCCGGGGCGCGCGTTTGCGAGCGAAGACATTACCGTCACCGATTGCGTTTTCTTGCACGGACACGGCATGTCGATCGGCTCTGCAACAGTCGGCGGCGTGCGCAACGTGACGGTGCGGAACTGCACGTTTGAAAACACCGAAAACGGGATACGCATCAAATCGCAGCGCGGCAGAGGCGGTACGGTGGAGAACATCAGCGTCAGCGACATCACCATGAAGAATGTTGACCCCGCCATCACGTTGACCTGCTACTACATGAACAACTCCGCCAGAGATCCCGTGGAACGATCTGCCCCCAAAAATGATCCCGCTCAGCCCATCAACGAAACCACACCGATCTTCCGCAGCATCCGCATCAGCAATCTGACCGCCACCTGTCAGAGATCGGCAGGCATGATCATCGGATTGCCGGAAAGCGCGATCTCGGACGTCGTTTTGGAAAACGTCCACATCACGGCGGCCACCACCGGCCTGTCGGTCAAGAACGCCAAGGGCATCCAGTTCAAGAACGTGACTGTCGCCAACAAGGAAGGCCCACCGTTCATCGTGGAGAACGCTCAAGTTGAAGGGGACTGAAAGCAGCAAGCGACGCCTAGCAGGCTGCTGAAAAACGTTTTTTGGGTTGTAGGCCGCTTCTGCGAAGCGGCGAAATCCCAAGAAGCTCGCCGACTCGCAGAGTCGGCCTACAACGACAGCAGCGTTTTCGGGGACTTTTTTAGCAGCCTGCTAGAAGTGATATGGCGTGGATCAGGCGGGGCCGCGATTCATAGGGCCTCGCCATTGAGAACAGCAGTGGCTTGCTTCTCATCAAAAGCTTTTTCCCACCGGGCAACTGTGATCGTGGCAATGCCATTGCCGATCAGGTTTGTGACCGCACGCGCCTCATTGATAAAGCGATCAACTCCGAGCAGC
>JBEKFI010000096.1:0-13331 GCA_050013395.1 Verrucomicrobiia bacterium | reverse complement strand
GAAACGTCATCGTACCCGAAGCGCGAGAGATGACAACGCGGCTTTCCTCCAGCGGCTCGCGCAACGCTTCCAGCACGTCACGATGAAATTCAGGAAGCTCGTCAAGAAACAGCACGCCGTTGTGCGCCAAGCTGACCTCGCCCGGCGTCAGATTCGCCGTGCCGCCCAGCAGGCCGGCATTGCTGGTTGTGTGATGCGGCGAGCGAAACGGCCGCGTGGCGAGCAATGCCTGACCCTTCGGCAGCAGCCCCATGATACTGTGGATCTTCGTCGTCTCCAGCGATTCTTCCAACGTTGTCTGCGGCATGATGGTTGGCACTCGTTTAGCCAGTAATGTCTTGCCGCTGCCCGGCGGCCCGATCATCAAGATGTTATGTCCGCCCGCCGCCGCAACCTCGATCGCGCGCTTGACGTGTTCCTGCCCCTTCACGTCGGCAAAATCGATCTCGTAACGTCGTGTCTGCTGAAAAATCTGCGCGGGATCCTCGCGTAGCGGAACGAGTTCGCGTTTGCCCGCAACAAATTCGGCGACTTCGCGCAGATTGCGCGCGGGGTAAACGTCGATTCCCTGAACCACAGCGGCTTCAGGAGCATTGTCCGCAGGGACGATGAGACCGCGCTTCTTCCGTTCACGAGCGCAGAGCGCGATGGGCAACACGCCGTTGACGCTGCGCACTTCGCCGCTGAGGGCGAGTTCGCCAACGATGGCAAAGTCCTCCAGATTCCCCGCCTGAACTTGCTCGCTCACCGCAAGAATGCCGATGGCGATGGGCAGATCGAAGCTTGGTCCTTCCTTCTTCACGTCGGCAGGAGCGAGGTTAATGGTCGTGCGGCCCATGACGTACTTGAAACCGCTGTTCTCGATGGCCGTCTTGACGCGGTCACGCGATTCCTTGACTGCCGCGTCGGGCAACCCGACGATGATGACTGCGGGCTGCCCCCAACCTGAGTTGACTTCGATCTCGATCGGGTAAGACTCGATGCCCAGAACCGCAGCCGAGTGGACTTTAGCGAGCATGGTGCCTCTTTTAACCGAAACGTTGTAGCAAGTCGAATGTGTTTTACCGGTCGCGTAACGACACGAAAACAACGTCAAGGGTTAGGAGTTCACCCTGAATCCTCCCCCAGATCGTTCATCCCCCGCTCAAGTGACTTACATGATATATCGCGCCGCGATATATCAGAAGCTGAACGCGATCGGAGCGTCCATGCTGAGAGTGCTCAGATATGGCGCGTGGAGAAACAGCGCGGCTCACGAATGCGTGAAGAGTGCAGAGTTGACCCCGGTTCCCTTCCTGCTGGAGCGCCCGAATAAGCCGTGCGAGCGGAGAAAGTTCTCGTGCATCCGCCACCGTTCGTCGAGCGTGGCGGCGAGACTGCGCGCGAAGTGGATGACGGCAGCAGAATGTGGTGGACGGGCGAGACGCCTATCCTACGCTCAGTAGATGTACGGCTCGCTCAAGTCGAATGCGTTTTGATAGAGGCGGATGTCGTCGGGTTTCTTCGCGTCGTTGCACATCACAACCTCGACGATGTCGAAACGGAACCTGACCTGCGGATAGCCAAGCAACCGCAGGTAATCGAGCGCGACCTTGGTGATGTGGCGCTGTTTCTTCGCGTTCACCGCTTCGCTGGGCACGCCGAATTGTTCGCTCTTCCTCGTCTTGACCTCGACGAACACCAGCCACTCCTTGTGCCGCGCGACGATGTCGATCTCCCCTGCGCGACTGCGGAAACCGCGCACGAGGACCTTGTAACCGTGGCGACGGAGATATTTCGCGGCCGCTTCCTCGCCGCGCGCGCCGAGTTCCTGTTTGGCAGTGGTTGTCTTCGGTCGCCTGAACCAGTTGAATCGCATGCCCGCCTCACCAATGAAAAAAGTTGTATGGCAGCTACCGGGAAATGGAAAGAGGATTTTTGAATGGAACCTCTCGCCTGGCCGCATCTTGTTACTACCACCGGATTGTAGCTGCGAGCCTGCTCGCGGCCAGTCGTGCCCCATCTGCCATCACAAAAGGCCGCGAGCAGGCTCGCGCCTACAAAACGACTGGCTTACAGCGGTGTCTGCAATGCAGCAAATTCTACTTGAACAGGCTCGACGGTCTGGCGCACCGGCGCGAACGATTTGCGATGCACGGGCGACGGTCCGTACCTTTCCAGCGCCGCGAGATGTTCGGGCGTGGCGTAGCCCTTGTGCTGGGCAAAGTTGTATTGCGGAAACTGCTCGTGAACTCTCAGCATCATGCGGTCGCGGGTGACCTTCGCGATCACGCTGGCGGCGGCAATGGAAAAACTCTTGGCATCGCCGCCGACAATCGCCTTCTGACGGATGCGGACCGCAGGAACACGCAAGCCATCCACGAGAACATAGTCGGGTTTCACCGGCAACGCATCGAGCGCAAGCACCATCGCACGCCACGTCGCCCGAAGAATGTTGTAGGCATCGATCACTTCAACGTCCGAGACGCCGACGGCCCAGTGAATGTCAGAGCGCGCCGTCAACTCGGCGTAAAGTTCGTCGCGTTGCTCGGGCGTAAGTTGTTTGGAGTCGTTGAGGACCTTGTGGCGGAAATCGCGCGGCAGGATTGCGGCAGCGGCAACGACCGGGCCGGCGAGTGGGCCGCGTCCCGCTTCGTCCACTCCCGCGACGATGGTCGCTCCGTCGTTGTACGCTCGTTTCTCGTGACGGAGCGAAGGCATTCAGTTCCCCCGTTGTAGCGGCGCTCTGTGAGCGCCGTTGCTGTAAGCATGCGCATAACCACGGCGGGCATAGACCGCCGCTACAGCATCAGGGTCTCGGAATCGGTTCACAAAAAACAGCGGCTACGCCTCTTCGACCTTGGTGGCGGTTTTGCCGACTCGTTTGCGCAGGTAGTATAGCTTGGCGCGGCGCACCGAGCCTTCGCGTTCGACTTCGATCTTCTGGATGAACGGGGAGTTCACCGGATAAACGCGCTCGACGCCTTCGCCATAGCTGATGCGGCGGACCGTGAAGGTTTCGCGCAGGCCCCTGCCCTGCTTGTTGATCACGATACCAGAGAAAACCTGGATGCGCTCGCGGTCGCCTTCCTTGATGCGGGAGTGCACTTTGACACTGTCGCCCACCTTGAAGGGCACAAGGTCGGTTCGCAGTTGTTCTTTCTCAAGTTTTTCAATCACATTCATGGTCTCTCTCCTGTCCAAATTGTCCAGCGCCTGTTCCACGTCCACGGCAGACGGGCGGGACTTGGCACGTTTCACGTGCCGCCCGTCCTACTTTAACAAATCAGGCCGTCGCTCTTTTGTCCGCTGGCGCGCCTGTTCAGCGCGCCACTTCGCAATCGCCGCGTGATCGCCCGACAGCAACACGTCCGGCACGCGCATCCCGTGAAACTCGGGCGGGCGCGTGTACTGCGGCCCCTCCAGCAAACCGCTGGCGAACGAATCGTCGCCCGCGCTTTGCTCGTCGCCCAACACACCGGGCAACAGCCGCACGACGGCATCCACAACCACCGCCGCGGCCAGCGCGCCGTTCGTCAACACGTAATCGCCGATGCTGACTTCCTCATCGACGAGCGTTTCGCGCACGCGTTCGTCCACGCCTTCGTAGTGGCCGCAAATGACAATCAGATGCGGCTTCTCTGCAAACTCCTGCGCACGCTTCTGCGTGAACGGCGTTCCTTGCGGCGTCATTAACACGACGCACGAATCCGCGCGCTGCAACTTCTCAACAGCTTCAAAGATCGGTTCGGGCTTCATCAACATGCCCGGTCCGCCGCCGTACGGCTTGTCGTCAACCACGTGGTGCTTGTCGTGAGTGAACTCACGCAGGTTGTGAACTCGAATCTGCACCAGTCCGCTTTCGCGGGCGCGCTTCAGAATGCTTTCGTCCAGCGGCCCCTCGAACATCCGAGGGAACAACGTGAGTATGTCGAATTCCATCCGTCGCGCTGGCGCTCGTCGCGGTTACTCGTGGCTGCCTTCGCCGCTTTCTCCCGCAATGGGTTTGCCTTCCGGCTCGACGATTTCCAGCACGGCCCGTTTGCCGTGTTTGGCAGCGGCGCTCGTCAACAAGGTGCGGATTGCCGTAATGGTGCGCCCGCTTTTGCCAATGACCTTGCCGATGTCGGCCGGGTTCAGTCGCACCTCAAAGACGACGACGCGCTCTCCGTCCACTTCCTTGATGTCCACCTCCTCGGGATGATCGACCAATGCCTTGACCACGTATTCGATAAACGCTTTCATTGCGCTCCCATCCAACAGCCTTCACCCTCGCCGCGCGCGGTCGCGAGCCGTGGGTGTTCCTCAGGCCGTTTTGGCCGCCCGTTCAGCCTTTTCTGCCTTCTTCAAAATGCTGCGCACGGTGTCGCTGGGCTGGGCGCCCCGTTGGATCCAGTATTTGGCCCGTTCCAGATCAACCGCAAAATTGTTTTCGGCCTTCTGGGGGTTATACGTCCCTAGGTTCTCAATGAACCGTCCGTCGCGGGGGCTGCGCCCGTCCGCCACGACAATACGATACCTCGGCACGTTCTTCGTACCCACTCGCCGCAATCTGATTCTTACTGCCACGATTCCTTCTCCTGTTGTAGCGGCGGTCTATGACCGCCGTGTCTTTCAAATCCATCTTCGGCGCTCGTTCACCCCGACATTGGATGTCGGGGCAGGGAGCGCCGCTACAGTTACCGGGCCAGCTTCGGCAATGCGCCTTTGCGCATCATCGCTTTCTGCATCTTGCCCATGTCTTTCATCATTCGCTTCATCATGCCGAACTGCTTCAGCAAATCGTTGACCTCAGCCACGGTCGTCCCGCTGCCACGAGCGATGCGCGTACGGCGGCTCGCATTCAAGATTTCGGGACGGCGGCGCTCTTCCCGCGTCATCGACTGCACAATCGCCTCGACCCGCTTCAGTTGAGAGTCGCCCGGGCTGAGGTTTTGCATTTTACTCATTCCGGGCAACATGCCAAGCAGATTTTCCAGCGGCCCAAGTTTCTTGAGCTGCTGTAGTTGCCCGAGGAAATCGTCAAAGTTCAAGCTCTGGTCGGCGATCTTCTTCTGCATTTCCTCGGCCTTCTCCGCGTCGAAAGCTTCCTGCGCCTTCTCCACCAAGCTCACCACGTCACCCATGCCAAGGATTCGCCCCGCCATCCTCTCGGGATAAAACGGTTCAAGGTCGTCGAGTTTCTCGCCGACGCCTGCAAACTTGATCGGCTTACCCGTCACTGCACGCATCGACAGCGCCGCGCCACCTCGCGCATCGCCGTCGAGCTTGGTCAGCACAATTCCCGTGATCTTGAGCGCCTTGTCGAAATGTTCGGCGATGTTGACGGCCTCCTGCCCCGTCGCCGCGTCGGCCACGAGCAGGATTTCCTGCGGCTGCAGCAAGTCGCGCATCCGCACCAACTCTTGAACCAACTCTTCGTCAATGTGCAACCGACCTGCCGTATCGAAAATCAAAACGTCGCGATCCTGCGCCTGCGCGACCGAAACCGCCTGCCTGCAAATCTTCGTCACATCCTTCTCGCCGCGCATCGAGAACGCTGGAATCTGCAGTTGCTTGCCCAGGGTTTCAAGCTGATCGATCGCCGCCGGTCGATACACGTCGCAAGCAACGAGAAACGGCTTGCGGCCTTGCTTTGCGAAAAGTCTCGCCAGTTTGCCGCACGTGGTTGTCTTGCCGCAGCCGTGCAACCCGACCATCATCCAGTTGCCCGCCTTCGCCGAGGCTACGGCGGGCACGCCCGCTGGTAGGGCGCGACCGCCGGGCGCGCCGTCTCCGCCCATCAACACGACCAGTTCATCGTGAACAATCTTGATGATCTGCTGCCCCGGCGTGACACTTGCCAGAACTTCCTGGCCCAGCGCGCGCTGCCTTGTGCGCTCGACAAAATCCTTAACGACCTTGTAGTTGACGTCCGCTTCCAGCAATGCCAGGCGCACCTCGCGTAGCGCGTCGCTGACGTTCTTCTCCGTCAGTTTGCCGTACCCGCGCAGGTTCTTGAAAACGGCCTGCAACTTCTCTGAAAGTGAATCGAACATTGGAACTCGCCATCTGTCGCAATATCAGCCTTCCGCGCGGAAGCGCAAGGAAATTAAGGGGGTGAAGCGTTGAGCGTGGATAGTAGAGCGAGAAAAGGACGCGTGGTGAGTGATCGCCGCTCCACGCTCTACGCCGCCCGCTCTACGAGCCCTCTACTCCGCCACCCGTTCGATCTTTGCACCGAGGTGTCGCAGCTTTTGGTCGATCCGTTCGTAGCCACGATCAACGTGGTAGATGCGGTTAACCTCAGTTTCTCCATCGGCCGCCAGCCCCGCGAGCACCAGCCCCGCGCTGGCCCGAAGATCGCTGGCCATCACCGGCGCGCCGCTCAGCTTCTTGACGCCTTTGACGATGGCGCTGTTGCCTTCCAGCGAAATGTCGGCGCCAAGGCGCGCCATTTCGCTGATGTGCATGAAGCGATTTGGGAAAACCTTTTCGGTGATCACGCTGATGCCCGGCGTCACGGTCATCACGGCGCTCATCTGGGCCTGCATGTCGGTCGGAAAACCGGGATACGGCATCGTGATGACATCGACCGGTTTCAGCTCACCCGTGCTTTGAACACGGATCGCGCCGTTGGTTCGTTGAACGCTAATGCCCACCTCCTCAAGTTTGTCGCGCACGGCGTGCAAATGATCGGCGCGCGCCCCCTTGATCTCGATGTCACCACCGGTGATGGCAGCGGCCGTCATGAACGTACCCGCTTCGATCCGATCGGGAATCACCGTGTAGTCGGCCCCGTGAAGCTGCTCCACACCCTCGATTTCGATAATGTGACTGCCGCCGCCCTTGATTTTCGCGCCCATGGCGTTCAGGAAATTGGCGAGGTCTTCAACCTCAGGCTCGCAGGCGGCGCTTTCGATGTACGTCGTACCCTTGGCCAGCACGGCGGCCATCATCACGTTGCCCGTGCCCAGCACGGTCGAACCGAAACGGCCACCCATGAATACATCCGTGCCAACCAGTTCATGGCACCGCGCATGGACGTAGCCGTTTTCCACCAGCACTTCCGCGCCGAGCCGCTTCAGACCCTTGATATGCTGGTCAATCGGACGGTCGCCGATCACGCAGCCGCCGGGCAGCGACACTTTGCAGTTGTGCAAGCGAGCCAGAAGCGGACCGAGCAGGCAAATCGAGGCGCGCATCTTGCGCACCAGCTCGTACGGCGCGACGCCGAGCGGATGATGCGCCTGCGCTTCGACGATACCTTCCTCCTTGTGATGCGTCACCTTCACGCTGAGCCAGCGCAGGATGTCGCACATGAATTGGATATCGCTGAGATTCGGCACGCCGCGAATGACACACGGTTCACTCGTGAGCAACGTGGCGGCGATAATTGGCAGCGCGGCGTTCTTCGAGCCGCCGATCTGAACGGTTCCGCGAAGCGGATTTCCCCCACTGATGATAATCTTTTCCATAGCTCCCTCCTTGGTGAAAGCTATTTGGTACTTCTACGTCTGTTGTAGACACGCTTCTGTGAAGCGCGGTCCCCACGGCGCTTCATAGAAGCGCCTCTACAACCTCGGCACGGCGACGATGACACGCTCGTGTCGCTGCAAATCTTTCACGACCCGACCGATTTCGTATCCTGCTTTGACAAACAACGCTTCGACAGCCGCGCGCTGACCCGCACCCATTTCCAGCGCGACGAATCCCGAAGGCTTCAAGACACGCTTGGCATCCATGACCAAGCGTTGAATAACTTCGAGCCCATCCTCACCCGCCGAGAGTGCACGCACGGGCTCAAAGTCTCTAACCTCCTTCGGCAGCTTCGCCAGTTCCCCCGTGGCGATATAAGGCGGATTCGAAACAATCACATCCGCACGCAAGCCGTCGGGCAAAACTCCTATCAAATCGCCCTGCAAAAAGCGAATGTTTTTTTCAACTTCGTGCCGCGCCGCGTTGGAAGCCGCCACTTCCAAGGCCTCCGCGCTCACATCCGTCGCCCAAATTTCTATTTCTCCGGTGGCACAGGCGTCCCTGCCTGTGGTCATCAACCTCTTCGCCAGCGCCACCGCAATGCAGCCGCTGCCCGTGCCGACGTCAATGATGGTGAGCGGTGAGTCGTAAGTGGTGAGTGGAGGGACGCGCTCCGTCGCGTCCGTTGGTGGCGAAGACGGAACGTTGAGCGTTGAGGCTTCGGAAGCTGTTGGCGCAATTGCTCCCGCCTGCTGCCTTCTGCCTTCTGCCTTTAACCTCTCCAGCACCGTCTCCACCAACAACTCCGTCTCCGGTCGCGGGATCAACACGCGCCTGTCCACCGCAAACCTCAGCCCGAAAAACTCCGCCTCGCCCGTGATGTACTGCAACGGCTCGCCTGCCGCCCGACGTTTCACCAACTCACGCAGCTTTTGCAGCGTCGCCTCATCCAACTCCCGTTCGAATTCGACATAGAGATCGAGCCGCTTCTTTTTCAGGAGATGCGCCAGCAGCAACTCGATGTTCAACCGGGGCGACTCAATCCCATGCTTCTCGAAAAAAGGAGTCGTCTTGCTGATGACATCCAAGATGTGCACGGGCGGGAGATTACAAAAATGAGCGAAAGGGTGGAAGGATAGACCAACCACAGCAGCATAGGTCGGCAGCCTACTTGGATTCGTGGTGTCGAATTACGGCGCGACATATTTCCAAGAATTCTTCAAGATCAAGGTCGTTCTTGCAATCGTTCACTCGCCATGAGCAAATCTTGAAGTTAGCCGGGCCCAAGCCGTCGCCGACGTGGTCAACGGTCGGCAGATTTCCCAAGCCTTTCTTATAAGCACGCTTCTCCCGTCGCGACTGTTCGTTATCGTATGTCCCGATTAACTTCCAATCCAAAGTACGCCCCGTGTACTCGTCACGCCCTTCGCAGCGGAGAACGGCCTCGTGTATTGCGGCCTTGTAAGCCTCGCGTGTAACCTTCTCGTTCCCGCGCTTCCTGTCCCTGACAAAATGTGCGGTGGCTTTGCGTGACAGCCAGCGCCTGTACGAGCTTCCTGAGCATGCCGCTTTCAGAAAGTCTGGCAGCGAATACTTGGAGGCCGGCATGACGCTCTTCAGTCCTCTCTCCCTGCCATGCTTAAACGCTTCTGGTAATCGTCCGTCATCAGGGTCTCAATCAACTCGTCAAGGTCGCCTTCAAGTATCGCTGGCAAATTCTGAATCGTGAGGTTGATGCGGTGGTCGGTGACGCGGTTTTGCGGAAAATTGTAGGTGCGGATTTTCTCGCTGCGGTCGGCGGTGCCGATCTGGCTGCGACGGGCGGCGGTCAGCTTGGCCTGTTCCTCCTCCTGTTTGCGGGCGAGGAGACGCGAACGGAGAACGCGCAACGCCTTGTTCTTGTTTTTCAACTGGGAACGCTCGTCGGCGCAGCGGACGATGAGGCCGCTGGGTTTGTGGTGGATTTGGACGGCGCTGTCGGTTGTGTTCACGCCCTGGCCGCCGGGGCCGCTGGCACGGCAGACGGTGATCTCAAGTTCCTCAGGTTTGATCTGCACGTCCACTTCCTCGGCCTCTGGCAAAACGGCAACCGTCGCCGTCGAAGTGTGAATGCGGCCTTGTGCCTCGGTCTCAGGCACGCGCTGAACGCGGTGGACGCCGCTTTCGTAGCGCATCTTCCTGTAAACATCCTGGCCGAGCATCGAGAAGACAATTTCTTTGAACCCGCCGCGTTCGCTGGGGCTGGTGTCCATCACCTCAATCTTCCAACCCTGCGCATCCGCGTACTTGCTGTACATGCGGAACAAATCGGCAGCGAACAACGCCGCTTCCTCGCCGCCTGTGCCGGCGCGGATTTCGACGATGGTGTTGCGCGAGTCGTTCGGATCAGGAGGGACAAGACCGATCTGCACATCGCAGGAGACTTTCTCCAACTCCTTCCGGAGCGTCTCCAACTCTGCCTTTGCCAATTCGGCCAACTCGGGATCGCTACCGCCAGCGAGCTGCTCGTTCTCGACAATCTGTTTCTGAATCGCTTCCCAGCGCGCATGGTCGGCGAGGAGTTTCTTGAGCCGCTGGAGTTCGCGCGCCAGCTCGCCAGCGCGCCGTTGATCGGCATAGACCGCTGGATTGGCGAGTTCGGCCTCGAGTTCGGCCGCTCGCTTGCGAAACTTTTCGATGTTGGGAAGGACGTTCATTGTTTGAGTTGGTAGCACAGGCGTCCCTGCCTGTGAAACTGGGGAACGCAGGCAGGGACGCCTGCGCCACCAAAGGGAAGTGCAGCTACTTGGCTTTCTTGGCGTACCGCTTCCGGAAGCGTTCAACGCGGCCCGCCGTGTCGACGTACTTCTGCGTGCCCGTGAAGAACGGATGACACTTCGAGCAGATGCCGATACGCATGTCTTTGTGTGTGGACCGAGTCTTGATGATGTTGCCGCACGCGCAGTGGATGACGGCATCGACGTATTCTGGATGAATCTTTGCTTTCATGACCAAGGGGTGGGAACGTAGCGGAATGCACCGCCGGTTGCAAGTTGAATTTAACCGTTTGGAGTGCTGCGGCTTGACGCAGCTTTGGGAGAACGGCAAAGCGGTGACAAGTCACCGCACTCCAAAATCTACTCGTGGCGTTTGACGATCAGAGTGGCGTTGTGGCCGCCGAAACCGAGTGAATTATTGAGGCAGACATGGACTTTCATTTCGCGAGCCTTGTTGGGAACGTAATCGAGGTCGCACTCGGGATCGGGGTTTTCGTAGTTGATCGTCGGTGGCACGATGCCGTGCTGGATGGCTAGCGCACAAACGGCGGTTTCGACCGCACCTGCCGCGCCGAGCAGGTGACCGGTCATCGACTTCGTCGAGCTGACGGCCAGCTTCTTCGCATGCGCGCCGAAGACCTTCTTGATGGCCTGCGTCTCGCATTTGTCGCCGACGGGCGTGGACGTCCCGTGGGCATTGATGTAATCGATCTGCTCGGGATTGAGTCTGGCATGGTTCAACGCCATCACCATCGAACGGGCTGCGCCTTCGCCTTCAGGAGCGGGTGCGCTCATGTGATAGGCGTCGCCCGTGATGCCGTAGCCCACAATCTCACAATAAATGCGCGCGCCACGTCGCTTGGCGCGTTCGAGCGATTCGAGAATGCAAACGCCGGCCCCCTCGCCCATGACGAAGCCGTCGCGCTCCGCGTCAAACGGGCGGCTGGCGCGGTGCGGCTCGTTGTTGCGGGTGCTCATGGCGCGCATCGAGCAGAAACCTGCGTAGCCAAGTTGCGTGATGGCCGCCTCGCTGCCGCCGGCGATCATGACGTCAGCATCGTTGTGGACAATGGCGCGAGTTGCTTCGCCGATGGCATGCGTGGCGGTGGCGCACGCCGAGACGACGGCGAGATTCGGACCTTTTGCGCCGAGCAGCATCGAGACGTAGCCGCTGGCCATGTTGATGATGAGCATTGGGATCATGAATGGTGAGACGCGCCCAGGGCCTTTCTTGAGCAGGATCGCGGTTTGCTTTTCGATCGTTTCCATACCGCCGATGCCGGAGCCGATCAGCACACCGACACGGTTCAAATCTTCCTTGCCGCACTCCAGTTTCGAATCGGCAAGAGCCAATTTTGCGGCGCCGACGGCGTACTGGGTGAAACGGTCGGTACGACGCGTTTCCTTGGCGGGCATGAAATCTTCGGGGTTGAAGTCCTTGACCTCACCGCCGATCTTGCAGTCAAAGTTGGTGGCGTCGAACCGCGTCACCGGACCGATGCCGCTGTTGCCAGCCAGCAGATTCTGCCAGAAAACGTTGAGGTCGCTGCCCAGCGGGGTGATGACTCCCATCCCTGTGATGACAACGCGCCGTTCGCTCATGATGACTCGTAAATGCCGGTAAAAAAATGGGGCACAAAGCGCGAAATTGCAACTTGCTTCATGCCCCAAACCTGAGGTGCCGCAATGGCAAATCGCTGGTTACTTCTCGCCGCGCTCCTCGATGTATTTGACGACATCGCCGACCGTTTGCAGTTTCTCCGCATCTTCGTCGGGAATTTCCGCGCCGAACTCTTCCTCAAACGCCATCACCAGCTCGACCGTATCCAACGAGTCCGCGCCCAAATCCTCGATGAACTTCGCTTCGGGCGTCACCTGGTCGGGATTCACCCCAAGTTGTTCGACGATGATTTCCTTTACGCGATCTGCCACTGATTTCTCTGCCATGGTTCTTTCTCCTTAATTGTTGCCTCTTTACGCGAAGCGACGCCTCGCTGTCAAAACCTTCTTTTCGAAAATCCCTCTGCCTGGCTTCTAGAGCTTCAACCCGCCATCCACGCCGACCACCTGTCCCGTGACGTAGCTCGACAGATCGCTCGCCAGGAACAACACCACGTTGGCCACATCCTCCGGCGTGCCCAACCGTCCCAAACCAATGAAATCCGTCTGCGTTTTCTTCGCCTCCTCGCTCAGTTTGTCGGTCATCGGCGTCTGGATGAACCCGGGCGCCACGGCGTTTGCGCGAATGCCGCGCGACGCAAATTCCTTCGCCACCGTCTTCGTCAAACCGATCATGCCGGCCTTCGACGCCGAGTAGTTCGCCTGCCCCGCGTTGCCCGCCACGCCGACGATGGAGGCGATATTGACGATCGCGCCGCTGCGCTGCTTGAGCATCGTGCGGCTCAACGCCTTGGTAAACAGGAACGCGCCCTTGAGGTTCACCCCCAGCACCAGATCCCAGTCCTCCTCGCTCATCCGCAGCAGCAATCCGTCGCGGGTGATGCCGGCATTGTTCACCAAAATGTCCACCCGGCCAAAGTCGGCGACGATTCTGTCGCAAACCTCGGGAACCTGCTTGCCATCGGCCACGTTCACCGCGTAGGCGAGCGCTTTCGTGCCACTTTTCGCCAGGCTGTCGGCGACCCGCTTCGCGTTGTCCGGCATCACGTCGCACACAGCAATCGCGGCGCCTTCGCCCGCAAGCTTCCGCGCAATCGCTTCGCCGATACCACGGCCCGCGCCTGTGATCACCACCACCTTGTTTTCCAAGAGCCTTTCCATGGCGGTCTGTCTAGCCAGCCGCGCCTCTGCTTGTCAACACCAATCGTGGCAAGAAAGCACGGAATTGGCCGTTCCAAACGGGCGCCAAGCCGCCCACCTATCGCGTCAGCTTGGCAACGGTGGCGTCTAGCGTTGCGCAGTCGCTGACGGGAAAGCATCTCCACATCCTGGTTAATGCGTTTCATCAAACCGCTGAGGACGTTGCCGGGACCGAGTTCGATGAAGCGAGTGAAACCTTGCGCGATGAGCCACTGCATCGATTCGCTCCAGCGCACCGGCGAAGTTACCTGGCGGACGAGCAATTCCTTGATTTCGTCCACCGTCTTTGCGGGACGTGCTGTCACGTTGGACACGACG
>JBEKFI010000095.1:0-14643 GCA_050013395.1 Verrucomicrobiia bacterium | reverse complement strand
GGAGCAGGCCGACCCCGCCGTCGAGGTCCGGGTTGAGGAGGGCCGCGCGGCACAGGCCGTCAGGCCCGGCCTTCGGGACGATCTGGTACACCTTTTCGCGATAGCCGGCCGTCGGCGGGTCCATCTCGCGGAAATGCTCGGCCCCGTTGAGCCAGCGTGTTCCCTATGGACCGGAAGTCCCGCAGCAGACGCCGTCCTCGATGTATGCCGAGTCGATGTACCAGCCGCTACCAGCGCCGCCTTGAGAGACGCTGCCCTGGATTTCAAAGTCGGAAGCTGTGCTGCCATCTTTGTCGAAGATATACCACGTACCGGCGCTGCCGCCACCCCAATTGACGATCCGGAAAGTGACGACGGTGCCGGCAGCGACGTTTTGCAGTGCGGAGATTGAGGAGAGGTCGATGGTACCGATCGAAGCTCCGCTGGAGGAAGTTGACGAGTAGCTGACTGTGGTGATGTCATGGAACGAATCTGCCGATCCGGCCTGATATTGCAGCAAACCGTTGGGTGGGCCCGTGGAGGAACGACGATAATCGAACTTGCTGATGCTGCTCAAGGACACGCGAAAACCGGGATTCGCTTGGATGGTGAAGGTGACAACGCGGTTGTTCGTGATGGCATCTGCTGAACTGCCATCGACCCAGCCGTTCCCGCCCCAAGCTCGGACTGCCGCAGTCCCGCTCTGGGTGACACCTGACCCGCGCGTCACCCCCCCCGCTGAAATGTTCGCGTCGTTGGTGGTGGCTGCGAAGGGCGATGGCCCAAAGTTGTTTAACCCACCTGGAAGTGTGCTCGTATCCCAGCCCACCACCGTTCCCGAATAAGATAGCGGCAGGACGACGGCTGCGGGCGCAATTGGTGGACTGCCCGAGCCGCAGCGCCACCGCAGTTGAACGTTCTGGCCCGCAGCCGCTGCAGGCAGGTTGACCGTGGTGGTGAGGAAGCCGCCCGAGTTCCCGCTCCAAGCCTGTCGTCCTGCCAAGGGGTTCGTATAGTCGCCGCTCAGCATTGTGTTGTATCCACCACTGACAAACGTGCCGCCCGCGTCCAGGATGTCCTGGAATGAACCGCCGCCGATCTTGATCTCCAGCACGCCGCCGTCGTAGCCGACGTTGGAGTTGGTCGCACTGGCTGTCAGGTCGTAATTCTGCTGAAACATCAGCCGGGCCGACGCGCTGCTGATGAAGAATGTGGGCGTGACCAGTTCATTGACTCCGACATCGCCGGGGTCGGGCGAAAAAGCGGCATTGGGTGGAGTGTCCGCCTGCGTGGCGGAAGTCACCCAGTTCGATTGCGCCCCGGATGCGGACGTCGTCCAGTCGGTGGGCAGATCGGGTGGGGTGACTCCATCAAAGCCCTCGTCGAGCGGGGTGAGGACTTGACCCAGCGTGAATACGTACGTGATTGTTCCGAGGCTCGTGGAGTCGTCTTGGAGTTGCAGAGTCGCGATCAGAGTTCCACCGCAGGCGCCGGTGGCGGTGAATGTGAACGGTTGGGCAACCGCCGCCCCTCCGTTTGTTACGACTCCATAGGTCTGTGCGCCACTCGGCGAGGTGACGCCGCCCGTCGCCAAGAGCGTGGCTACAAGGTTGCTGGTGTTCTCGCTGCCGACATTCTGCAGTGAGAAGTTGACGGTCACAGTCTCGCCCGGATCGAGCACGCCGTTCGCGGGAGTGCACCCCTCCGAAACCATCGTCGCTCCTTCCGGCACGACATCCGGCTCGTCAGCAAGCCGGTGTATCCTGAGTCTGACGAATTCCGATGGACCACTGGCGACAAACCTGACCGTCACCAGGTCCTTTTGCGCGTCAATCTGGGTTGCGCTGACTGTTTCGGGCGTGGCCTCGGCCCACGAGGTCAAGTCCGTGGAAGCCTCGTAGGTGATCGTTATGCCGCTGGCATAATGATTCCTGTGATGGGTAACGTAGAGATAGTTGGTTCCACCGTCGGTTTGCACCGTCGGGCTTTGGACGGCACCGGCCTCGGCGACATGCGGGTCGTGTCCGAATGCGTACTCAGCAAGGTTGGGCATGCCGTCGCAGTCCGGGTCGGCGGCTGCTCCGGATACGGTTGCATTGGTCAATTCGGCCTGCGGGAAATGCGTGCCCTGCCACGCTGTGAAGCCATCCACGCCAAGGAACACCATGTCAGCGAAGTCCGGATTGTCGATGAACGGGTTTCGGTTGTGCTGATATGTCTGATAAATCACGCCATTCCGATTGCGCTCGTAGTCCGTTGGCGGAAAGCGACGGTTCCAATCCAGCATGGTTGAGAGCTTGGCAAAGATCATACCTCCGGCATTGGGTGACTCGGCAAGCTGGAAGTAGGCGTCGCCACCCGTCCCGTCATAACGGGTCGTCATGTAGAAACACGCCCGCGCCACGTAACCTTTGTCGGGGTCCCAAGGTTCCCACGAGTCGCTATCATACGATGACTGGGGTGCGCCTGAGTAATGGCCAATGGTACCGGTCGAAACATCGTAGTACTTGTTCCCACGACTGCTATTAACGCCGGCATCGCAGGCGCGCAGGTTGAACAGGTCGGAATGCTGCGTGCCCGAACTGGTACCGAAGGACTCAGGCCATATATGTTCCCGGTTCCAACCCGGCCAAGTGCTGGCGGCGACGGAATAGCCGGAGTAAATCAAGATCACATTGGCTGAATTCGTCGGGTCCTGATCCAGCACCACCAATGCATCGTGGGTCGGGGTATAAGAAATCACAGTGTGACCTTTGACGATGTCGTGTAACGCGGACTTGAGTGTCGTGCTGGTCGTGTTCGAGGTTGTAGCGTAATAGCTGTACGGGGGAAGTTGTTGGGCAGGAGCAACGTTGGGGACAATGAAGATGAAGACGAACGTCAACCAGATACGAACGTGCAACGGAATTCTCATAAGCACCCTGCTCCCCTCCATATATCACAGAATCAACGCGGACGCCACAGGAATCGCTCGAATGGCCAGCCAAATGTGAACAGGCCGGCCCGGGCGAACCCGGGCCGGCCTGTTAGGTGAGGATCCAAAGTTTCAGAGTTACGACCGACGACGGCGAAAGGCCAGCATTCCTGTCAAGCCCACACCGACGAGCAAAACCGTCGAAGGCTCCGGAATGACGGTGGCAAACGAAGATCCAACTACCAAGTTGTCAACGTTCACTATGCCTTCGGTGGTGGCCTGACGGAAAGCAACCGTTGAGATCGCGCAATAACCTGACGCGACGGTTCCGGTTACGACTCCACTCGGATCTGATTCCAGTAAGGGATTGATCCACACGGTTACAACGCCATTACTATATGTTGTCTGATCGACCTTGATGACAGCCGTGTACCAATTGGAGAGACTGAGATTCATCGGGGCGAACGCCTTGGGAGCACCTGCTGAGTCGGCATTCACTCCGAGACGGAATGTGCCCGGCGCCACTGCCGGATCATTCGTCGCCCCAAATGTTCGAGCATAGAAGAAGCTGGTGCCGCTATCCTTAAACATGAAGAAATACGACGTAGCGTTACTGCCACCCGGCATGACGCTGAAGTTGAAGTCGAACTTCGCGTACAGCACGTCATTTGAGTGAACCCCGCCGCCCAATTGGGCCGCCACGTCCTGGGTCAAACCCTGCGAAACAATCGCCTGTCCGTTTGACACGTTCAACGGCGAACTGCCGCTGAATCCATTCCAGACGCCACCTGAATTGTTTGTGATCGGCCCGTCGGCATATGTGAATGTGTCACTAAAGTAGCTAGCTGCCGAAGCTGTACCCACCATGAACCACGCAACAACCGCCACAGCTAAAACACACATCAATCTGATTGGAATCCTCATCGCCTGTTCTCCCTCTTTTTAAAGCAGTTAAACCGAACTCGCCTACTTCCAGCCAATTCTCCACTACCGCCACAATACACACAGGCCATGTATCAAGTCAAGCCCTTTTTTCGGAAATCTCAGCCAGACTACAAACACCCTCTAACTGCAGACCTACACCGGCAAAAGGGGCTTTTGAAGCGCCTGCCAGAGTTTCTCTGGGTTCTACAGCCATCACAGTTTCTTAAGTGCTTCCGCCCGTGTTGATTTCATCGCCCGGCTCTCACAAATGAGTCGCCGTTGCTGGCTCACGATCGTCATCGGCGCGCTTGTGGCCCGTGTGGTGATCACATGGCTCAACGGGCTTCAGTCCGGCCCCCGAATTGAGTGATTCATGAAACGTCCGCTTGCCGTAGTCCCCAACGGTGGCACTTGTTGCCTCATAAAGAAATGACACCGAGCGAAGCGAGGGTGTCAGGGCAGGCAGCGAAGCGCCTACCGAAAATGTTGCAGTAGAGCGCGGTTATGGTATAATTGAATTGATGGGGGCACAGCCGATCTGAAAGCGAAGGCAACACAACAAACAAATGCCTCGTATCCGCAACTAGATGAACGCGCAGACGGTTGTGCTCCCGCCAAGAATCAAAGGCAGGATCACTCCCGACAACACGGGTTACGCTGGAAAATGAAAACCAGAACGTGCACCGAATCGGACGCGCGTTGCGAGCGGCCATCGCCGTTGCCCTGCTATCAGCGCTCGCCGAAGCAACCGCGCACAACCGGTCGCCGGCATGGATCCCCTTGCCGAAGCTTGTGGTAATGATCACGATCGACGGGCTGCCGCAGGAGCAGGTGCTCATCGCGGTGGGGCACTTGGATTAAGCCTGCGCTACTCTTCGATGCCTTGCTGGCGGCTCTCCTCCCGGTCCGCATTGAATTCAGGTCGGCTCAACATGCTCACGAAAACGTTGTTGTAAACGGTGTCGGGCATGCTATTCTCTCGGACAAGCGAGGGTACAGACCGATGGCGGTCCAGAACCGAATCATCAAAATCCAGAAGCGCAACCGCACGCTCGTCAACTTCGACGCAGTCCACATCTGCAGCGCCATCCTGCGTGCTGCGGAATCGATCGGCGGGTTCCACCAAGATTACCTCGAAGGGGTCAACGATTGGATTTTCGAGGTGCACGGGTCGGACGCCAAGATCGCCGAGTTCCTCGCCGATGCCGTCGTAGTCTGCATCAATTCGGATCGGCAACATCTGACCGCCAATTTTCCGCCGACGATCGAGGGCATTCAGGACGAAGTGGTGCACGTCCTGCGCAGTTACGGCTTTCAGAGCACCGCCGACGTTTACGAGTGCTACCGCTGGGGCCGGCACTGGCTGCGCGAAAGCGCGATCATCGAAGCACAGTTCGTCGGCAACGGGTTTCCGAGGAAGCGTATGGAAAAAGTGCTGGAGTGGAACCGGCACCACGGATGCGACACCGTGGCGGGCCTCAACAAGGTGGTGCGCAGCGGCAGAATCAAGGCTTTGGTGGACGAATCGTTGGCGTTGTACGAGTCCGCGCTCGATGAAGCGGCGCGAAAGGTCGTGGCGCGTCTCAGCACCGGTGACAACCTCCGCATGCTGTGGGTCAGCGGACCGAGTTCGTCAGGCAAGACCACCACGACAGTCAAGCTGACGCAACGGCTGAAGAAGCAAGGGCTGCGATTTCTGATGCTTAATCTCGACGATTATTTCTGGGAGCTTGTCGAGCATCCGTCCGACTGGATCAACGACCGCAACTTCGAGACGCCGGAAGCGATGGACATCCAGTTACTCAACCAACATCTCAAGGAATTGCTCGGTGGCAGGACAATCGAGAAACCCGTGTACGATTTCAAGCAAGGCCGACGCCTCGGCACAAAACCGGTCAGACTGGAAGAGGATCAGATCTTGTTGCTCGATTGCCTGCACGGGTTTTATCCTCCCCTGACGGATGGCATCGATCTATCCAGCCAGTTCCGGCTTTACATCGAGACGCTCAACGTGTTGTATGAAGGCGACGGGAGCAGCAAACGGCTGACGAAATTCGCGGATATCCGGTTGATGCGGCGGATGCTGCGCGACGTGCGGCATCGCAACCACAGTCCGCTCTCCACCTTGTTGCACTGGCATTACGTGCGGACGGGAGAATTATTCAGCATCATCCCGCTGATAGGGATGGCCGATCACATAATCAACGGCGGTTTCCCGTTCGACCTGCCGGCGCTCAAGCCGTTCTTCCTCAGCGCCGAAGGTGGGCTGTTCCCGCAGCCTGAGGAGGTGCGGCAATATAGCGGTTTCCTCGACGCGCAAATTCGGTACGACCGCGTCAAGAGGCTCCTCGAATCGACCGAGGGTCTGACCAAACACCAAGCCACCGATCCGGGCGTCATTCCCAGCGACGCGGTCATCCGTGAGTTCATCGGTGGTTCAACCATCAACATCCCACACAACGAGTAATTGCCATTAACATTAAGCTTGCGCTACTCTTCGGCGTCTTGCTGGCGGCTCTCCTCCCGGTCCGCTTCGAATTCAGGTCGGCTCAACAAGCCCCCCTAAAAAAAGTTTTCTTTCGCTTGACATGACAGGCGGGACTCTGTAGTATTCTACGCTGGCGCGAGGCCGGAACTTGGGGCGATTGAGGGCGAAGATACAGGCGCCCGGCTTCATCGGAACAATTGTGACAAAGACGGACGGGGGATAAAATGACAACCATGGCCTCTGAACGTAGGAACCTGCGTGCCTTCACTCTCATTGAGTTGCTGGTTGTCGTTGCGATTATCGGCATTTTGGCGGCCATGCTGTTGCCGGCGCTTGCCAAGGCGAGAGAGAAGAGCAACGCTGTCTTTTGTCTCCATAACCTGCATCAATGGGGATTGGCGTTTAACATGTACGCCGATGATTTCAACGATTACTGGCCCTACGAGGGCAACTACTACGTCTCTTTGGATGACCCGACACAGGTGAGCGCATGGCATGAGGTCGTTCCTAAATACCTGAACCAGCCGAAACTGGTCGAATTGTATCAAGCAGGGAAGGCACCGACACCCCGCACAAGGAACATCTGGTCATGCCCGAGCGCGAAGAACTTTTCCGCCACTCCAACGCTGGCTGTGCCTTATTTCATGTACGCTTTCAATGCGTGCATGGATCCAAACGGACCGGAGCAATTCAAGCGGGTGGAAATGACCGAGCCCACCACTACGATTATCCTCGCCGAAGAGCCCGAGGACAACTTCGGCGCCACCAATGGCAAGTATGCGCGGGCGCGACACTCTGGGGGCAGCAACTTTGTTTTCGGGGACGGTCACGCGGAATGGCTCCCTTGGGCGAGCTTTTGCAGGGAGTGCCCGGCCAACCCGGCCCTGTATAATAATTCGACAGCGAGCGGCGACTGGAAACCCGGTGTGAAATACCACTGGTATCCCTATAAAGGCGCGCCGTGACGCGCACCGCTTGGAAATGCGACAGCGGTTGGGGAAACACCGGGCCGTCGAAATCAACAAACTGTTAGGGAAAGGATGAGGGTAAGGAAATGAAGAGAATTCTTAGTCTGGTTACAGCGCTTGCGGCATGGGCGCTTGGAACGAACGCACTCGCGGCTTTCACGAATTTCACGGCGGGCAACCTCGTGATCTACCGTGTCGGTGACGGGGTGCAGACCGTGACAAATATCGGTAATTCTGTCTTCTTGGACGAGTACACCACGAACGGGACGCTCGTTCAGTCGCTTCTGATCCGAACGAACTACTTCGGCGCCAACAGCCCGCTGATTGCCAGCGGGACGGCGTCCGCGGAAGGTGAGATCACCCGGTCTGTGGACGGCCGGTTCATTATGTTGACCGGTTACGGTGCGACACTGGGGCAATTCACGAACTTCTCTTTGCCCTCAACGTATTCGACCGAGGCTCCGCGTGTTGTGGGGTTGGTGGACGGCAACGGCAATGTCGACACGACAACGGTGCAGACGAACTCCCTCGCCAGTGCTGAGAGTATCCGCAGCGCGGCCAGCACCGATGGCACCAATATCTGGTTCTCTGGCGACACCAGCGGCATTCGATATACAACGAGGGGATCCCCGCTGGCCACGCAACTCAGCACGTTTGTGTCCAACATCCGGCAACTCAACATTTTCAGCAGAGTCGACACCAATGGGTTCACCGGTATCGACACCAATCAGCTCTACTTTAGCGACCAATCCGGCTCCGCGATCCACATCGGCACTGTGACGAATGGTCTGCCGACAACTGCTGGCAGTTTTCTGGCAACTCTTCCTGGCTTACCAACATCGAGTGGCAGCCCATACGCGTTCGTTCTTTTCAAGCTGGCCGTCGGCACGAACGCATTCGACACGCTTTATGTCGCTGACGACACCACCAACGCCGTTTTGAAGTACGCCTTGATTGGCGGCACCAATTGGACCAGCAGTGGATCAATTACCGCTTCCGGTGCGCGCGGATTGACGGGAAATACTGAGATCTCCGGCGGCACCACCATTGTGCATCTGTATATTACCACCGGCGCTGGCACCGGTGGCGGCCTGGCGTCTCTGTACACTTACACCGACAGGACTGGCTACAATGTAGACCCCGTTAATAACGCCGATGGCGGCGATGCGAACCAGTACAATCCTGTATTCCTATTCGGGGTAAACTTTCGTGGCATCGCGTTTGCCCCTGTCGGGAGCGAGCCGCCTCTTCTCGGTCGGATCTCGGTCGGGCCAATACTTGGGCTCTTTTCCGGCGGGATGACCGGCTGTACGTTTGCGGCTACGCAGACATTCTCGGTGGCCAACCCGGGCACAAACTCTGTGAATTGGTCGGCGACCACTGACGTCAACTGGGTCACATTATCTCCTGCGAGCGGCTCGGTGGCCTCCGGTGCCGTCACCTTGGTCACCGCCTCGTTCAACGCGAACGCCGGCGGTTTGTCCGCCGGAACGAATACGGCCACCATCACATTCACGAACAACGACAGCCCGTATATTGGCACCACTACACGCGCAGTCAGGCTGATTCTAGACGATCAGAGGATCACCCCATCAGCCGACTTTACCCTCAGCGGCCAACCCGGCGGTCCGTTCACCCCGCCAAGCCAAGTTTACACGCTGACCAACGGTGGCATTGCGATCAACTGGACGGCGAGCAAGACCGCCAACTGGATTAGTCTCAGCGCCACGGCCGGCTTGTTGGGCGGATGCGCGGGGACGAGCATCACCGTCTCGACCAACGCCAACGCCAATGCCTTGGCTGCCGGATTCTACTCCGACGTCATCTCCTTCAGCAACGCCACCGCGGCAACCCTGATCGACACGCGCAATGTGAATCTCCAAGTCGGCGCCTTGTACTTCTGCGATGATTTCAGCACCTACAACTCCGGCGACCTCGTCGGCCAGCAAGGTTGGGCGCAAAACCCCTCGTCTGCCACGCTGCCCCTGCAAGTCAGCGGCGGGCAGGTTGTGATTCCGGGCGGCCAGACGGGTGACAATCAGGATGCCTACAAGAACTTCGTGCAGACCTGGAATCAGACGGTGTACTTGGGCGCGGTAGTGACGGTCAGCAACCCGCCTGCGTCGAGTTCTACCGGCCCGTCCTTCTTCTTGTGCATGGGTAATTACACTAATGGCTGGTCCAGCGCCGGCCCGTCCTTCGCTAACTACCGGTTCTCGGCGAGGGCAGGCGACACCGGCAATTCGAACTTCGTATTCTCCCTTCGCACCACCGGCCAGGCTACTGCCACGAATACGTTTGGCACGACTATCCTCAGCACAGGTACGGCATATCGGGTGATTATCCGGACCGACCCGATTGGTAGCAACGGGTGGGTGTATGTGAATCCGACCGCCGCGGACCCCGCCACCCAAACCGAGTACTTGAAGTGCCTTGCCGCGTCGGGGACTTTTGGCCCGGCAACGAATGTCGGTTGCGTTGGCATCTCCCAATACCAGAGCGGCTCGGCTCCAATTGTGGGTTGCAGCATCGGCAGGGTCTGCGTCTCGACCAACTACGCGGAGGTCTACAACAGCATTACGCCCGGGTGCACGCCGCCAATGAATAATTTCATTGCCGTTCCGACGCTTGGCGCGGCGCCGTTGCCGGTGACCTTCAGCGACAACGCGACGGGTACGATCGCCAGTAACTACACGGACTTCGGTGACGGTGGCTCGACCAACAACGTCTTCCCAACACCGACCAACTTCGTGCATCAATACACTGCACCAGGCACTTACCTCGTGACAAATATCGAGTGGGGTTGCGGAAGTGTCTGTACGAGTTACTGCACGATCACCGTGCTGTCTCAGTACGACTGGTGGGCGTCGAATTATTTCGGCTGCGCGACGTGCCCGCAGGCACTGCCGGGCGCGGATCCGTTGGGTAAAGGCATTGTCAATAGCAACCAGTGGCTGCTGGGTCTCGACCCGACCAACCCCGCCTCGGTGTTCCGGATCATCTCCGTGGTGCTTTCCAATAACAATAACGACGCTTGGATCACGTGGAAGACGGCCGGGCGACCCTCCAGCAGGACCAACGTGCTGCAAGGCGCCACTGGCAGTTCGGGTGGTTACAGTAATAACTTCCACGACGTTAGCACCAACATCGTGATCAACGTCAACGGAGACACGACCGCGACCGATCGGGATCAGGGTGGTGCAGCGACCAACAGGTACTATCGGATCCGGTTGGTGCCGTAATTGCCGCAATGACAGGGGTGACAGGGGCAGGGTCTTATAGGTAATCTGCTGAACGTGGCGAGGAATCGGGCCGGCTCGATGGAAGCCGGCCCGAGAGACTCCTTGCTTCGTGCTGAAGCATGAACCCGGTTTTGATCCCAGGCAGAAAGGGCCTACCACCTCAAATGAATCATCGTCCTGCCTTACGCAGCGCTGGCCGTTGGCGGTCCGCCATCTTTCTTTTTCCGGTCGCAACCGCTCTTGGCCTTGCGACGGCGTTCCCGTCATTCGCGCAGCAGGTCAAGGTAATGCAGTATAACGTCAACGGCCACCTCGGCAATACTGGCAGCAACAGCAGCGCCGCTGCCAAGGCGATTGCTCGGATCATCAACTACAATCAGCCGGATATCGTCACGTTCAACGAATTGCAGGATAACGGCACGATCACCACGGCCGCCGCGATGATTGACTGGGTGACCAATAATCTCACCTACTTCGGATCGAAAACCGGCGTGACGTTCTGGGTCGACATAGCCACGGTGGGCGATGGGTCCATACGCAATGGCTCGATCAGTCGCTACCCGATTTCCGGCGCGTTCACGTACAGCGATGCCGGGGGCGGATATGGCAATTTGCGCGGGATGGAGTCATTCAAGGTCCAACTCAGCGGGACGAACGCTCTGGAGATTTTCCACGTTCACCTCAAATGCTGCAGCGATGGCACCTCCTGCCCCAAGAAACAGGAAGAGGCCGGAGTCGACGCGACCAACATGATGTACTGGGCGAGCACGAACTCATTTCCCTACGTCTTTACCGGTGACTGCAATGAGGACGAGAACCCCGCCAACTCGGAATGCGCTACGAATTCCACCTATCATCCCATCACGACGCTGAGACAGGTCGGCGGGCTGGTCGAGTATCTGCCGACAACTCTCAGTGGCGGGGCGCTGGGGACACTGACTTGGAGCACCACATCGCGCTCCATCCGATTTGACTACGTTCTCGCCGCGACCAACCGCCTCAGTCCGGTGTCGGGATATGTGTTCAGCACCACAGACTGGGCGAGTCATGGATTGTTCACCAACGCCGGTTCGGGAAACCTCACCACCGATAGCAGCACGGCTTCCGACCACTATTGCGTCCAGGCGAACTACTTCTTCCCGACCAGCGTGACCAATTTCAATGTCACCCCGACAAACGCTTTCACCAGCAGCGGGAACCCCGGCGGCCCGTTCAGTCCCTCCAATCAGGTGTACACGTTGACGAACACGGACACCATCCCGCTGTTTTGGAGCGTGACGAAGAACGCCGGTTGGTTGACCGTTTCCCCTGTGGCGACAAACTTGGATCTCGGTATCGGGCAAAGCACGAACATCACCGCGTCCATCAACTCCGCGGCCAATTCGCTTTCGGCCGGCACCTATACGGATACCATCAACTTCAGCAACACGGCCACGGGCGTGTCCATTTCTCGCGGCGTCACTCTCACCGTCCTGACTCAGTTCCAATCGTGGCAGTTGCAGTATTTCGCCTGCACCAACTGCCCGCAGGCGGACCCCAGCGCGGACCCCGACGGCGACGGATTCGCCAATCTGCAGGAATTCCTTGCCGGCACTATCCCGACCAACAGCGCGTCAGGCCTCCGTATCTTGTCCGCGACGCTGCAAGGCAACGACGTGCTCATTGCGTGGCAAACGGCCGGTGGAAGAACCAATGCGCTTCAAGCTTCCGATGGCGCACCGGACCTTTCTTATTCGACCAACTTTACCGACATCAGCCCGTCGATTGTGATCCCCGGCAGCGGAGACGCGACCACCAACTTTCTTGAGGTGGGTGCCGCAACGAATGCCCCGGCCCGCTACTACCGGGTGCGATTGGTTCCGTAGCCGCCTGGCTGAGACTGGACCGCAGTTCGTGCAACGCGCTCAGGAAGTCGCCTCTCTCACTGAAACGCAGCGAATTCATCCACGCGGAGTGGCTGCGAGCGTTTTCACCTTTGTCACGCGCCCGCCAATCAATTGCCATCGACGCCGAGTATGTGTCTGGGCCGCGAGAATGAGCGTTGCTGGTTGTCCGAACCCAATTCCTTAGGAGGAGAGGAGTTCAAGCGATGAAACAGTTTACCAAGATCATGAAAGTGTCGGCCGCCATTGGGCTGTTGGCATCCGTAGTCGGCAAGGCAAATGCAAGCTTGTTGCTGGATGAGGAATTCAATTATCCGGACGGCGCGCTGACGAACGTTTCGGGCGGCGCTTGGGTCGGTTTCAGCGGGACGACGGCGAGGCGACGGTCGGCTTCGGCGACGGTCGGCTTCGGCGACGGTGATTTCGTCAGCCACCGATCTGGGAGACGGTGCGGTTGGTGGCATAACGGCCCTCCTGGACTTCGTGCCCCCACGGCTTGCGGCGGAGGCTGCCGGTAATGAGCGCGCGCAGTGCGTCGTCGCTGGCACCCTCGCGGAGCGGGCCGAGCAGGTCCACTTCGTCAGCGCGCAGCAGGCAGAGCCGCAGGATGCCGTTGGCCATGAGCCGGACGCGGCCGCACTGGGCGCAGAATGGGCGGGTGACGGAGCTGATAAAACCGAGTTCGCCGCGCGCACCGGGCAGCTTGAAGACGCGGGCTTCACCGTCGAGCGCGCCGCCGTAGAGCGGTGCGGCCGCGCCGAGGGCGGCGGTGATGGAGGCGAGCATCTCGGCTTCGGTGACGAGCCGGTCGCGCTGGAATTCGTGGAGCGCGCCGAATGGCATCAGTTCGATGAACCGGATCTGCCACGGGCGCGTGAGCGTGAGCCGCGCGAGTGCGACGACATCGCGGCCGTCGTTGAGGCCGCGGACGACGACCGTGTTGAGTTTGATTCCCAAACCGGCCGCGGCGGCGGCCTCGATGCCGCGCCAGACTTCGTGGAACCGGTCGCGGCAGGTGATGAGGTGAAAAGCTTCGGGGTCGGTGGAATCGAGCGAGATGTTGACGCGGCGCAGGCCGGCCGCCTTGAGCGGCGCGGCGAGTGCGGCAAGGCGGACGCCGTTGGTGGTGAGGCCGACATCGCGGATTCCGGGCACGGCGATGATGGCGCGGAGCAGGTCCACAAGGCCGTCGCGCAGGGTCGGTTCGCCGCCGGTCAGGCGGACTTTATTGAATCCCGCGCAGGGTCGGTTCGCCGCCGGTAAGGCGGACTTTATTGAATCCGAGCGAGGCGAAAAGCCGGACGAGCCGCAGGATTTCATCGTCGCGCATCAGGTGCGCGGGCGGATAGAAGCGCATGTCTTCAGGCAGGCAGTAACGGCAGCGCAGGTTGCACGCGTCGGTCACCGCCACGCGCAGGTACTGGATCGGTCTGCCGAACTGGTCGTGAATCATGGCGTCAGGTGTCACGGTGCAGCGTGACGCCGTTGAGGATGCGCATCCGCAGGCCGCCTCGGCCCCTGCGGCTGCACCGCGCCGAATTATGGATGCGACAAATGTCCACGATGCTCTTCCGCCTTTTCGGTTTCCCTTGCCGGTTCGACCAATGGCCGGCCAATCGGAAACAGCGTTGTTAATATGTCGGTGTTCCGAAACCAATGCAAGCCTGCCGGCAGAAAAGCAATTCCGGCTCCAGTAACCACCCCGGCAAAGTGCGGCATCTCACCGTTGAGACGTTCCTGCTCCGGCGGTCCCGGCTCGGCCTGCTCATCATCAAACCGCGCAGGTGAGCCAGTATCCGCGACGAAGGGCAGACAACCAAGCGGATTCTCGCCAGTACAGAGCACCGCGTGCTCGTTTGCCGGTGTCGCGTGGGAGCAGTAAGATGGCGTCACGAGTTTCGCAGTTGGATAATCTCGGCCGCGATGCTGATGGCGATTTCGGCCGGGGTGTGACTGGCAATCGGCAAGCCGACCGGGCTGTGCACGTTTTGCAGAAGCCTGTCAGGACAACCTTCCGCGCGCAGCTTGCCCAGGATCAACCGCGCCTTCCGGCGGCTGGCCATCAGACCCAGGTACCGGAGTCGCTTGTGCACGAGTTGACGCAGCACCAACTCGTCCGCCGCATGTGAGGGCGTCATGATCACCGCGTAACTGCGAGTCCCCGCCGGTATGGCCGGGCCAACTTCGGCGAACGGCATCACGCGCGTCTCATGCGCAAACACGTTCTGAGTCAGCATCTCCACAT
>JBEKFI010000094.1:0-16985 GCA_050013395.1 Verrucomicrobiia bacterium | reverse complement strand
CAGCAGGCGGTTGCCGTAGAGTTCCACGCGGCTATCGACCGCAACCGGATATTGCGGCAGGTACCAAGTGAGGAAGCTGCCCCATGAATAAGCGTTAAACAATGGCTGAGGAAGGCCGTTGTTTCGGATATAGTCGCAAGCCTTCACGGGATACACCTGATCGATCTTGTCCATGAGGACGCCGTTGCGAGGGAGGAAAAGCGTGGCAAATATTACCGCGATCGCTGTCAGGGAAGCCGAGATTCTCTGCCACCTGTAGCTCGTCTTGCTCAGTGGTTAGTCGAAATGCGATGGCGGTGCCTGCCATAAGAACGAGCAGACTGAACACGTCGAGCGAGCGCCGCCGCCCAAGCGAAAGAAAGCCGGCCATCACCAGCAGCATCAGTACGAACTCCTGCGGATGGCGGAAGGTCATGGCGCTCATCTCGGCAAAGTATTCAAACGTTGCGTGACTGTAGAGCGAGCTGGAACTGTTCGGCAAAAGGTTAATCGTGTAAGGAGTTGCGAAAGTCATGAGCAGTGAAAGCAGGGCCATGACACCAGCCCTCTTCAGGTCGACGCGCCGAACGGCGTCGCTGACCCAAGGCTTATCCGCGCCTCTTATCAGCTCTTCGATTCCCAAGGCAATCAGATACAGCAGGAGCAACGTCAGTCCGAGCACAAATTGGATATCCACATTCGCCCAGAGCAGAAACAGCAACGGCAGCCGGTACAGGTCCATCGAGCCGGTTTGACGACTGCGCAGCAGAAGGATCAACTCGACGGCGAAGAAAAGAATCGAAAAAACATAGGGCAGCGGCTGCAGGCCGTAAATCACGTACTGAGCTGCGGCCGAGAGCGCAACTGCGGTCCAGAAATCGGCGCGTCCCGCGCGTACGAGCAGGAATGTTGTCGCGGCGAGCGCGACTTTCAGCAGCATCAGCAGGAACGGGATCGCGCGCAATCCGAAAGCGCGATACATGAGTCCGAGAAGGACGTCAAAGGACCAACTCGCATCGTGCCAGGGCAGATTGGAGTACTGAGAGAACAGGCCAGTATGCGGGAAGGCGTGATTCTGCAGAATCCAGAGTCCAGTCTGCAGATGGACCCAGACTCCAGACGCGAGTATCGCTGAAACGTGAATTGCTTCGTAGACTGCCGCAGCCCCGAACAACACCGTCAGTGCGAGAATCCGCACCACGGTCAGCGCGTTCGAAGGTGAAATCCCAAGCTGTGAGGGTTCGGCGTCGTTATGGGCGAGTTGAGGCAAGACAAGATTCTAGCCGATGGGCTCGTAAGTCCCTTTGCCCGGCTTGCAGCGATCCTCTCTTTGCTCAAATCGACTCGCTGTGATGGAAATCACATTCGGTTGTGATACCGAAAGCTGCGCCAGTTGACCGCTCAGTATACTTTGGGAGTACAGTCGAATGCGATCGTCGCGGAACTGGGGTCAACAACCGTCGGCAAACCGGGTCTGAGATTCGCAGCGCGCCTGAAGGAAGGTCAGCGTATGAACTGGGGAAAAATCAAACATTGCGGCAGCCTGCTGGTAGTAGTCGGGTTGCTCGTCTTGTCGACTCGGCCCGCCAAAGCCAGCGCAGATTCACCGCTTTCCGGGACCTATCAGGCGGTTCGTGAATCGCAGGCCGGCGACCAGGTCCAGGTGCGTTTACAGCTTCACCTGGTGAATCGCATGACTCGCGACCTTCACATCCAGCGGATCACGCTTTGGGATTTCGCCCACCCGCCGCGAGGCGGAACGCAGGCCTGCAGCGTAGCGCTTCGCGCCACCAGTTCCGCGGACACGACCCAGGAGTTCATCATTCCGCGAGCAGAATACGAACTGTGGAAGCGGGGTGCGCGCCCGCGAGTCGTTCTGGAGATTAGCGGGCCCACGGGACATTTGAGCACTGAAGTCGTTCGGCTGGAGCGCATTTCTGGCGGGAAGGGGAACTGAGATGCGCAGCCGGACTCAGCTCCTTCTTTGCGGCGTGATGATTGTAGCGCTGTTCGCTTCGCAACCCTTATTCGCGCAATTCGCGATCAACACCGTCGCTGGTGGCGGACCGCACAATCTGCCGGCGCAGCAGGCGAGCATCGGGTACGCGCAGAGTGTGGCCCTCGACAGTGCTGGAAATGTCTACATTGCCGACGCATTTTCCAGCCAGATTTTCAAAGTTTCCACTTCTGGAACGCTCACCATCGTCGCCGGCAACGGCACGATGGGGTACGCCGGCGACGGCGGTCCAGCAACCAACGCCGCGCTGAATGAACCGGAATCTGTTTTCGTCGACGGCTCGGGAAACATTTTCATCGCCGATACGTACAACTCCGTCATCCGGAAGGTGACCGCTAGCAATGGATACATCCAAACCGTCGGGGGCAACTTTGCGGCGGGAGCGGGCTATTCTGGCGATGGCGGCCCGGCCACCAGCGCTCAGTTAAGCGATCCCTTCGGGGTTTTCGTGGATGCCCAGGGCGACATTTTCATCGCCGACAGCGATAACAACGTTATCCGCGAAGTCGCGGCGAGCAACGGCAACATTCAAACGGTTGCCGGCGGTGGAACCGGCTGCACTGGGCAGACCGACACATTGGGGGACGGCTGTCCTGCGACCAGTGCCGAGCTCTCGGAACCTGAGGGGGTGTTCGTCGATTCCTCAGGAGATATCTTCATCGCCGATACGCTGGACTCACTCATTCGCGAAGTCACGAGTTCGAACGGCAACATCCAAACTGTTGCGGGCACTTACTACAACTCAGCATCCGGAAGTAAATGCCAGTTTACCGGTGACGGCGGCGCAGCCACGAGTGCTTATCTGTGCCTGCCAGCCAGCATTTTTGTAGACGGCTCCGGAGACATCTACATTGCCGATACCGCCAACTACGCGATCCGGGAAGTCGTGAGCGGCACGATCAATAGAGTCGCAGGCACCCTTGGCACCCCCGGCTATTCGGGAAACGGAGGCCCTGCCACGAGCGCACTATTGCTGTATCCGGGCGGCGTGACGGTAGATGGCGCGGGCGACATCTTCATCGCCGACACCGATAACCACGTCGTACGCGGGGTGACTGGCGGCAATATCGAAGCCTTCGCAGGGAATAACACTCTGGCCTACTCCGGCGATGGAGGGCCGGCAACTTCCGCCGCGCTTAACGCTCCGCAAGGAGTATTCATTGACGGTTCAGGGGACATCTTCATCGCCGATAGCGCCAACTCGGTAATCCGCGAAGTAGTGGCGAGCAGCGGCGACATTCAAACTGTAGCCGGCAACGGCGTCGCATGTGTGGTCCCTGCACCCGGGGGATGCGGGGACGGCGACACGGCGACGAGCGCCCAACTGAACTATCCCACGGGAGTTTTCGTCGACGGCTCGGGCAACATCTACATCGCCGACACCGGCTTCCTCACCGAGAATTCCGTCATTCGCGTGGTGAACACCGGCACCTCGGCAATCACGGTGGCAGGCACCAGCGTTGGCGCTGGCGACATCCAAACGATTGTCGGCACGCTGGGCACCGCCGGTTATGCAGGCGACGGCCGAGCTCCCACGAGCGCGCAACTCTATAACCCACAGAGCGTCGTGTTCGATGGATCCGGCAACATCTTTATCGCCGATACCCTCAACAATGCCATCCGCGTGGTAAACACCGGAACGCAGAATCTTGTCATCGGCAATGCTTCGGTCGCGCCGGGAACGATCGCCACCGTCGCCGGAACCCCACCGACCGCGTGCACGGACGCGACTACGGGTTGTGGCGATAACGGAGCTGCCAACGCAGCGACTCTCAACGACCCAACTGGTGTGGCAGTCGATTCCGCCGAGAACGTCTACATCGCCGATTCGCAGAACTCGGCGATTCGCGTGGTGAATGCGAGCACGCAAAATTCAATCACGATTGCAGGATCTACGATTCCTCCAGGCGACATTCTCACCGTCGCCGGCACGCTCGGACGTGACGGGTACACGGGCGATGGCGGACCACCAGCCAGCGCAACGCTGAATATTCCCTTCGGCGTTTGGGTGGATTCGCCAGGAAATCTGTACATCGCCGACAGTAGCAACTCGGCTATTCGCGAAGTCATTGCCGTTTCCGGTTTGATTCAAACTATTGCGGGCAACGGGACCGGAACCGGGGGATTTTCCGGGGACGGCGGACAGGCGACCAGCGCGTCGTTGAACACTCCTTCGAGCGTTGCCCTCGGCAGTTCGGCGATCTTTATCGCCGACACGGATAATTTCCGCGTTCGGCAGCTGATTTCTACTGTAGTCGTGTCGGTTGTGCCGAGTTCGACCACACTCGCACCGGGCGGCACGCAGCAATTTCTGGCGAATGTATCAGGAGCAACGAACGCGAACGTGACCTGGCAGGTAAACGGACTCACCGGCGGGAACACAACGGTCGGTACCATCTCAACGCTCGGTCTTTATCAGGCTCCTGCCACTGCGCCATCGTCGACCATCACGGTGACGGCCATATCTGGTGCAAACGGCGTCACTTCGGGCTCGGCGCAGGTTTCAATTGCGGCAGCCGGCGCTCCTGCGATCAGCGTGACTACGACTCCGGCCGGGGTCACCGTGGTCTACACCTCGGCTACGCAAAGTTTCACGGCCAACGTGACGGCCGAAACCAACACCGCCGTCAATTGGGAGGTGAACAGCATCGCCGGCGGCAACTCGACCGTAGGAACGATCGACACAAACGGCAATTACACGGCGCCCAGCACAATTCCCTCCCAGCCGCTGGTGATCATCAGCGCGGTTTCGCAGGCCGATTCCTCGGTCTCCGGTTCCTACCCGATCAACATCGTCACGATGCCTTCTGCGCAGCAGCCTGCATCGCAGACAATATCATCGGGCGGATCGGCAACCTTCTCCCTGGCACTGAACGCCAACACCGGCAATCCTCATGATCCGATCACACTGTCATGCCTGCAGAGTACGTTGCCTGCGGGAGCATCCTGCAGCTTTAATCCCGCGACCATCACGCCGAGCAGCAGCGCAGTTTCCTTCAGCCTGATTGTGACCGTTCCGACTAGCACTGCGGCATTGCAGAAGCAGCGCAGAATGTGGGTGGCAACGTACTTCTACTTAGTATGTACACCTCTGGCAGGAATAGTTCTTCTAGCGCGTAGAAGGCGGAATTTGCGCGGCCACCTTGTGTGGCTCGGTATAATGTGCTTATTGCTTTCTGCGCTGATGGCGTGCGGCGGAAGCAGTTCGTCGAACCAAACACCAACGCAGACCTACAACATTCAGGTACAAGGAACGACCGCAGCACAACCCGCCCCCGTGACCATCACGACCGTGACTTTGACGGTGCAGTAGGCCTACGGACCGGCACGAAGCCTTCAAACGGCCTTGTATTCGCCATGATTCCACACCCGAAAGCGAGGAATGCCCCATTGAACCAACCTCCGCGGCGCAGAATACGGCGAGCAGCGCCGATAGCGACAGCGGCACCAGTTAGTCCAATCCCGCATGCCATGTAAGTGTGCTCCCACGACAGAGCGACGGGAGTCATCAGGGCTAACACAGCTCCGATAAAGGCCCATCGACGCGGGAGCCATCCCGCGAACATCCAGAAGACCGCGAGAACCGCCGCGACTGTGGCTAGCCAACTGCCCCAGATCGGATTCCCGAAGATCGTGATCCCCAACGCTAACATCACAGCTGGCGCCGGCGGGAACTTGCTCGCGTACGAAGGCACCTGGATCACGTGCAGAGTCTCAAACGATTGCCAGAGTGGATGAGTGGGATTGGTGAGGCGAAGGTGGCGAAAAGTATCCGCCTGCAGCAGCAAGGAGAACTCGTCCATGTTGCTGATGGCCGGAATGCGCCAGCACGCGATACGCACCATGCCTAAGCTAATTGCAACCAGCAAAAGAACGAGAATAAACGGACGCCTCACGACGGAACGCAAGAGTCTCGCCTGAGGCTCGCGCGAGATTTTCTTTTCCTGTTGCGGGTCTTCTTGCGCAGCGGCGAGGATTGGCGCAAATTCCGTCATGCTCATGCAGAGCTTACCTCTTGCCCGGCATCTTTAGCGCCTGCGGTTGTACTGTGCCGTTGGGATAGTGCGCAACCTCGTGGCAAACGAGCGAACAACTGTTCGTGCTGCGATTGTAGGAAATGGGGATGCCTCCACTTGGAGAAACGACTTTCCGATCGAAGTTGATCAGCCGCTCGCCAGTCACGTTTCCGCTGCTCGCTCCCATACCGTGCGCTGTGTGGCATGTGGAACAGGAGAATCCCGCATTGAGGTGCAGCGGGTGCTGCGTCCAACTCGTTGCGCTGTTCACGGTCGACAGGTTGTGGCACTTGCCGCACATGGCATACGGACCGTTGACGCTGAGGTCAGGGTTCGGGAAAAGATTCGTAATTCGCTGTCCCGGCCCGGGCGCTTCACTGAATTCGTAACGGCGCTCGAGAAGATGCAGCCACTTCGATCCGTGCGGACCGTTTGGTCCGGGGCCCCCGAATTCGCGATTGTCGTCGGCGTTGTGGCAATCAGTGCAATAGATCTGCGTGCCCATGGAACGCCCTTGAGTTTTCCCGTCGACTTGGAACATGTCGGTGAGCAGACTCGGCTGCGGCAAGGCGCCTCTGCGTGGATGAAGAACAGGATGGCTTGAGGTCGCTGTCGTCGCCATCTGCGGAATCAGGTTCAGCGGATCGTTTGCCGTTACCTCTCGCGTGGGCAGATATCCAAAAACAATCTGCGTCTGCTTGCCTGTGCTGGTGCCGTGGCAGCGCAGGCAATTTTCATATTGATTCACTGCCGGCGTGAGCACGGTCACCCCGTCTGTCGGGCTGATGCCCTCGACCCCGGCCTGCGAGGGGCGAATCGTCGGCGGCAGAACCGCGGAGAACGAAGTCGTCTGCAACGAACCATGCGGACTATGGCAATCTACGCAAGTCGCGTGACGGTTGTTGTTCAGCAGCGCCGGCTCGCCCGCGTCGTGTTGGTTGATTCCCGACGGAAAGGGATGGGCAATTTTCGTGTATTCGGTGTAAATATTGGGAATGGCCGGTGAGATGTTCGATCCGCCGTTATGACACGTGATGCAGTTCTGCGTGGACGTGTCCATATTCGGCACCGCCGGAACAGGCCCGCGCAGCAATCGCGCCCCGGCCACAGAATTGTGCGGCATGTGACACGACAGGCACGCATTCTGCGCCACATTTGTGTAGCTGCCCAGCACCGGCGGATTCGCGATCGCATTCCCTGCGGTCGCATGAATACTACTCGACCACTGCGCCAACGGATTGGTCTGTCCGGTAACAGTTCGCGGATTGGGATAATGGCAGGCGAGGCACATCTGCCCGCTGGAACTGTCGCGCACCAGGAAATTCTTCGAGAGTGTATCGATAGCTTGCGCGTGCGGGTTGTGGCAACTGGTGCACTCTACGTCGCCATTGATCAGTTTCACCGCTTTCAGCGGATCGGCCGTCGTGTGGGTGGTGGTCAGCGACGGCACTAGGTCGGCCGCATTCACCAGCGGTAGCTTCAGGCTGAACGGATGCGACCCCTGCAGGGTCGTCCCAAACACATCCTGCGGATACATGCTTCCGGTCATCGTAATGGTCCCGTAGGGCTGCGTTTGCCCCACGGCGACCGTGCCATCGTGGCAACTCAGGCACAAGCTGCTGTCTTGCCCCAGTATGGGTTGTTGTGTAACGTTGTGCAGTGTGGTGCTCGAGTAAGTTGTGTACGTCTGCGTCGAGAGCGTCTGACTCCACAGCGCAGGATTTACAGTCTGCAGGCCCGAGTGCGGCACATGACAATAGAGACATGGGTCGAGTTTGCCTTTCGTCGGTGATGTCCCGCTCAGCGACAGATTGTGCGAACCGAGCACATCGCTCGAGACCTGCGCGGGACTCCACTGCGCCGGAAAAAACCCGAGCATGAGAAACGCAAAAAGCAGCCGTTTCATGGCCGGCCTCCCTGCGCCTGCTTGGGCAAGCCGGAATACTTGTAGACCTGAATCCGCCGGTTAAACGAATCGACCACAAAAATGCGGTCGTCATGATCAATGAACAATCCCGCCGGCAATTGAAACTCGCCGTTCCCCGTCCCCCGCCCGCCAAAGTAATAAAGAAGTCTCCCCCGCTGATCAAAGACTTGAACGATTCCCCACAACCCGTCGACCACGTACAAATGCCCCTCGGAATCGACGCCGATTCCCTTGGGCCGGAACACTGTGCCGCTGGTATCTCCCAATTCTCCAACCGAGGACTGATACGCTCCCGAGCGATCCAGGAACTGTACGCGGAAGTTCATGGCATCGACCACGAACAAATTCTGGTCATGCACCAGCAATTCCGTGGGCAGATTGAATTCCACCTCGCCGTCGCCACGTTTCCCGATGCTCTGAAGCACTGAGCCGTTCAGATCGAACACGAACACTTTGTCGCGCAGCGTGTCGGTGATATAGATCTTCTGCGCTGCCGAATCTACGGCAATGCCCGTCGGCCTCTTGAAAAATCCCTCGCCGCCCTTCAGGCTGCCGATTGTCCGGCGAAATTTCCCGTTGGGATCAAAGACAAAAATCTTGCCCGACTCAGAATCAGTTACGTAGATATTGTCTTGGGCGTCCAGAGCGACGCATTGCGGGGAGCGCATCCGGTCTTTATCTTTCTCTTTGTCTCTGCGCTCGATGAACTTGTACTTGTGATTCTCGAAATCGAAGATATGGATGCCGTTCGCACCCGGATCGGTGACAATGGCTCTTCCCCGCGAATCCACGGCGATGCTGTACGGCCGGACCAGATGCGGATGATCGGGCTCGCCTGCCACCACATCAATCAGCTTAGTGAAGAATCCGCGCTTGCCTTCCACCTCTTTTTCAGAGCTGAAGCTGCGCTCCCAGTGCAGCTTTCGTCCGCCTTCGAGTTGCAGGTCCGGAGGCGGCGGCTCAACTGCTTTTTCGGTGTGGACCTTCGCCGCCCAACCCGGAGTCACCAGCAGCAGCACGACCCACGCCAGCCCGCCCCCGATTCTCAGCAATCTCTTCCCCGCGCTCAAAAGAAGTTGAACCATCGCGAAATCCCAATGTAATAGGACGTTACATGAACCGGCATTGTGCCTTCGACGCCCAGATCCTGCGCCAGTCGTGTGTATCCGCCGTTCAAGAACAATTTCCGCATCCGGTACGTCATGCTCGAATTGATCAGCGTGTTGTTGGTATACAGGGCCAGGATCGGATCGAGCGTGCTGCCGTTCGACTTACTGTAAGACACGTTGACGACGAGCCGGCGCACCGGCGAAGCGCCCAGCCCGACGCCCCATCCCTCAGACTTGTACTGGGAAACGTCGTTTCCGCTTAGCAGCACCTGCGTCGGCAGGGTGGTCGGGACCGGAATCAGCCCCGTCGCCGTGAAAATCGCTTGGCCAGTGGACTTCGTATAGTACCCGCTCAAGTTGTATCCGCGGTAGAACACTGTCGAAAAGCCTCTCTGGGCGCTGCTCGTAGTGCCCGCATTGGCCGTAAGCCCGCTGTGCGCCCCGCTATAGCCCACCAGGAACTGCGTATGATCGTTTAGCCGGCGGCGCACGCTCGACACGTAGTTGTACGACGATGTCGTGTAGATCAGCGACGCCGTCTCCACGTTCTGGGCGTAGCTGAAGTTTGCGCTGATGTCCCATCCAGACAATTTACGGTCATAGTTCATCGTGCCCACGAAGCCAAGGCCAGTATTGGTCTTCTGCTGGGCCGTATCGACAATACTGAACGAAAACGACAACCCCTTCAGCAGGGTCCGGTCAAAATTGTAGTTTACGCTCCCGCCAAATTGTGTCGCAGAATACGTCTCCCCCAGAAAAGTCTGGTACGAATGATTTATATCGGCATGAATCGCCAAATTCGTGATCGGCATATAGTAGGCATCCGTTGAGAACAGGAGGGAATAAAAGCTGCCCAAACTGACGAAGTTGAGCGGCGCGCCCGCGTTCAGCACCGGCTCGGGAACACTTCCCAGCAGGCTGGAATTGTAGCTTTCAGTGAACGAGGCTCCGAAGTCATCGAGGGGATGAAACGAGGCGTTACTGTTGATCGAGGTTGATCCACCGGAGCCGTGGCCCGAGGCAGAGCCCCCATAACTATCGCTATAGTTAAGGTGTGTAAGGCTCACGCCGAAATTCCCCGTCCACGGGAGTGCGTGCTGCGCCGCCGCTCCAAAACTATTATTCGAACTATTGGATGTGGCCGCAGGCTCGTCCGGCTCGGAAAAGTTCGGGAGGCTGGAGTCTGTATTGCGGTGCGTAAAATGGGCCATCAACCGCCAGCCGTCCATCATGTAATTGGAGTTCAGGTTCAGAGTTTTGTCAGTCTCGGAACTCGTTCCCGACCCTCCGTAAAGGGACTCGTCGGTGTTGTTGTCCAGGTAATTTATGCTGAAGGTTGGCAAATTCGGAACGATCTCGCTCCAGCCAAACCCAAAGCTCTGCTCGTTGCCGTTCGAAGCCAATCCGGTATCAGAGCCCGGTACGCCGTACGCTGACGTGTCGTTATTGACCTTGTTGAACGAGAAGGAGCCGGGGAAGTGACTTCCGCTAAAAAGGTTAACGCCCGCCCCCACACCGCTGGAGTTTGTCAGGTTGCCAAAAACCGAACTGGATTGGGAGCGGTTATAGAATGGTGCTACGTCAAAGTTGATAAAATTGGGATTATAGTAGTTCCCCGTGATATTGGCATTCCCGTCGAAGCCGGTGCCGTGCGACGACTGCCCCTGGTCAATCGCTCCCGTGTACTGGTACCCGAGATTGCCGGAGGCGCTCAAACGGGTGTTGTCGCCGATCGTCACCTGTGCCGCTGCCGGCAGCGCCAGCATAACCATTGCGGCGAGCGCCCGCCGCGCCTTGTGAAATCCCTTCCACAGTGACCGCATTCCCCACCTGGTTTCCGTCCCCATGAACCAGCGCGCCCGTAATGTGCCCGGCGTCGCGTTGGCCAGATGATTCACAGGACGTCAATTTTGGCCGTCTTCCTTAATCTCTCGTTCAGAGCGGAGCGAATTTTTTCGGTACTGCTCTTTTGCAGATCCGTCATCAGCTTCGCCTTCACGTCTGCAAATGGCGTTTTTCCCGCAGGGATATGCGCATTCAGCCGAAACAGCGTGTAGGCCGGGCCGATCTGGATGAGATCGCTCACCTCGCCCGCTTTCATCTTCCGCGCCGCTTCCACTACCGGAGGCGGAAGCTTGTCGCCTTCCACTGCCTTGCGGTCGCCCATGTTCACGTGCCAGTCGTCTTCCGAAATTCTTTCCGCCAGCAGCCCGAATTCCTGGTAGCTCTTGCTCGCCTTCGCCTGCTTGATGGCGCTCTCCGCCTTCTTGCGCGCCTCTTGCAGGTTCTCTGGCGTCGCGTTCTGCGGAGGGATGATCGAGATGGTCTGAATGCTGAACATCTCGGGATGGTGGAACTGTTTCGGATTCGCGTTGTAATAAGCCAGTGCCGCCGCCGTCGTCACCTTCGCCTTGTCGTAGACTTCCGACTTCAGCATGTCTTCAATCAGCAGTGAGCGGCGGATCTTCTCGTTGAGCAGTTGCTTGTTGCCGCGGGTTTCGGCCTGCACCACCTGCGTGTATTCCTGCTCGCTGGGGAACTGATTGCGGAATTCGATCTCTGCCTTCCTTAACCGCTCCGGCGCGACCGTGCGCTTTTCCTTCAACGCTTCCTGATAGAGCAATTCTTCGAAGATGAGCATCTCGAGAGCGCCCTTCCGCATCTCGGGCGCCATCGACTTGGGCACGCCGTTATGGATTTTCCCGTACGGAAAGATCGTCTCCATCTCGCGAATCAGGTCGCGGTCGGTCAGAATCGCTCCATTCACCCTCACCACCGGCGTTCCCACCGCCGGCATGTCGAACGTCACTATGTCCTTGGCCGCCGACCCCATGCCCGAAGGCGGCGTCGCGGACGCGCCATTGTTCGCCACAGCGGGAGCCGGCAGCGTGGGAGCGTGCGAAGCCACGACCTGGCCACTGCCTGCGATCGCTGTTGCCAGCAACATCGCGCCAACTTTGATTGCCTGCTTCATTGTTTCTTCCTCTCGTCTCTGCTCTCGAAAAGCGGGGGGAGAGAAGTTTCCTCTCCCCCAACTCGAAACAAGTTAGAACTGCGTGGTAACCGTGGTGATGCCGAACGTCTCGTTCGACGTATCGAAGTGGCACTGGCGGCAGAACTGGGTCGTCGAAACGGCCATCTGCGCGTTGGTGTTGCCAGCGCCGGGGTTGTAGGGTGAGTTGATGAAGAAGTACGTCGGATAGGTTCCCGTGCCAATGGCCGAGCCCGCCATCTTTGCCGATCCGGGGGCAAATCCCGGGGGACCTTGGTAAACGTACATCTGGTGCTGGTTGTGGCAGGTGGTGCAGGTGAGGAATGCACCGGAAGCATCGGTAGCGCCAGGAGGAAGGGAAACACCATAGCCCCACTTGCTGCCGGCGATGGCCGGATAGCCGTAGTTCGCGTTGAATTGAACGTACGAGTTAGCCGGGGTGATGCTTTTGATACTGCCAGCGCTCACGACGATCGTCAGCGGGGTGGTTGCGGCACTGTTCGTCCAAACGCCCACTGCGGCCAGCGTGGCATTCAGGCCGACCGGGTGATCGTTCAGATAGCCGGAGGTGTTGCCGTTGCCGCTATCGTCGCCGAGCAGGGTTGGGATCGGACGGGTTCCGTACACGCCGCTGGCGGCCAGCAGGCCCATCCTCTGCTCCCACGACTGGCCGTTCATCATCTGCCCTTTGGCCACCACGCCGTCATGGCAGGCCAGGCACATCATGATGCCTTCCAGTTCGGCGGTGTTGGTGGTATAGGCAGCTGACTGAGTGGGCAGGTTCTCGACGATACCATTGCCGAGAGTCAGGGTGTATCCGAACAACGGAGTTACGTCTTGTCCGAACAGTGCAACGCTACCGGAAGAGGGATCGTTGAAGGCAACAGCGTTGTTGGCAACGTTTCCGCCGCCGCCCGCTGCGCCGCTGTGCGGGGCGTGGCAGCCTGCGCAACCACGTCCGCCGTTCTGGTGGGCACCGAGAATATCGTAACCGGTCAGACCGTTCTTGCTATTCCCGGAGTAGGTCTGCGCCGCGGCCATACCGACCGCCAGCAGAGCTATTAATGTAACGAACAGTAGCTTTTTCATAACTGGTAAAACCTCCTATTTTGTAACAGCTGTTACTGCTACCTCTACGGCTATGTGCTCTCGTGTTCCGGAGCCAGCTTGCGCCAGATCCGGTTTGGCCATCCGCGGAACGGCCAAACTCTACTGCGGCTTTTGTGCCGCGGAACTTGGGGGGGAAGCAGGAGCCGCGTTACTGGCGGCGCCGGTTTTCGTCTCCGGCTTTGCCTCTGGCTTCCCTGATTTCTTGTCTGCTTCCGCTTTACGCCTCGCCAATTCCGCCCGCGTTTCGTCATCGGTGACGTAGTGGAACATCTGCACGCGTCCGGGATATTGTTCGGAGGTAAAAATGCGGTTGTTCTTGTCGATGTAGAGCCCCTCCACGGTCCGGAACTGCCCCGGGAACAGGCCGTGGCCGCCCAGCCACATCAGAAGGTGGCCGTCCGGGGTGTAGCACTGCAGGATGTCCTGCACCGCGTCGGCGACCCAGACATGCCCGTCGGAATCGATCGCAATGCCTTTCGGCCGGGAAAAATATCCCGGGCGGTCGCCGGCTTTGCCCCAGGCGCGGATGAAGTTGCCGTCGGCATCGAAGACCTCGATGCGATTGTTGAACATGTCGCTGACGTAGAGATTGTTGTCCTGGTCCAGAGCGACATTGGTGGGCGCGGCGAACTGTCCTTCCTCGGTCAGCGAGTGAGCCTTGCCTGCCGTGCCGATGGTGCGCAGCAGGTTGAGATTGTCGGCGTCATAGACCATGACCTGGTCGCGTCCCGCGTCGGCGACGTAGAGGAAGCGGTTTTCGTTATCCACCACCATGCCGGCGGGATCAACCAGACCGCCTTGGCTGATCGCGCCCTCGATCTTGTGCTCCTTGGTGAAAACCATGATGTCATCGGCGGCGAAGAAGAAAAGATGCAGCGAGAGCCACGCCTGCTGCTCGGGTGCCTGGCGGGCGGGCAGAAGGTCGCCGCCGACTTTTCCGTCAGCGACGTAGAGCTTGCCTTTGGAATCGACCGTCAGGCCGTACGGCGCCCACAGCGAAAAGATCGGGTTTTCGGCCAATTTCTGATCGGCGGGTTCTCCGCCCGCCATGCGGTCCATCCACGAAGTTTTCTTTTTGGTCTGAGTCTCTGGAATCTTCTGGCAGCAGAAGTAATTCAAATACTTCAACCGCGGCGGCGCCGGCGGATTCGGCCATACCAGCTTTGACCAGTCGACCTTGTCCATGATGTTGGTGTCCGGCGGGGGAGGCTGATCTTTCTTCTTTTTGTCGGCATGCAGCGGCCCAGCCACACTCAGGCAGAACAGCAGTCCGGCGACCACTGCCGTGAAGCGGAGGAGCCCGAGATTGGAAGCACGCCTGTTCATTTTGTTTTGCCGCTCTGTGTTTGTGGTGCCGACGCTTGCGTCGGTTGTGCAGGGGCACCTGGAGTTCGCGGGTTTGGAGACGAAGGCGCCAGGTTCGCGTGACACGTCAGGCAGAACGCCATGTTGTTCGGCTGATCCTTCACCAGCATTGCGGGATATGCCCCCGAGTGCGGCTGATGGCAGGTCAGGCAGTTGATCGGCTTCAGCACCTTATTCACATCTGTCGGGTCGACGATGTCGCTGACCGGGTGCCGCTCGACCGGATGACCGTGGCCGTACTGAATCGGCAGCAGGATCACTTTGCGGAAGTAGTCTTCCGGCAGTTTCACTTTCCCGTCGAAAATCGTGACCAGATGCTCGCTTTCGAGTTTCTGCGGACTTGCATTCGGGCCGTGGCACTCGAGGCAGAGCGCGTTCGGACTGGCCGCACGCAGCAAGTGATCGTTGGTGCCGCCATGCGGCTCGTGGCAGGTCGCGCAGCCTTGCTCGAAGGCCGGCTGATGCAGATGCGCTTTCTTCATCTGATCGGCCTGATCGCTATGGCAGGCGAGGCAGGCACGGACCGGATCCGGCTGCAGGAAGCCAGGAGACTTGCCGGCGTGCGGGTTGTGGCAGGCGACGCAATCGCCCTGCGCGCCGGGGTGCTGCACTTTCGCCGTTTCGATCTGCTTGGCCTTGTCGTCGTGGCAAGTCAGGCAGAGGGCGCGGCTGTCAGCGTTGGTCAGGACGACTTTTCCATCCTTGGCCGGCTGATGGCAGCTGTCGCACATCTTGTTCTCAAATGGGTTGTGCAGGAAGGCCTGCATCAGTTTCGGCTTCGCCGACTGATGCGGATCGTGGCACTGCAGGCAGTTGGCAGCTCCGAACGGCTGCCCGAGATGCGTCTTCTGCAAGGACGCGTCTTTCGGGTCATGGCAGTCCACGCAGAGCGCGGGGATGTCTTTCTTCAGGTGCGCCTGGAACTCGATTTTTTCCCGATCGCCGTTCTTGTGCGTGACGTGGCAGGTGTCGCAGCCCATGTCGAGCGCGGCGTGCCGGCTGCCGTCCTTCGGAACATTCACGCCGATGGCATGGCAGTTGAGGCAGAGATTCTCATCCCGGGTCGCTCCCGACGTCGGCTTGAACAACTGGTTCGGGTTGTCGGATTCGTGCGGGTCATGGCACTTCACGCAGTCGCGAATTGCCGGCGGGTGCATCGTCTGTCCCGGCTGAACTTTCTTGTCCTCGTGGCACTTCAGGCAAAGAGCCTGTGTGGTCGTGGTAATGAGCTTTACCCGGGTCACGTCGCGACTGACGCGAACTTCGTGGCAGCTCATGCACCCGATGGCAATGGCAGAGTGGACTGCCTTACCTTTGCTTTTGTCCTCATGGCACTCCAGGCACTTCGCCGAATCGACGTTCTTGTCCAGCGGCACGGGGTGCACGCCACCCAAGGCGCGGGGCAAACAGACCGCCGCAAAGCTTAGGGCCAGCAGTGTACGTAAGACCGGGCTGGCAAGCGAAGTGGTTTGACTCCAACGGGATTGGTTCTCGGTCCGGCTCACGAATTGGGGAAGGGTGCTCACCCAAGTCTCCGGTTCGTGAGGTGCACGAGAACCGCCGCTCTTGTGAGCATTGCTCAAATTTTCATCACCTGCGTAAGTGACTGGATTGGAAGAGGTTGTGCGGGTAGGTGAATTTGTTGCGAAATACATCAGGAACAATAGGATTGTCCCAAATGGGCCTTCTCCCACACTGAAATTGGTGAAATGACCCAAGTAACGCCATGAGGGCCGGAGGCTCCCGGCGCCAGTAGCGAGGCGGGGAAAGCCGCATACCCCACCCGGGTCCTAAATTGTTTCTTGGGTCGCCGAAGTGCGTCCATCACCGGAGCAAGTGAGCGGCGTCACGAAGCCAGTGTGATGTGTCAAATCCCTGTTGCACTGGGCGGTAATGCGCAATTTGGTCCAAATAGGCGCTTGTGGTCATCAGCGCCTTGTCTGTTAAGTCATGCCATATCTTTTTGTTACGCGGTCTTTGCACGTCTGGTGTGGAACTTGCACCTCAAGCTTGGGAACAGGGAGAAGGTATGGCCGTAGATTTCCGCAAACTTGCCCACAAAACGTGGCGCACCATTGCTTCTATTCAGACCGGCGTAGTTCTCTTGATCCTAGTCGTGATTTTCGCGGCGGTCGGAACCATCGTGCTTCAACGGCCGGTCACCGAGCCCGACGAGATGCAGAGGGCCTATTCGCCGCAGGCTCTCCAGATCCTGGATAAGGTCGGGTTGACCGACGTATTTCACTCCTGGTGGTTTCTCGGGCTGGTTCTGCTGGTCAGCATCTGCATCGTAGCGGCTTCGATCGATCGCTTCCCCAACTCGTGGCGCTATTTCTCGCGTCCGTACAAATATCCCGACGAAAGCTTCCGCCGTGCTTTACATCCACAGAAATTACTGGCCGTCGCGGACGAAGAATCGGGTTTGGTGGCGGCCGAGCGGGCACTGCATTCGCTTGGCTACAAGCCGGAA
>JBEKFI010000093.1:0-13971 GCA_050013395.1 Verrucomicrobiia bacterium | reverse complement strand
CCGTCGGTGGCGATCCCCTCGCGCTTCGCCAGCTCCGCGAGAAGGCCGGCCTTGGCGTTGGGAGCGTCGGTCTCCGCCACCACTGCTTCGATGCGCCGCTCGGGAAACTCGCGTTTCAGCCGCCCGATATCCTCGAGCGCCGGGTCGGGTTGTTGATTCGACGCAACGACGGCGGCGCGGCGCTCCCGCAGATCGTTCATGTGCGGGACGACCGTTTGCCGCAGCCACAAGTCCGTCGCGCCCACACCCGCCAGCAGCAATAGACTGAATACGCCCGGCCATTTCCCGAATGCGTTGTCGGACAGCAGCAGTCCGACGCAGATGATTCCCAGCGCGGCGCAGATCATGCCGACGAGGTAGTACTTCGGAAACACAGCGCGCTGCAGTTTCGCGGCATCCTCGGGTTTCAACACCTTGAACACGGTCGGCGCGACGACAAAACTGAAGAAGATGATGCTGCCAATCCACACCGCCAGCGTCAGCAGGTACAACCACTTCGTCATCTGGGTCATGGAATCAAACCGTAGCAATCAGAAGTGTGCATAGTCAAACAATCTCCTAGCAGTGGATCGGTTGTAGCTGCGAGCCTGCTCGCGGCCTATGCGATGGCTGATGAGGTACGACTTGCCCCGAACGCGTTCGGGGCTACAATCCGGCATCCCGCACTCGGACGGCTTGGGGCAGATGTGATATACTGCGCCTGCTTGGAGAGAGAACAATGAATGGGAAAATCCTGTGGTTGGCTGCTTTGATCGTTCTGGTGGTGTTCGTAGTGCGCGCCGCGACCCCGCCGGTGTCGGATACTGAGAAGATTGCGGCGAAGGAGAAAATACGCAAGGGCGCGCGGGTGGTGGACGTGCGAACGCCCACCGAATACGCCGCCGGTCATTACACCGGTGCCACGAACATTCCGTTGCAGGAACTTCAGAAGCGGCTGAACGATGTCGGCCCCACTAACCAGTCCGTTGTCGTTTACTGCCGGACCGGTACCCGCAGCGCCAGGGCAAAACAGATCCTGCTCAATGCCGGGTTCAGCGACGTGACCAACGCCGGCGGCCTTTCCGATTTGCAGAAGTGAGCAAGACCCCGACATTGCGCTGTGGCATCCTCGGCACGGGCAAAGTCCTTGCCAAGCTGACACAGGGATTTCGTCTGGCCCGCGGGGCGACGCTCACCGCGATTGCCAGCCGTGATCTCCAACGCGCCCGCTCGCGAGCCGCCGAGTTTGGCATCCCCAAGGCACACGGCAGCTACGAAGCACTCGTCGAAGATCCCGAAGTGGATGTCGTCTTCAACGCGCTCCACAACGGTTTGCACTGCGAATGGACAATCCGCGCGTTGCAGGCCGGCAAGCATGTGTTGTGTGAAAAACCGCTCGCCTGTTCCGGCGAGGAGGTCGAACGCATGTTTGCTGCCGCTCACGCGCACAAGCGCTGGCTAATGGAAGGGTTCATGTACCGGTTCCAACCTCAGATCGCCGAATCCGCCCGGTGCATTGCCAGAGGAGACATCGGCCGCGTCCTCCATGTCCGCGCAAGCTATGCCGCCCGCGGACGCGAATCCACCAACCCGCGTTACCGGCCTGACGCGGGCGGCGGGGCGCTGATGGACGTCGGCTGCTATTGCGTGAACGCGTCCCGGCTGTTTGCCGGCGGCGAGCCAACACGGGTGCTGGCACAAGCGCACTTTGCCGGAGGCGACGGTGTGGACCTGACCTTGACCGGCACGCTGGAGTTTGCGGCCGGCCTGACGGCACATTTCCTGTGCAGCTTTGAATCTGAAAGCGTTTTCGGTGTCGAGATCATCGGCACCGAGGGCAAGCTCGTCGTTCCCAACCCGTGGCTGCCGCCGACCAACTTCGGCGAATTCATCGTGACACGCGGCGTTGCAGCGAAGACGATCCGCATTGAGACACCGCACCAGTTGGGGCATTTCACGTCGGAGATCGATCATTTCAGCGACTGTGTGCGCCACGGTCGGGCGCCCCAGTTTCCGCCGGAGTGCGACGCCGAGCAGGACTCCCGCGCCAACGCCCGCGTGCTCGACGCCCTGGCCGCCTCCGCGCGAAACGGCCGATCCGTCGAGATCAAACCGTTTCCCACGCAGAAATCGTGAAGAAGGTTTTCGCACCCTCCTTCTTTGCTTGTGACCGTCGTCTCTGTCACGCACGAATGATGCAAGCTTTCTGCGCAGTGTTTGTGCTCTCTCTCTGGATGGGTGTCGCGTGGGCCGAGGAAGCTCAACGCGCTCCGAGCGCCGACTTGAATACGGGTGGGATCCGATTGGCAGGGAACGATCAACCATCGGCCGACAGAAAACTGCCGCAAGCTGGTCCGAGCGATTCCAGCGATTCGATGGCCTACACACGATCGGGCTGGAGCCGATACAGGTCACAGCAATACCAGGAGGCATCGCGAGATTTCCAAAAAGCCATTTCGCTCAATTCAACCAATGCCAGCGCCTGGTTCGGTTTGGGCAATTGTCACTATGGATTGGCGGAGTACGAACAAGCAGCCGACTCATTCCGCCAGTATGTCATTCTAAGGTCCAGTGCTGAAGGACACTACTGGCTTGGCAATTCGCTCTTGAAACTGCTTCGTTTCCGTGACGCTGAAACGGAATTTCGCAAAGCCATCGATTTGGATCCAACCAAGCCGATCTACCACGACGGTCTGGGCTATTTGCTCTTCAAGCTTGAGCGCTATCCCGAAGCCATTCCGGTCTACGAAAAGGCCGTGTCGCTCGGAGGCGACAGCGTACATCGGTGTCTCTTCCTGAGCTTCTGCTATTATCGGACAAAGAATTATTCCCAAGCCCGGGATTTGTGCCGGAAGGGCATTGCTCTGGATCCGAACAACTCGGATGCTTACTTTGGGCTCGGGACGTCCCTGTACCGCCTCGAGGCTTATGGATCGGCCATCGAAGCGTTCCGCAAGGCCATTCAAATCAAGCCGGATGATCCCGATGCTCACGTGTGGCTGGGAGACGGCTTTTATCAGGTGAAGTCTTATCGGCAAGCGGAGCGTGAATATCGGGAAGTGATCCGGTTGGTGCCGACGAATTCCTATGCCCACCTGCGGTTGGGAGACTGTTTTTATCAGTCACGTTCTTACCAGCAGGCGGAGAGCGAATATCGGCAGGCACTCAAACTCGCCCCGCGAGATTTCTCTGCCCACGTTTACCTCGGAGATGCGCTGTTCCAGCAAAGACGATTTGCGCAGGCAGCGGATGCCTATCAGGAAGCCATCCGGATCAAACCGGAGGATTTTGAGGGCCGCTATTGGCGGGGAGTCTCTTTGATGGGGTCCCTGCAATTTGCCGAAGCGGTTTCCGATCTCGAAAGGGCGCACGAACTCAAGCCGGAGGATCGAACGGCGGAGTACGACCTTTTTTTCGCATACCTCATCACGAGCCAGTACAAGAAAGCGTCCGAGATTTATCCTGTCGGCTTTGGTATTGGCGGTGCCGCGCTCCTCATTTCGTTTGGGTTGGGAGCGGCCCTGCTGCTCAAGAAGAGTTTTCAGGTGTCTGCGGCCGAGACACCGGGCCTTGGCTTCACCATCGGGTGGACCTTGATATTCTTCGAGGGACAGTTTGCGTGTACGTTTGTAGCCGGTTTGTTTGGTCTGACCTTTGCGTCCGGAAGCCTCGTGACCGGAATGGCGGCCGCACCGGTTCCCCTGCTGATCGCCGCTTTGACTGCGTTTCCCAAACAAACCTGGGGGAAGCCATTCGCGCGACCGCACACATTGCCATGGAAATCGGTCGGAGCCGCCTGTTTGGCCCTGTTTTTTGTTTGGTTGGGGAACTCGGGATACATCAAGCTGATAGCAGTTATTACGCACAGGCCAGCCCCGCCTCCACACAATCTCCCCTTCATCGAGGAAACGATAAAAGGTCGTCCTGCGCTGGCGATTGTGGCGGTTGCGATGCTGATACCGATGGCAGAAGAGGTGTTATTTCGCGGTCTGCTGTTCGGCGCGCTGCAGAAGCGGTTGGGTGGCGGTTGGACGATCCTGACAACTGCCATCGTCTTTGGGGCGTCTCATGGCGACTTTTTCTACTTTGTTCCGCTGACTGCGATCGGTGTGGTCCTTGGCTGGGCGCGGAACAGAACCGGATCGGTTTGGGTTTCCGCACTTATTCACGTCCTCAATAACGCGTTGGCACTCGCGGTCACCTAACCTTGCCCCAAGCCGGACGGACATTCGCGATCCGGATGCGTATGCGGTCCGTTTAATTCCTTGACTGCCCGCGTGCTGCCCCTAGAATCGCGCGGCAAGGGGGATTTGTTTTTCTGTGACGACGATTACTCGAATTCAAGCCCGAGAGATTCTCGATTCTCGCGGCAATCCAACGATTGAAGTGGATGTGGAACTATCCGGCGGCGCGGTAGGTCGCGCGGCCGTCCCCAGCGGCGCGAGCACCGGCGAACACGAAGCGTGGGAGCTGCGCGACGGTGACAAGACCCGCTATCTCGGCAAGGGCGTGCGCAAGGCTGTCGCCAACGTGAACGCCAATATTTTTCCCGAACTCGAAGGCCGCGACGCGCTCGATCAAGTCGGCATCGACCGCACGATGATCGCGCTGGACGGCACGCCGAACAAAGGCAAGCTCGGCGCGAACGCGATTCTGGGCGTTTCCCTGGCGGTCGCCCACGCGGCGGCGGCGCAACTGGGGGTCGATCTGTTTCGTTATCTCGGCGGCGCGAATGCGAAAGTGTTGCCCGTGCCGATGATGAACATTCTCAACGGCGGCGCGCACAGCGACGCGCCGATTGACATTCAGGAGTTCATGGTGATGCCGAAGGGGGCGTCGAGTTTCCGCGAGGCGCTGCGGATGGGCGCGGAGATTTTCCACGCGTTGAAGGGCGTGCTGAAGGCCAACAAACTCAGCACGGCGGTCGGCGACGAGGGCGGGTTCGCACCGGCCCTGAAGAGCAACGAGCATGCGCTGGAGGTGATCGCGGCGGCGGCGAAACAAGCGGGCTACAGACTCGGCAAGGACGTGTTCATCGCGCTCGATCCGGCGGCCAGCGAGTTCTACGACGCCGACGCCAAGAAATACGTCTTCAAGAAGTCCGATGGCTCGAAACACACCGCCGCGCAGATGGTCGAGTTTTACGGCGGCTTGGCGAAGAAGTATCCGATCATATCGATTGAGGACGGCCTGGCGGAAAGCGATTGGGACGGCTGGAAGCTGCTCACGCATAAGCTCGGTGACAAGCTGCAGCTTGTTGGCGACGATGTGTTCGTGACCAATACGAAGTTTCTGAAGCGTGGGATTGATACGGGTGTGGCGAACTCGATTTTGGTGAAGGTCAACCAGATCGGGACGTTGACGGAGACACTCGACGCGATCGAGATGGCCAAGGAAGCGGGTTACACCGCCGTGATCAGCCATCGCTCGGGCGAAACCGAGGATACGACCATCGCCGACATCGCCGTGGCCACGAACGCCGGCCAGATCAAGACGGGCTCACTTTGCCGCACCGATCGCGTGTGCAAGTATAATCAATTGCTGCGCATCGAGGAATTACTTGGAGATGACGCTGTGTATGGAGGAAAACTGTGAATTGTAGCCGCGAAACCTTTTCGCGGAGGGAACGAGCCGCGAATAAGATTCGCGGCTACAACAACGAGAATCGATAGCGATGAGCTGGCAGAATCTCTGGGCGCGATTGCAGTCGTTGGGCTTCCTTGTTTTTGCAGGCATTGTGGGCCTTGGCGTGGTCCTGATGTTCGTGCCGATACTGCGGCATCGACACTCCATGCTGCTGGAAATATCGCGTTTGGACAGTGAGATCACTCGTCAGGAATCGCTGGAAAAACAGCAGAAGATGGAAATCGAGGCGCTCAAGACCGACTCCGCTTACGTGGAACGGACAGCACGAAACAAATTAAATCTCGTCCGGCCGAACGAAGTTATCTTCCGCTTCGAGCCGAAGACGAACGCCGCTGCGCCAGCCCGCTAGGGGCGCGTCACACTTTGTTTGGAGGGCCACGCTCAATCGTGGCCGCCCGATTGTCACGGACGCGACGCAGCGCATCCCTCCAGATCAACCGTTCAAATCAACGTTGCCGCCGCTTTTGATGGAGGTTTCGGCGGTCACAGACCGCCGCTACAGCTAAACGGGGGCTCCCCGAAAACGCTTTCGGGGCTTGACGAACCCACCAGCCTTCTCTAAGGTGCAGCAGACCCTTGACTGCGGGGTGGGGCAGCCCGTCAGTCAAAGAGGCTCATAATCCCGCCATGGCGGGATCGGGGTTCATCTGCCACCGATGCGTTGCTTGAAAATAGATTTTGACTGCGGGGTGGAGCAGCCCGGTAGCTCGTCAGGCTCATAACCTGAAGGTCGTGGGTTCAAATCCCACCCCCGCTACCAATTCAGAGGGCCAGAACAAGAGTTCTGGCCCTTTGTTTTCAAGGGTTTCAGCGTATCTCGCCGGTCTGACTCCCTTTGATGAAACATGGCGGACATTCTGAAACTCGGCGGACAAAAACCAACAAAACCACCAACCGGAACCAACGGGGAGCTTCAGGCGAATTGCCTGAAGGTGGCCTGTTTGCCAAGTCTCACAGCGCCGGACAGATTCGAGGAAGGAAATTTCTTGGGGACGGGCAGGCTGGATTTGCCGGTTTTCAGCGTGCGGCAATCACGCGTCGTGGAGTGTGTGTGACGAACTATGCGTCAGGCTGTCCGCCAGCCCGACCCGGCGTTGGCCAGCGAGGCGGCAATTGGGTATCCCGGAGAAAGCCAAGGCGGAGCGAATTACCCGTTGGGACAATCAGCCAATTGTAGGTTAAGATTAGCCCGGAGGCAGACCATGAGTGACGCAGAGATCAAACCAGTTGCCAAGGCAGAGAGCAACTCAGCAGACAAGGCAGAAGGCAAACCAGTTGCCAAGGCAGAGACTAAACCAGTTGATAAGACGAAGACCAAACCAGTGGGCAAGGCGGAGACCAGACAGGCAGGCAAGGGCTCAAAACGTCGTCCATTCAACGCGAAACAATTTGCTGTGAATTATGGGTCGATACGCTGGGGTAAGGGGCAATCCCAGAGACCTAAGCATTAAGGGCCCGTTTTTCTTTTTCGTACCCGCCCGCCCTGCCGCAATTCTGCCGCCAGTTCCCGCCGCCGTTCCCAATCCGCCCGATCTCCGCCGCCAAAACTGCTACGAAAATCTGTTGCTATTCCTGCGATTGGGTTTACGTTGCAGTGGAGAGTCGAGGGCAAGTTGAAGTTGCAGCGTAGAGCAGTGCAGTTCGAGCCTCGACTCTCCTTTCGTTTCCCCCGCCGGTTCTGCCGCCTGATCTCGCTCGACATGCGACCGCCCAAGATGAGTAGCAGGCGGGATGCGAATGCGTCATCGGAGAGGCATCGGGATTGCAGACTGGTTTGCGCGAGATTGACCTGTTGTTGAGGGCTGCTATTGTGAGGCATGGAAGGGAGGGAAAATGACAAACCAAATTGAGATTTCTGAAGTCATGGCGAACGCCAAGAACATTGCTCGAAAGGAGTTCGGCGAGGAAGTTGTCGCCACGCATCCTGGAATCGCCGCGCTTGAACAGGCGAAAGCGATAGAGAAATTGGGTAAGGACATTTGCGCCGCCGCCGCCCACGCTCGCGGAGAATGATGAATTGCCCCGACAACATTCTCTCGTCAACGCAATAGCGGCTCGCTCCTGATTTACGCGGACCTCCCGCTATTACCCACCGCATTCCGCCCGCAGTCCCCGTCGCCCGTTTTGACCGCTGATCCTGCCCCCAGGACTATCACCGTCCGCCGCTGCCAGAGGAACTACCGGGGGGGCGTTCAACACGGGGTTTGGCTTCGCTGACTTTCAGTGCCCGACCATCCAGTTCCTTGCCATTGCAATCAGCAATCGCTTTGGTGGCTTCTGCTTGCGAGCCCATCTCCACGAAGGCAAATCCTTTGGACTTGCTGGTGACCTTGTCCATGATGAGTTGGCAACTGAGAACGTTGCCCGCCTGCTTGAATAGGTCGAGAATCTGGCCCTCCGTCGTGTTGGATGAGAGGTTGCCCACGTATAGCTTCGTTGCCATTATCTCTTTCTGCTGCGATAGGAGGTCTCAGTGGAGTTCCCGATGGTTCGAGTTTCAGATTGTCACCGAGCAAACATGCTCGCCTGATAATCTACCAGCCTCACTGCGAGTGGCTTCTATCTGCAAGCTGGATTGACAATATGCCATGCAGCCGTAAGAGCAATGATAAAATGGACGATGTCCGCCGCCGTTCCCAAGCCGCCAGTTCCCGCTCGACTGGCGACCGCACTGTATGAGAGCCGCGCCGGCCGAGTCGCCGTAATCAATTCTCCTTGACCGGCGTCCAACTGGCGTTCGGATCGTAGGTCGTCATTCTTGGGGCGATCGCGGAGGTCTTGGCTCCCAGGTTTTTCTGATAAACCTTGCCTTGCTGGTTCACGATGAAGGTCATCACGCCCGAGTTGCCCCATTCCGCCGGCCAAGCCACGATGGCGAAGCCGGCGATCATGTGGCCGTTGATGATGTAATTGTACTTGCCGCCCGGCGCGTGTCTGCCCTGGCGCGTCAGAATCTTGAAGTAATAACCTCGGTACGGGGATTGTGCCTCGGTCATGATTTTCGTCTGCCGCCGGTAACCCTCGCCGTGCGCCTGAGCGATGAGCGGACCTAACGGACTGAGTTCCTCGTCTGCCCCCACGGGCCAATAGAGGCCGTCGTGCTTGCCCGGCGCGCTGCGAACAAGCTGGGCGTACTCCAGCACACCGTCGCTGCTGCGCGGTTGGCTGGCATACTCGCGTTGGGCGTCCACGTACGCGCGGCAAACGCGAATGGCACCAAGTTCATTCCGGCCGATGCGTCGATTCAAAATCTCCTCTTTGCCCGCCAGCGTGTCGAACAACCATTTCCCGTCCGGCTGTTTCACCAGCGGAATGGGAAAGGGCCAACCGTCGGCGCCAAGTTGAAGCACGGCGTTGGTGTCAGACGCACGAACGAGCGCGGCCTTCTCCGTAAGACGACGCAGGAAAGCTTCTGACTCGTTGCTGGCCTGTACGATGTCGGGCGAGACCAGCTCGTGCGCCGCCGGTCCAAAAATCGCATGCAGCGTGTTGGTGTCTCTGGCTTTAGCTGCGGTCACCAGCGCGTTCACCGCTTCGTCCGGGGAAGCGAATTGCTGCTGAGCGGCAGCGTCCAGACGCAACGACGCGACGAAGATCAAAGCGAGCAAGGCGAGTCCTCGCACCCAAGCGTTCCCCGTGAGTTGCAGCGCGGAATGCCGCGCTTGCATCGTCCGGTTCTTTCCGGTGACGGAATCAGTCCGCAGAATCATCGCTGCCTCCTCTGACCAGCGTCACCCGACCCCTGAGACTCAGTTGGAGCAGACGGATGCGCGGCCGGCACGGCGGTCGCGATCGTTTGGCGGCTTTCCACGCCGCGACTGCTGAATTCGCGCGTCTCCCGCGCGCTCTGAACGCCGATCAGCGCTCCGGCGGCGGGCCGTTCCTGCGGCGCCGGTGCCGCGCGCTGAACCGGCACTGCTGGCCGGATAATCGGAATCGGAGTCCCGCGCGGCTCAACCGGCGTCGGCGCGAGCCGGATGACCTTGGGAACCGGCGCGCGAGTTTCGGGAACGTTCCAGCCGCGGTCGCTGCGGTTTGCGGTCGTACCGGCAGGACGATTTCGAGGATGCCAGACGGTGGCGTTCACGTTCCCGGCGTTGCGATGGCCGGGAGCCGTGGCCGTGTCGCCGCCGGGACGACCACGCTGGCCAGGCGGACGATGCCACCAATCACGCGGCCGCGGATGATCGTGATGCCAGACGATGACATGGTGGTTGTGCCAATCGCAATCGTGATTCAACCACCCGCCAATGGCAAAGCCGGCGCCGAACGACAGAAAAAAGCCGGGGCGCGGGCAACGCTGCACGAAGATCACTTCGGGCTGATAGACCGGCACGTAAACCACGTCAGGATTCGCGGGAACGATGTCGATGCCACCGTCGTCGGCAATGACCTCCTGTTGCGGACTGTTTTCCAGATTGCCGAGCGCCTGAGCCTGGGCGCGAAGGCGTTGGATGGAATCCATCACGTCAGCCGGCTGGCTGGCGAATGCCTGGCCCAACTCGGTCGTCCATTCGAGATTGTCGTCCATCATTTTGAGCACGCCGGGATAGCGGGCCAGCGCCTTGACGCTATCGTCCCAAGGTTGTTGATCAATCCGGTTCACGTCGCCGCCGCTGCTCACGTAGCGATCCGCCAGCACGACTTGGGAAGGCAGCGTGGCAGCGGGCAGGATCTGCGCGAGCAAGGGGTCGGGATACAGCGCAATCGGCGCGAGCAATTGATCCAGTTCGGCGCTGGACAACAGCGGCACGTCGGGGCCGGGCGGCGGAACCGGCATCTGGGCCAGCGCCTCCGTGGAAAGAACCGCGCCCACGAGAGCCGTCAGGCCGATCCCGAAAACTGTCGTCACCTTCATAACGTCACCAATTGTCCAAAGCTAGTCCGCAGCAGCGCGCATGTACAGAATCTTTCGCACGCGGTGCCCTTATCGCTCGGCGGTGCCCCAGCGGCGGTGCAGGAAACGCTCCCACGGCGAGAACAGAATCTTGTCGGCCAGCAGGCCGATGACGATAATCACCAGCATCACGCCGATCACTTGGTCCATCGCGTTGAGTTCACGCCCATAATGCAGCAGGTGGCCGAGGCCGAAACCCGTCAGAATCGTTACATAAATCTCCGCCGCCATCAGCGAGCGCCACGCGAAGGCCCAGCCTTGTTTCATGCCGCTGACGATGAACGGCAACGACGCCGGCACGATGACTGTGACCCAGGTGTGAAACTGACTCGATCCCATCGTGCGGGCGGCACGGGCGTAGATGGGCGGCACCGTGCGCACGCCGTTGTCGGTCGCGATCACCACCGACCACAGCGTGCCCATGATGACGACGAACAACATCGCCGCTTCTGTCTGGCCAAACCACAGCAAGGCCAGTGGCACCCAGCAAACACTCGGCAACGTCTGGAGTCCCAGCGCGACGATGCCCAGCGTGTCTTCCATGAATTTGAACCGTGCCGTCAACAATCCCAGTGGCAGTCCACAAGCAATCCCCAGAAAGTAACCGAATAACAATCGCCGCATGGTGACAATCGTAGCATGCCACAGTGTACCGTCGCTGATTGCCTGCGCGAGGTATTGGCCGACGCTCAACGGCCCTGGAACCAGCACAGGCGACCAGATTTTCGCGCGAAACAGTCCTTCCCAAATCAGGATCAACACAACGAAGAAAACAAGGATCACCAATGCACGTTTCATTCGGCCACCTCAGCAGTCTCGGGATGCAAATGCCGTTTCAAGGAACGTGTGATCTCGGTTGAGTATTTGGCAAGATCAACACTGTTGATGTCGCGCGGGCGCGGGAGATCGACACTGAAGCTCTCCTGGATGCGGCCGGGATGCGGCGAGAACAACAGAACCCGGTCGCCCAAGCACGCGGCCTCGCGCACGTTGTGCGTCACGAACACGATCGTCTTGCGTCGTTCCTGCCAGATGCGCTGGATGTCGCCGTAGAGCTGCTCGCGCGTCATCGCGTCGAGGGTTGCGAACGGTTCATCCATCAGCAGCACCCGCGGATTCGGCGCCAACGCGCGCGCCAGCGCCACCCGCTGTTTCATGCCGCCGGACAGTTCATGAATATTGGCGTACACGAAACTTTCCAACCCGACCAGGTGCAAATAGTACTCTGCCACCTCGCGGCGTTCCTTGTTGGTCAGGTTCGGTTTCAACTTCAGCCCGAACATCAGGTTGCCCATCACATCCAGCCACGGGAACAGGGCGGATTCCTGGAACATGACCATGCGGTCACGGCCCGGCCTAGTCACGGGCTTGCCGTCCGCCAAGACCCGACCATTGTCGGGTTCCTCCAGCCCCGCGATGATATTGAGCAGCGTCGACTTGCCGCAGCCCGACGGGCCGACGAGGCAAACAAACTCGCCTTCGCGCACCTGCAGGCTGACGTCATCGAGTGCATGAACGGCGGCTCGCCGCGTGCGAAACGATTTCGAGACATGCTCCACGAGCAGCTTTTCAGGCGCGACGTTTTGGAGTTCTTCGACAAGCGCCATCATATTCTAGGATCGGCAGCGGAACCCTCACCCTGACCCTCTCCCTTCCCCGAACGGAGACGGAATCGAAAGGCGTTTCCTCTCCCAGCTCGCGGGGGAGCCGAGTCCGCGAGACGCCGCTGTCGTTTGCGGCAAAGGATTAAGGTGAGGGGTATGTCGTTGTTCATTTTACCTCCGACAATCCCTTCTCATTCAAAACCTCATTCAATAGCTTGAGGTCATAGATGCGCGAAAGATCGGGCTTCTCCTTCAAGAATCCGATGCGATACGCGTCCTCGGCGGACTTCAACAGCGAAGCGGTGACCGGGTCGTAAGTGATTTCCAGCCGCTTCCAAGCGCCGTCGAGCGTTTCCCGGGGCAATGACTTCGTCGTCTCTGCCTTGATCTCCGCATTGAGGATTCGCTTCGCCCCGTCGGGATGCTCGTTGATCCACTTCGTCAACTCGACGTGGGCGGCGATCCATTTCTTGAGCAAATCAGGACGCTCCTTGAGGAATTTCACGCTGCTCACCAGATGCGTCGTGACGTACTTGCCGCCCGTCTGTTTCCAGAGCGAGCTTTCATCGAGATAAACCCGCCCCTTCGCGTCCAACACAAGCCGGCTCACCCAAGGCTCGACCGTCCACACCGCATCCATCTCTCCGCGCTGGAACAACGACAGTTGGTCGGGATTCGCCGTCGGAACGACCAAGGCGTCACCGCCCGTCATTGTGATCTGCAGTCCTTTCGACTGCAGCCATGCGCGCGCAGCCACGTCCTGCGTGTTGCCGAGCTGTGGCGTGGCGATTTTCTTGCCCTTGAAATCCGCGTCTGTCTTGATGCGTCCGTCAGGCTGCACGACCAGCGCCGCGCCGCCGCTGCACGCGCCGGCCACAATACGGATTTCCTCGCCTTGCGATTTCAGGTGCGCGTTGATTGCCGGATTCGGCCCGACGTACGTGATGTCGAGCGAGCGCGCGAAGATCGCCTCCATCGCGCTGGGACCGGCATTGTAGAAGAACCACTGGATCTCGACATCCGGGCCGAGCCGTTCCTCGAACCAGCCCTTCCCTTCGCGGCTCAATCCGTGGGCAATCACGCCCTGCGCGTGCGTCACGTTGGGGAAATGTCCCACCCGCAGCACGATTTTCTCCGCCCGGCCTGGCGGAACGTTTGCCAGCATTGCCAGCAGCAACCACCCCAGCGTTGTCATTCTGAGCTTGCCCCGAAGGCCTTCGGGGCGGGCGAAGAATCTCTGCCGTATTGCACGCGTGTGACCAAAGATTGCGAGCCCCTTCGCTTCGCCTTCGGCTTCGCTCAGGGTGACGGATTTGGAATGGGTTTTCATCGTTTCTTGCCCTCCATGAATGGTAATGGCGCCTTGTCGCGCCGGTATTTCCGCAAGGTCACTTCCACCGTGTCGGCCAAGGTGTAATTGTCGAGGATGTTCGCGATGGCGTTGCGCACGTCCACCATCAGCATCCGCAGCCCACAATGCGCTTCGTCGGGGCAGGAGCAGGGTTTGTAGGCGGTGACGCTTGCGCAGGAAATCGGCGCCAACGGCCCGTCGATCAATCGCACCACGTCGCCGATCTTGATCTTGTTCATCGGCTTCTTGATGAAGTAGCCGCCGTTCTTGCCGCGCTTGCTGTCGAGATAGCGCGCCTTCTTCAGTTGCAGAAGGATTTGCTCCAAGAACTTGATCGGGATGTCCTCTTTCCTCGCCAACTCGCTAATGCGCAGCAATGGCAGACCCAGTTCCTGGGCGATACCGAGGTTGATCAAGGACCGCAACGCGTACTCGCCTCGCTTGGATATCCGCATGATGATCCAAGTCTACTATAGCAGTAGACAATGGCAAGC
>JBEKFI010000092.1:0-14022 GCA_050013395.1 Verrucomicrobiia bacterium | reverse complement strand
TTCTCGCGATGGCACCATTACCGTGGGCGGCCAGACCTTCACGGTCAATCAGGCTGGTGCCGTGGTGTCTCATGATCTGGCCGTGCTCAGCATCAAGGCGCCAAAGAAAATCACTCTTCGTGCGAGCATGCCCACGCAAACCCAAATGGTCACGATCCAGATCCAAAACCGTAGCGCGCAGAACGAGGTGATCTCTAACGCCACTGTGCTCGCGAACCTCGTCACGTTGTCGGTCGAACCCATTGTTGGTGCGTGCCCGGATTTGACGCCGGTCTTGCAGGTGCCGACCACGTTCCCGATCACGCTCAAGTCGAAAGCAAAACTCACGGTGCTGTTCAATGTGACGTTCTCGACGAACTGCGTGCCGGACGCGCTGCAAACCACCAAGACGGCGCCGCACAACGATTACCGTTACATTGCCACCGTCCATCACGGTGCGATTGATGGCAACGCCGACACGTTTTCTGCGGACGACACTTGCCCGCGCGACCCGCTGGTCGGCGTGCCACTGGGCACGGGAACGACCGCGGACAAAGGCTGTGGCGGCAAGAACCCCGACGGCACGCTTGGCGCCGACATCCTGACCGATGTGGTGGTGAAGTAGATCGTGGTATCTGCAGAACGGGGCTTGGGTTTACGAGACTTCTCGTGCTGCCCGCTCGCCTAACTCGTGTGGGTCGCTCTTTGGGCCGATGGCTTCGGTTCTGCTAAAATCTTTGCCATCAGGGCTGAACTTCGCGCCGATGATCTTCATTTGCTCGCCGTTCACCGCCGCGTATGCAGCATACGGCACCTGGCAGCCGCCGCCCAGCGCTTTCAAAAAGACGCGCTCAGCTTCGGCGCACGCCAAGGTATCCGCATGATTGATGGTGGCCAGCAATTCCTGCGTTTCCATGTCCGACTCGCGCACTTCGCAGGCGATAATACCCTGTGCAACAGCCGGAATCACGACGTCAAAGTCCAACTGCTGCCACTGTAAGGGCACGGCATGCCGTGCCCCTACGCCGAACAATCCGAGCCGCTTCAGCCCCGCCGCGGCGAGAATGACGGCGTCCAACTCTTCATCATCAGCCAGCTTCTGTAAGCGAGTACCCACGTTGCCGCGAATCTCTTCGATCTGCAGGTCAGGCCGACGCGCCAGCAGTTGCGCGCGTCGCCGAATGCTGCTCGTCCCTACCCGCGCTCCTTCAGGCAATTCCGGTAGGGCGCGACCGCCGGGCGCGCCGCCGTCTAAACCAACATGATTCGGCGCGCCCGGCGGGCGCGCCCTACCCTTTAGAATCAACACATCGCGTGCATCCTCGCGCGACGGGACGGCGCCGATTGTCACCCCGTCGGGCAGCATCGTCGGCAGATCCTTCATGCTATGCACGGCCAGGTGAATCTCGCCCCGCAGGAGTTGCTCCTCAATTTCTTTCGTGAAAAGCCCTTTGCCGCCACTGGTTGTCAGGGACAAACTGTTGAACTGGTCACCGCTTGTCTTGACGATTTTCACTTCGACCCGCAACTGTGGATGCGCCTTGGTCAACAGGCCACGAATGATTTCGGTTTGCGCCAGCGCGAGCGGGCTGCCGCGCGTGCCGATGATCAGGTTACTCATGACGAACGATGGCTGAACCGGTAACCACCTGCCCCCTCATCCTTCGGCGGACTCAGGACAGGCTCTTGATCCTCTCCCCCGGGCGGGGGAGAGGAAATTTCCCTCTCCCTTGTCGCGCAAGGGAGGGGACCCACGGCCTTCCGGTCGCGAATTGAACCCATGAACCCACCCCCAACCCCTCCAGAGGAGGGGAGCCGCACTCCGGAATTCCCCTCTTGGGAGGGGGCGGGGGTGGGTTCCGCATTATGAGGTTCATGGGGAGGGTCAGAGTGAGGGTTCGCGCTGGATGAGAGCCGTTCACGGTTCTGCTCAAACCATCCCCAAAACCGCGCCTCATGCTCCGCAATCAGGGCGCGGCAGGCGACGATTTCACGTTCTCGCGCCGCAATGTTCTGTTGGGCGATTTGCTGCAGGTCGTCAATGTCGTACAGGTAGACGTTTTCCAACTCGCCGCAAGCGCGTTCGATGTCGCGCGGAACTGCAATGTCAATCAAGAACAGCGGACGCTGACGACGCAGTTTCATCAACGGAGTGAGTTTTTCTGCTGTCACAATCGGGTGCGGCGCGGCTGTGGAACTGATGACGATGTCCACGCCAGGAAATTCCGTCGGCCACTGGCTGTAGGAAATGGCGCGTCCACCAAGTTGGTTGGCCAAGGTTTCAGCGCGCTCCTGGGTGCGGCTGCAGACTATGATCGAGCCTGCGCCACGGTTGCGCAGCGCCTTCGCGGTGGCTTCGCTCATCTCGCCCGTGCCCAGCACCATCACCGTGCGCGAACCAAGATCGCGGAAAATCTTCTCGGCGAGATCGACAGCCACAGAACCGACAGAAGTCGATCCCCGAGTGATCGCGGTCGTCGTGCGGATGTGTTTGGCACCAGCGAACGCTTTCTGGAACAGCCGATTCAGCGCCATGCCTGTCGCGCCTGCCTGTTGCGCCGCCAGATAAGCTTCCTTGACCTGCCCTAGAATCTCTGTCTCTCCGACCACCATCGAGTCGAGACCGCACGCCACTTCCAGCAGATGTTGAATGCACTCGCGATCGCGAAACTCGTAAAGGTGAGACTCGACGTTCTCTGTCAGCTTGTGATGTTCATGCAGGAATCGGCGCATAGCCGCGCTTGCCCGCACAAGGTCACCAGTTAAGCCGTATATTTCCACGCGATTGCAGGTGGATAGGATCGCGGCCTCGTACAGCGGAGTCGCTCCCAGCAACAAGCACGTTGCCTCGCCAAGTGCGGCACGGGGAAAAGCCATCCGTTCGCGGACTTCCACGGGCGCGGTCCGATGGTTCAACCCTATCGTGATGAAATTCATGGCGTGCCGTGGTGAAGACTGGACAACAAGCTGACGCCCCAGAACGTTACGAGGACAAACGCAAACGACATCATCGAGAGCAGCGCGATCTTTCGGCCACGCAACGACCACATCCGTCGTGCGACCAGCAGGAGCGCGTAAATCAGCCACGCCGCCACTGCCCATACAATTTTCGGCGTCGTCCAGTGTCCTACAATTCTGTACGAAATCATACCGCCAACCATGCCCACGGTAAGCATCCCGAAGCCCAACACAATCAGACGGAAATTGATCACGTCCAACTGCTCGATGGGCGGCATCTGCAAAAACGCGGGCGTGAGCCGCCGCGTTTTCAGTTGCCGCTCCTGCATCAGGTACATCCCGCCGACCACGCAGGCCAACCCGAACGCACCGCACGCCAAAAGGGAGATCGGCTTGTGGGACTCCACCACCCACGGAATCGGCTGTACCGGCGGCGGCCGCCTCGTATCGTCCAGCCCCAGTAGCGCAACGAGGCTGATGATCAGCGCCAGCGGCGCAGTGAACGCGCCGAGAAACGAAACGCGGTAGGACGGCCCGATCAGCAGATAAAAAAGCACCGCTCCCCAAGCGAGGAACACCGTCGTCTCGAAGGAATTTGTCACCGGGCACCGTCCGATATCGTGGCCCCGCAGCAACAGAAACATTGTGTGAAGCGTCAACCCCCAGACCATCGCAATCGAGTCGAGGTGCTGCAACGCGGGCAGCGCTGCGCTTCTTCGCAACCGAAGAATCGTCAACACGCAACTGGCAGCGTAGAAAACCAGTGCCAGCCAAAGATAACCTCGGTCGCTCATGGGGACTCAGTGCGCTTTCTTCAACCAGGTCTTCAGAGAGCGACGATAGATCGCCCGACGTTTTACGGCTGATTTCACATCTTTTGAGACGGCTTTGCGGATGGTTGCCATTTTGGTTGCGGCCTGAGCATATCCGTCGTGGAGATATTGTTCAAGCTCACGCCGAATCCGCTTGGCAAGGGCCGGGCTCGCTCCGCCTGTCGAAATGGCGACGGTCAGGTTTCCGCGTCGCACCAGGGCAGGCACGATAAAATTCCCGGCTTCCGGCGGGGCGACGCAATTGACAAGCAACCTGCGCCGCTTGGCATCGGTGCAAATGCGCTCGTTTAGTGTTCCATCGTTGGTCGCGGCTATAGCCAGTCGTGCTGTTCGCAAATCGTCGATGCGATAACGGCGGCGCAACCAACGGACTCGTTTGAGGCGAGCCAGTTTGCGAATGGGTGCGGTCGCCCGAGGACTGATGACAGTAATGTCGGCTTCGGCGGCAAGCAGGAGGCGAATCTTTCGCTCGGCGACTTGTCCCGCGCCGATGACGACCACTTTCTGACCAACAAGATCGAGGAATAGCGGATAACGCATGGCGAAAATATTTGGAAGGGCCGTAAGCCAGATTCTGTTTTAGATAGCCATTTGTCTATGCGACCCATACCCGCTGCTTTCACCCCGTCCCGCGCAACCGGGATCGGGGCTGCGACGCGGGCCACGTCTCGCAGCCTATTTGGTCTTGCTCCAGACGGGGTTTTCCGTGCCCACGAGATCGCTCTCGCGGCGGTGAGCTCTTACCTCGCCTTTTCACCCTTACCCCGCTCTTTCACAATTGGAGCGACACGCTCTGTCGTGGCCGCTGCTGTGACGCATCGGACACGGCCAGCCCGGACGCCGACCCTCCAATAGCGAAAGGGCGGGGCGGTATGTTTTCTGTGGCACTGTCCGTCTCCCGACAATTACGTCGGGATCCCCCGCTTGCGCGGGGCATCTTACCCTGTGGAGTCTGGACTTTCCTCCCCCCGAAACGAGTTCAGGGAGCGGCTATCCGCCCTTCCAAAAATGAATTCAAACAACTCAGCAGCCTACTCTGGTTGCCAATATAAGATGCGCCCGCAGTAGTCGCAACTGGCCAATCCCGGACCGTGCTTCGCATCATGGACGAGCTGCGACGCAAGCTGCAGGTGGCAACCGCCACAATTGCCATGCTGCACCGGCGCGACGGCGACGTCACCTTTGCTGCGCATCAGCCGCTCGTAGCGAGCCAAGGCATCGGGATCAATCTGCTCGGCCAACTTCTTCCGCTCTTCGCGCAACTGCGTCAGCTCTTGGGCAATCAACGACGCCCGCTTCTGCAGATCATCTTTCTCCGCCTCGGCTTTGGCCGTCATTTCCTTCAGCCCCCCCTGCGCCTGTTTCAACGCAGGCTGAAGCCGCTCGGATCTCTCCATCAATTCTAGCTCGACATCCTCGACCCGCGTGATCTCCTCTTCGGTCCTCGTGATTTCCTTCAGCAGCGCTTGATATTCAGTGTTGGACTTGATCTGCATAAGCTGCGTCTTGTACTTGGCAATTTGTGCGCGCCTCGACTCGGCATCGATCTCCAATTTCTTGCGCTCGGTCTCGATGTGCTTGAGTTCCCGGCGAGCCGATTCCAAGCGCGCGGACTCTTCCTGGACGCGTTTGTCCACCGCCGCGATTTCGGACGGAATCCGTGCCTGCTCTGCCTTCAACTGCGTGATGCGGCGGTCCCGGTCCTGAATCACCAGGAGTTGTTCGAGAATTGGCAGCATCTGATCCGTCACCACCGCAGTGTAACGGCCATCTCCAAGTATGTCAATCGCGCCGCCTTCCGATGGATTTCTCGACATACTTCGCAAGGATGTCCGCCTCCAAGTTCACTTGGTCGCCGACTCGGCAAGCCGCGAGATTCGTGATCTCATGCGTATGTGGAATGATCCAGACGCGAAACCAATCGCGCCCGACGGCCGCAACTGTGAGGCTGATGCCATCGACTGCGATCGATCCCTTCTCGACGACGTATTTCATCAGCGCGCAAGGCGCCTTGACTTCCAGTACGTAATCCGTGCCCGCCCGTTCATAACGTCGCACGATACCGGTGCCGTCCACGTGCCCTTGTACTATGTGCCCGTCGAATCTTCCGTCCGCCTGCAACGGTCGCTCGAGGTTCACCAGCGTGCCGCGCTTCACATCGCCGAGATTGGTCCGACGCAGCGTCTCGTCGAGCACGTCAAATTTCAGCAGCCCGTTGCGCTTGCCCACCACCGTCAGGCAGGCGCCGTTGACAGCGACGCTGTTACCGATGCGCAACCCGCGTCCGACCTTCCGCGGCCGAATAAACAATTCCGTGGACTTCGAACCTTTGCGAATCCGTTCGGCTCGTCCCGCTTCCTCGACGATTCCCGTAAACATGCCTGCACGATACAGGTGGCGCAATGCGATGTCCAGCATCGCCTCGCTGGTGGGTGTGGCTAGAAGTTTTGGGCAACGACCGAAACTCCCCTCACCTTAGTCCTCTCCCCTCAAGCGGGGAGAGGAGAATCCCCTCTCCCTTTTCCAAGGGAGAGGGTCAGGGTGAGGGTTCGAGCTGTGACAGACTGTCGAGCTTTCAAGCGCATCGTGAATAATCCGGGCTAAAGGTTTCAATTACACCCCTCGCTGGTCTCAGGTCTCAGATTCTTTTCAGCAGCGCCGCCACATCCGTCTGTCTGACGAACCCCGGCACCGCGGTCATTGCGTTCGCCGCTCCGCAGGCGATTCCCAACCGCAGCGCCTCCAGCATCGTCTTTCCCTGCCCCAACCCACAGGCAATTCCCGCCAGCATCGCGTCGCCTGACCCAATCGGATTGCGCGCGTCAGCGCGCGGCGGCATGAACTCCCAGAACTTCGCGCTCGGAGTATTGAAGACATGCACTGCATCCGAGCCGTGTGTCACGACAACCCACTGGGCGCCTTGCGCGGCCAACCGCCGCACGGCAGTCCGAAGCCCTGCGATTCCACCGCATCGCATGTTTGTAGCCGCCGCCAGTTCGTCGCGATTGATTTTTACGAGACAAGGTTTCAGCCGCATCGCGTTCAATAGTTGCTGCCGCTGCGTATCGACGAGAACCGGAACGCCACGCCGGTTCGCCTCGCGAATCAATCGCGCGTAAAAATCATCCCCGCACCCGGGTGGAACCGTGCCGCTCAGCACGACCAACTTCGCCGTGCGACTGTCACGGGCGAACCACGCAAGGATTCTTCCGACCTCTTTCTTCGTCAGCGCGCCTGCCTCCTCGACGAGTTCCGTCGTCGGAAACCCTTTCGCAAGCAACGTCTGGCAAATCCGTGTCTCAGCCGCGACTCGGACGATGCGCGCGTCGATGCCTTGTGCGCGCAGCGATTTCTCCAGCAGTTGACCGCGATGGCCGCCTGCCACCGTCAACAACCGAACCTTCGCGCCCAACTGCTGCGCCACGCGCGCGACGTTGACGCCTTTGCCCGACGCTGTCTCGCTGGCCCGCCTGGCGCGATTGACTTTGCCAACAACGAGTCGTTCGTACTCCAAGGTCCGTTGCCATGCCGGAGACAAGCCAACAACCAGAATCATCGCGCCACCGCCGCTTCCAGCAATATTTCGTTCCCGCCAATAGATCGCCAACGGCAATCACGCAGTCGCACCGCACGTTTCACTTTCGCCGCGCCTTTGCCACCAACCGCCGACACCGCTTCGCGCCCGCCGATGACGATGGGCGCCAAGAACAACGCCACACGGTCCACCAGACGCGCGTCGAACATCGATCCAAGCAGTTCACCCCCGCCTTCAACCAGCACGCTCGTCACATCGCGTTTTCCCAACGCCCTCAGCGCCGCCCGCAAGTCCACGCGCCGGCCTTTTTGCGGGACGACCACCACGTCGATACCTCGTAGTACTAGGTATCGACGCCAGCGCGAAGAGGAAAGCTTCGTAGTCACAACAATGGTACGATTGCGGTGCACATCGTGGAAAAGTCTCGCATTTGTTGGCGTGCGTCCGCGTGCATCGACAACAACGCGTAATGGCTGCTTGCCGCGCACGCCGTGACGGACCGTCAACTGCGGATTGTCGCGGATCACGGTGTTCGCGCCGACCATGATCGCGTCCGCGCCGGCGCGCAGCCTGTGCGCCTCGCGCCGCGCTGCCTCGCTCGTAATCCACTTCGAGTCGCCCGTGCGTGTGGCGATTTTGCCGTCGAGACTCATCGCCGCCTTCGCGATGACAAACGGCATCCCCGTCGTGATCCATTTATTGAACGATTCATTCATGCGCGTCGCCTCGTCCTCCAGCAAACCCGTCTCGACGCGAATGCCCGCCCGCCGGAGCATCCGCAGCCCGCGCCCATTGTGCATCGGATTCGGATCCCGCGCCGCAACGACGACACGCTTCACGCCCGCCGCGATGATCGCGTCCGTGCACGGCGGCGTCCTGCCCCAAGTGCAGCACGGCTCGAGGGTCACGTAGAGTGTAGAACCAGTAGCGCGGGCGTCTCGCCCGTGAATCTTCTCGTTGCCGCCCTTCGCCTTTCGCCCTTCGCCTTTTGCCTGCCGAATCGCCTCCACCTCCGCATGTGGTGCTCCTGCGCATTTGTGCCAGCCTTCGCCGATAATCTTGCCGCCGCGTACCAGCACCGCGCCGACCGCCGGATTCGGGCTGGTCTTCCCCACCCCGCGCCGCGCCAGCGCCAAGGCTCGCCGCATAAATTGTTCGTCTTGCTGACTGAACTTCATCGGTTGGCCAGCCTAGCAAAAGTGACCCACAGCCGTGAATCATATTCGGCCAGCGTTGATGATAATCAGCGCAGAACTCCGAGTTTGTCTTTTGCCGACAATAGTGGTGATATAACAAAGTCAGTTTGTGCTAATAACACTGTTCGGCATCACCAGAATTAAATGAAAAACGATCTTCCTGACGAAATCAAGGGCATGCTTCGAGACCTTCAACAGGAGGACCCCGCGGCCATCGACAAAATCAACCTCCACGCAAAGCTCGCTCTCGGGATTTCCTGTCCCAGCATCCTTACCTCATCCGAGCGTGAGGAACTCGCTCGGATTAAGCGTGATGATCCTGCTCTTTATCGCGAGCTCCAAGTTATCGCTGAGGTAGCGCAACAGCCCGTGCAACCTCCTCGGCAAATGAGCAAGCCACCCGCAATGCGATCCGTTCAGATTGCTCATGGCATGCTTGGGCTTGCGATAAGTCTTTTTATTGTGTGGATGTGGGGAGAGAGTCGAATTGCTTGCTATATTGCAGCGCTCCCTCTTTTGTGGGGTTTATGGAGTTTGAAGATCGCATTCTTTTCATCTCAGGATGAACTCGATCATTTCCTCTATGATGATGATCACAAGAAGAAGTAAAACGCTCAGATTTGCATGTATGCCTCACCCGGCGCTGCAGCCAACAGCCACCCGCGGCTATGCCGCGAGTGGCTGCGGCTGAGCTTTATCGTTAAGCCCCCGCCTCACCAAAGAACGCCTCTGCGAACTGTTCCGGGTCGAATGGCTGGAGGTCGTCCACCTGTTCGCCGAGGCCGATGAACTTGACGGGGATTTTCAGTTCGCGGGCGATGGCGACGACGATACCACCCTTGGCAGTACCATCGAGTTTGGCGACGATAAGCCCGGTGACGCCGAGCGCATCGTGAAACTCGCGCGCTTGTGCCAATGCGTTTGAACCTGTCGTCGCATCCAGCACCAGCAATACTTCATGCGGCGCGGTTGGCAACCGCTTCTGGAGCGAGCGGCGCATCTTCTTCATTTCTTCCATCAGGTTTTTCTTCGTGTGCAATCGGCCCGCCGTGTCGATGAGCAAATAATCAACGCCGCGTTTCATCGCTGCTTCGAGCGCGTCGAACGCGATGGCTGCGGAATCAGCGCCGTACTGACCGGCAATTACGTCGCAGCCGACCCGTTGTCCCCAGATCTTGAGTTGTTCGATGGCCGCGGCGCGAAACGTATCGCATGCGGCGAGCAGCACGGTGTGCCCCTGCCCTTTCACCCAGTGCGCGAGCTTGGCAGCCGAAGTCGTCTTGCCGGTGCCGTTCACACCTGCCAGCAGCACGACCGTCGGTGGTTGTGGTGCACGGGTAAGTAGGATAGGCCTCTCGCCTGTCCCACCGTTTCCCGTGGACAAGCTGGAAGCATGTCCCACGCAAAGTTCGCGCTCGATCTCGGCGCGGGCGATGGCAAAAACGTCCGCTGTGCCTGACTCACGGCTGGCTTCCTTGACCTGCTCGATGATGCGCGTGGCTGTGTCGACGCCGATGTCGCAGGCGATGAGCGCGGCTTCAAGTTCTTCCAACGCTTCCTCATCGAGCTTGGGCGCCCGAGTGACAATGCGTTTGATATCGGTGGCCAGTTTTGATGAGGTCTTGCGCAGACCGTCGCGGAGTTTTTGAAAGACGTTCACGGCCCTCAGTCTCTCAACCCTCACCCTGACCCTCTCCCTTACAAAGGGAGAGGGGTTTCCTCTCCCCTTCGGGGAGAGGATCAAGGTGAGGGGCGGTTCGTTGCTTCAACGCTTCGACCCGTTCGTATGGCAGCTTCACGGTACCGAGCAACATCTTGCCACCGACGATGCCGTGGCAGTCGCTGCCGCCGGTGGCAAGCAGACCGAATCGTCCAGCCATCTCCAAATAATGCTCGGATTGCGACGTTATGTGACGCGAATGCCACACTTCCAGGCCGTCCAAGCCTTGGTCAACCATGTTGGGAATGCGCCGATCCACCTTGTTGAGGCCCGGATGGGCCAAGACAGCAAGCCCGCCGGCTCGTTTGATGTGCCCAATGGCTTCGGCAACGGTCATGCGATGGCGTTCGACGTAAGCTGGTTTGCCGCGTTTGAGAAATCGGTTGAACGCCTCTTCGGTGCTGCTGACGAATCCGTGTTTCACCAGAGCCATTGCCACATGCGGGCGGCCCAACGTGCCGCAGTCGGAGCAGGTAAGCACGTCTTCCAGTTTCAACGGGATGCCCAAATCGTTCAGCTTGATCACGAATTCCTCGACGCGATGTTCCCGAACACGCTTCGAATGCTCCAGCACGGCCTGCAACTGCGGATTCTCCCAGGCGTCGCCAAAGAAATAACCAAGCATGTGAATTTCTTGCATCTCAACGCGACAGGTGATTTCAACGCCCGCGATGACCTCGATGCCTAACGCCTTGCCGGCAGCCAGCGATTCAGGAATCGCGTCGAGCGTATCGTGATCGGTTACAGCAACCGCGACGAATCCCTCACGGATCGCAGCGCGAACAAGCTCCACAGGTGTGTACGCCCCATCGGAGTACTGCGTGTGCAAATGTAAGTCGGCGAAGGGAGCGGCAGGAGAACTGGAGTGACGGAGCATAGGAGCATTGTTGTTTATCGTTCCCATTGCCCCAGCACTCCAGTACTCCACTACCCCATTTTCCCCGCGGCTGTCCGTGCCGGCCGCGGGAGATCGGCCTTCAAGCGGTCGAGGATGCCGTTCACGAAGGCGCCGGATTCCTGCGTGGAGTATTTCTTGGCGATATCGACGGCTTCGTTGATGCTCACCACGGGCGGGATGTCGTCTCGAAACAGCATTTCGTACATGGCGAGCCGCAGGATATTGCGGTCAACGGCGGCGATGCGCTGCAGCTCCCAGTGTTCCGTGTACTTTTGAATCTTCTCGTCGATGATGGCGCGGTGTTCGATGCAACCATGGATCAATTCTTCGGCGAACTTGCGCGCCGCGCCGCTCACCTCTGACTGCGTTTGCCAGAAAAAAAGCAGCTCCTCCTCGATCCTGCCGCCGCCGAGGTCGTGCTGGTAAAGAAATTGCGCCGCCAATTCGCGAGCGTGGCGGCGCGTGCCGGGCTGTTTTACAGGTTTCTCCATAACCTCGCCATTTCAATCGCGGTTTGCGCCGCCTCGCGTCCGCGGTTGTGCTGTTTGCCAAGGCATCGCACGCGAGCCTGTTTCCGATTGTTTGCCGTGACGACGCCGAACACGGTCGGCACACCCGTTTGAATCGCAATAGCGGTCAACCCGTTCGCCACCGCATCCGCGATGTGATGCGCATGGCTGGTCTCACCTTGCAGAATGACTCCCAAACCGATCACGCAGTCGTACTCTCTGGATTTCGCCAGTTTGGCTGCTACCGCGCTGACCTCGAAGCTTCCGGGCACAAGCACGACCTTGATGTCGTGCGCAGCAGCGCCCGCCTCGGTCAACGCGTGGAGGCAATACGCCAATAGCGGACCGGCAAGCTCTTCGTTGTAACATGCCGCTGCGATGCCGAAGCGAAGGCCAGAAGCGGCGCATTGCAGTTTGCTTTTTTGTGCGCGCAACATGGCTAAGCAGCTTGTAGGAGGGGCATCCCTGCCCCGACCGGTCGCGCCAAGGATGGCACTTTTACGGGACAAATGTTCATAAGGCGTGGCCCAGCTTGGTCTTCTTCGTTTCGAGATACTTCTTATTGTGCGCCGTTGGCTCGGCGCGGATGGGAAGCCGTTCGACAATCTCCAGACCAAAGCCTTCGAGGCCGACGACTTTCTTCGGATTGTTGGTCAGCAACCGAATCCTGCGCAATCCGAGATCGACCAGGATTTGTGCACCCAAACCATATTCACGCAGGTCCGGCTTGAACCCGAGCTTTTGGTTCGCCTCTACCGTGTCGAGCCCCTTTTCCTGCAACGCGTACGCATGGATTTTGTTCGCGAAGCCGATGCCACGGCCTTCCTGTCGCATGTACACCAGCACTCCCTCGCCCTCTTCAGCGATTCGTTTGAGAGCATCGTGCAATTGTTGTCCGCAGTCGCAACGCAACGACCCGAACACATCGCCGGTGAGACACTCGCTATGCACGCGCACCAGCACGCCCTCCCTGCCGCGCACATCCCCCATCGTCAGGGCTGCGTGGTGCTGCCCATCCACCAACGATCGATACAAATGCAGCTTGAACTCGCCAAACTGCGTGGGCATGGCGACCTCCTGCTCCTTGGCAACCAGCTTCTCGCGCATGCGGCGGCATTCGATGAAATCGCGAATCGTGCAAATCTTCAGCCCGAACTTGTCCTTGAATTTGAACAACTCGGGCAGCCGCGCCATCGTGCCGTCCTCGTGGAGGATTTCGCAAATAACCGCGACCGGAGGCAATCCCGCCATCTTCACCAGATCAATGGACGCTTCGGTGTGCCCGGCACGACGCAGCACGCCGCCCTCGCGCGCTTGCAGTGGAAAAATGTGGCCTGGCGAGACCAAATCTTCGGCGGTGGCATACGGATCGGCCAACACTCGGATCGAGCGCGCGCGGTCGAAAGCGCTGATGCCGGTCGTGATGCCGACTCGTGCGTCAACACTGACCATGAAATCGGTTTTGAAGTTCTCGCGGTTCTCGCTCACCATCCGTCCGATCCCGAGCGTCTTCAATCGCGCTTCAGTCGTCGGCACGCAAATCAGTCCGCGCCCGTGTTTGGCCATGAAGTTGACGGCGTCCGGTGTCACTTTCTCGGCCGCCATGACAAGGTCGCCTTCGTTCTCGCGGTCGGCGTCGTCGGTGACGACGATCATCCGCCCTTGTCGAATATCTTCGAGGCAATCCTCGATGGAATCGAACTGGGCGCGCTGCGTTGGGAGCGTTTCCTTCATGGAGTTCACGACAAGACTAACAGCAACGTCAACGGAAGGCAATCGCCCCGCGGCGATCAACGCGACGACGCGCTGAAGCGCACGCCCTTCAGATGCAGCAGCACCACCCAAAACCGGTACAAATCCAGCCGCTTGCCGAGCCGGGCGTAATTTTTGGTGACTAAGAACGCATTATCCTGTGTTGCAGCGTAAAGGCAAGACGTTAGTCTAATGGGCGGCGCGGCTGCGGCGATGAGGTACCGTTCTGAATTTGACACGCGCCGCCACGCTCGTTAACGTAGCGCCCGCGTTCATGTCCGCCACGGAAAAACTCAGACGCACACCGCTTTACGCCGCGCACTTGGAATGGGGCGCGAAGATGGTCGCGTTTGGCGGTTGGCAGATGCCGGTGGTGTACAGCAGCATCCTGGAGGAACATGCCGCGGTGCGCGAGCGCGTGGGACTGTTCGACATCAGCCACATGGGCGAAGTGCTCGTCGCGGGGCCAAAGGCCGAGGCGGTCCTGAATCATCTGCTGACCAATGATGTACGCAAAGCCTGGGTTGGCCAGGCGCAGTACACGCTGCTGTGTAACGAGCAGGGTGGCGTGATCGACGATCTGATTGTGTACCGCGTCGAGTCCAGCGTCTATCTCCTGATCGTCAACGCGTCCAACATCGA
>JBEKFI010000091.1:0-20564 GCA_050013395.1 Verrucomicrobiia bacterium | reverse complement strand
TCGAGTTCTGGAGCAGACTTTCTACGACGCCGGCTACGAGCAGACCTCGGTTTGGGCCTTTACTCGAGCCGGTGTCCCCAGGTACTGCTCCGTAACAGTCCCCCTCTACCTTGGCTTGGGCGCCGGTGCTGGCTCCTATCTCCGCGATATCTTCTACCTCAATACTTTCAACGTTCTTGAGTATATACGTGCGCTGGAAGAGGGGCGGATGCCGATTGCCCTTTCGCTGGAACTCTCAAAACGGATGCAGATGGCCGGTTGGCTCTATTGGCGAATCTATGAGACGAGGTTCAAGAAGACTGATTTTCAAAGACGTTTCTACGAGGATTTTGACGCAGTCTATGGGAGGTATTTGAGACCGTGGTCCTTCCTCGGGCTCTTGATCGAGCGGAAAGATGAGATAGCGCTCACGGATACCGGCGCCTACTGGCTGCATGCGCTGCAGGACTTGTTCTCCATCGACTACGTCAGCAAGCTTTGGGGCACTTCTCAGCGGAATCCCTGGCCCGGAGAAGTGATTCTATCGTGATGAAATGATGTGTGCGGATCATGCCAGATATATATCCAGTGTGCCGCCCAACCACAACACGTACGTCGTCGTTCGCATCAAGAGCGGTGAGGCCGTGTTGGAAAATGTTTACGTGGACGGCAAGCCCATCGCCGAATTTATCCGCGAGGCGAAGCGGTAAACGCCGGGTTCGTCAACGCCGTTTGAGGACGCGTTCGGCTTTCTTGAGATTGTCCACGCGCAGAATCATCGCGCCCTTGGAAGCCCCAGGAAGTGTGGCGGTGTAAGCGTACTCGATGTTGACCTTGTGGTCGGCCAGCGTCTGGGCGATACGGGCCAGTTCGCCGGGTTTGTTCCGGCTTTCCAGCATCAATACATCGCGTTCCACCACCAGCACACCGCGTTCGCCGAGCAGGTGCACGGCACGGCGCGGATCACTGACCACCACGCGCACCACAGCGTGGTCCACGGCATCGGAAACCGAGATGGCCTGGATATTGATCTTCTCCTCGGCATAGGCGCGGCAGACCGCCGCCAGCGTGCCGGGCTTATTCTCGAGGAAAAGTGAAAGTTGCGTCTCGACCTTCATGGTGCGACCTCCGTGGTTTAATGGTTTATTCCCTCCAAAATCGGCGCAGATTCGTCATTCGTCAACATCAAACTGCCAGTGTATAGAATTGTTCTCTTTCAAAGAATTTATGTTGCATTTAGGTCAAAATATGCTAAAAGTTGATATAACTAATGTCGAGAGGTGGAAGTTCATGAATTATTCGAGGGACAACGGTCAATCGCAGCGATGTCTCGACGATCAGGAGAAAATGATCGTCAATGCCCTGATTCGAGACCCGCGGCTGAGTGACAACCAGATTGGTAAACTCACCGGTGTGCCCACGCCGACCGCGCGCCGTAAACGCAAGAAACTGGAAGAGGAAGGGCTGTTGAGCTACTTCGCCGCGCTGGACATGCAGGAAAGCGGTACCAGCACGTTCGGTGCGCGCCACCTTTACGTCATCAAGTTTCGCATCGGCATCACGGTGAAACAGATCACCGACGAGATCAAGAGCGAGCCGAACGTTCGCACCATTTTCACGGACTTGATTTACGAATCGCACATTGCCGAGATTGATGGACGCGTGGCGCTGGTGATGATCATCGAGGGGAAAAACGACTCGGATATTGTGGAGAACGTCCAGGGCAAGATCGTCCCTTCCCTGCGCAAGAACCATGGACCCGATTCGATCGAGGAAATTTCCACGATTCGCCTGCTCGGCCCGATCCGGATTTTCCACAATTACGTGCCGCTGGTGAACATGCGCCATGGCGTGGTGAGCGCTGATTGGCCGAAGGACGCTATTTTTGTCGGATGAGCCAACGATGATGAACTCCATCGGCTTACCTCCCAAGCATGGCCTGTACGATCCGCGGCTCGAACACGACGCCTGCGGTGTCGGCTTCGTCGTCAACGTCAAAGGCAGGAAGTCCCACCAGATCGTTAGCGACGCGCTGACGGTATTGACGAATCTGCGCCACCGTGGCGCGTGCGGCTGCGAGGCGAACACGGGCGATGGCGCGGGCATTCTGCTCCAGAAGCCGCACGCCTTCCTGAAGCGGGCTTGCGCGGCCCAGGGCATTCAACTCCCCGGAGAGCGCGAATATGGCGTCGGCATGGTGTTTCTGCCGGCCGATTCCGTTGAGCGTTACAAGTGCGAGAAGCTTTTCGAGGAGATCGTCGCCACCGAAGGGAATCGGTTGCTCGGTTGGCGCTCGGTTCCGACCCACCATGGCTTGCTCGGATACACCGCGCTGCGCTCAGAGCCGGTTGTCCGGCAGGTGTTCATTGCCCGCGATCCGAAGCTGACGGATGACATGGCGTTCGAGCGCAAGCTCTACGTCATCCGCAAACTCGCTGAACGGGGGATTCGTTACTCGGGCATCAAAGGCGGCAACCAGTTCTACATTGCCAGCCTGTCGTACAAGACCATCGTCTATAAAGGCATGCTCATGTCCGAACAGATCGTGCCGTTTTATCCGGACCTCGACAGTCCGTTGATGGAGAGCTCGCTGGCGCTGGTGCACTCCCGCTTCAGCACGAACACCTTCCCCAGTTGGGACCGTGCGCATCCGTATCGTTACCTCGCGCACAACGGCGAGATCAACACGCTGCGCGGCAACATCAACTGGATGCACGCGCGCGAACGCCTGTTTGAATCCGACCTGTTCGGCGCCGACATCAAGAAGCTTCTGCCAATCATCAATGAGGACGGAAGCGATTCGGCAATGTTCGACAACTGCCTGGAGTTCCTCGTGCTTGCGGGCCGCTCGTTGCCGCACGTGGTGATGATGATGATTCCCGAGCCGTGGTCGGGGCACGAAAGCATGAGCGACGAGAAGAAGGCGTTCTACGAGTACCACGGTTGCCTGATGGAACCGTGGGATGGTCCGGCCTCGATTGCGTTCACCGATGGAATTTGTATCGGCGCGGTGTTGGATCGAAACGGGTTGCGTCCGTCTCGCTATTACGTGACGAAGGATGACCATGTCATTATGGCCTCCGAGGTTGGCGTGCTGGATATACCGCCGGAGCGTGTCCTGCAGAAAGGGCGACTCCAACCGGGCCGCATGTTCCTGATCGACACGGAGCAGGGACGGATCGTTGCTGACGAAGAACTCAAGCACAAGATCTCCACTGAGCGCCCCTATCGTCTGTGGCTGCAGGAAAACCTCGTCGCGCTGGAGGACTTGCCCGAGCCGCCGCACGTTCACGAGGCCGACCACAGGACTGTGACACTGCGTCAACAGGCCTTTGGTTACACATTCGAAGACTTGCGCATCGTGATGTTGCCGATGGCACTGGACGGCGTGCAACCCATCGGCTCGATGGGCACGGACACGCCCCTCGCTGTGTTGTCGGACAAGCCGCAGCTTCTCTACAACTATTTCAAGCAGCTTTTCGCGCAGGTTACCAATCCGCCGATCGACGGCATCCACGAAGAGATCATCACGTCGTCGGAGACAACCATCGGCCCGGAGCGCAATCTGCTCAAGCCTGAACCGCAAAGCTGTCAGCAGATCAAGCTGAAAAGCCCGATCCTCTCGAACGAAGAATTCGAGAAACTGCGCCACATCAATTCGCCGAATTTCCGCGTGGTCACGCTCCCGATTTTGTTCAAAGCATCCGTAGGCGGCAGAGGTCTGGAGGCCGCGCTGGATGATCTCTGCGGGAAAACCAGCCGGGCCATCAAGGAAGGCAAGAACCTCATCATTCTGTCTGACCGTGGCATCAACAAAGACAACACGCCCATCCCCGCCCTGTTGGCCGTGTCGGCGGTGCATCATCACCTGATCCGTGAAGGCACTCGCACGCGTGCCGGCTTGATCTTGGAATCGGGTGAACCGCGCGAGGTCCATCACTTCGCCTTGCTGATCGGTTACGGTGCGGGGGCGATCAATCCGTATCTGGCGTTCGAAACCCTCGACGACATGATCCGCCAGGGAATCCTCACGGGCATGGATCACAAAAAGGCGGTGAAGAATTACCTCAAGGCCGTCGGCAAAAGCGTTGTCAAGACAACGGCCAAAATGGGCATCTCGACGATTCAGAGCTACCGCGGCGCGCAGATCTTCGAGGCGATCGGCATCAACGGCAGCGTCATTGACAAGTACCTCACGTGGACGGCTTCGCGTGTCGAAGGCGTCGGCATCGACGAAATCGCGCGCGAAGTTCTGCTGCGCCACAACCACGCGTTCCCTGATCGCCAGGTCAACGGTGAAGTGCTCGATCCCGGCGGCCAGTACCAGTGGCGCAGCGACGGCGAATTTCACCTGTTCAACCCCGACACGATCCACAAGCTTCAGCTCTCCTGCCGCACCGGCAGCTACAAGGTGTTCAAGGAATACTCCGACCTGGTCAACAACCAGTCCAAGAATCTCTGCACCCTGCGCGGTTTGTTCGGACTCAACTTCGCGCCGACACCGATCCCGATTGAAGAAGTCGAGTCCGTTGAATCGATCGTCAAACGCTTTAAGACCGGCGCGATGTCCTACGGTTCGATCAGCAAAGAAGCGCACGAAGCGCTGGCCATTGCCATGAACCGTCTCGGCGGCAAGAGCAATACCGGCGAAGGCGGCGAAGATCCGGAGCGCTACAAACCGTTACCCAACGGCGACTCAAAGAGCAGCGCCATCAAACAGGTTGCCTCGGGCCGTTTCGGCGTCACGAGCCATTACCTCGTCAATGCCAGGGAATTGCAAATCAAAATGGCGCAGGGCGCGAAGCCCGGCGAAGGCGGCGAACTGCCCGGCGCGAAAGTTTACCCGTGGATTGCCAAGGTGCGGTATTCGACACCGGGTGTCGGACTTATCTCACCGCCGCCGCATCACGACATTTATTCGATTGAAGACCTCGCGCAGTTGATCCACGATTTGAAGAACGCGAACCGCGACGCCCGCGTCAGCGTGAAGCTCGTTGCCGAGATCGGCGTCGGCACGATTGCGGCCGGTGTATCGAAGGCGCATGCCGATGTCGTGCTCATCAGCGGACACGACGGCGGCACGGGGGCGTCGCCGCTGTCCTCCATCAAACACGCCGGCGCGCCGTGGGAACTCGGCCTCGCGGAGACGCACCAGACGTTGTTGCTGAACAATCTGCGCAGCCGCATCGTTGTCGAGACCGACGGCCAACTGAAGACGGGCCGCGACGTCGTGGTCGCCGCGCTGCTCGGCGCGGAGGAATACGGTTTCGCAACCGCACCGCTCGTCGTGTTGGGCTGCGTCATGATGCGCGTCTGCCATCTAAACACGTGCCCCGTCGGGGTGGCGACGCAGGACCCGAGGCTGCGCGCGATGTTCACGGGCAGTCCCGATCACGTTGTCAACTTCATGCGGTTCGTCGCGCAGGAGGTGCGCGAGCTGATGGCGCAACTCGGTTTCCGCACGATCAACGAAATGATCGGGCGCACCGACAAACTCTCGGTGAATAAAGCCGTGGATCACTGGAAAGCGCACGGGCTGGATTTCTCGAAGATTCTGTATAAGCCGGACGTGCCGCCCGACGTGGGTCGTTATTGCCAGATTCCGCAGGATCACGGGATTGAAAAGTCTCTCGATGTGCGGGTGCTGCTCGACCTGTGCGAACCGGCGTTGGAACGTGGCGAGAAAGTGCGGGCGAATCTCCTGATCCACAACACCGACCGCGTCGTCGGCACGATCACCGGCAGCGAACTGACCAAACGCCACGGTCCGAATGGATTGCCCGTCGACACGATCCAGCTCAGTTTCAAAGGCTCGGCCGGGCAGAGCTTCGGCGCGTTCATCCCGCGCGGCATGACGCTGACGCTCGAAGGTGACGCCAACGATTATCTCGGCAAAGGACTTTCAGGCGGCAAAATCATCGTCTATCCGCCGGAAGGCTCGACGTTTGTGCCCGAGGAGAACATCGTCATCGGCAACGTCGCGTTCTACGGCGCGACCAGCGGCGAAGCGTACGTTCGCGGCATGGCGGGCGAACGGTTCTGCGTCCGCAACAGCGGCGTTCACGCCGTCGTCGAAGCGGTGGGCGATCACGGGTGTGAGTACATGACGGGCGGCCGCGTGGTGGTCATCGGGCCGACGGGACGGAATTTTGCGGCCGGCATGTCCGGCGGCGTCGCGTACGTGCTCGACGAGAAAGGCGATTTCGCCACGCGATGCAACAAGCAGATGGTTGGCTTGGAGAAACTGGAAGACCACGACGAGATCGAGCAGGTGCGGCAGATGATTCAGCGCCACGGCGATTACACAAAGAGCAAACGCGCGTGGAAGGTGCTGGCGTTGTGGGAGGAGATGGTGCCGAAGTTTGTGAAGGTGATGCCGAAGGATTACAAGCGCGTGCTCGACGCGATCAAGCGCGCCAAGGAGGCCGGCTTGAGCGGCGAGGAAGCCATTAACGTCGCGTTCGAGGAAAACGCGCGCGACCTGGCGCGTATCGGCGGGAATTGATCATGGCGACAACGACATGCCCCCTCACCTTGATCCTCTCCCCCAAGACTGGGGGAGAGGAAATCCCCTCTCTCCGCTCGCGGGGAGAGGGTCGGGGTGAGGGGCGTCTCCCGGAGAGCAGCCATGGGTAAACCCACAGGATTCATGGAGTATCAGCGCGAGCTTCCGCGAGATCGCGACCCGAAGCGGCGCGTCGCGGACTGGCTCGAATTCCACGAGCACATGCCCGAGGACAAACTGCGGGAACAAGGCGCGCGGTGCATGGACTGCGGCACTCCGTTCTGCCATACGGGCTCGTTGCTGGCGGGCATGGCGAGCGGTTGCCCGATCAACAACCTGATTCCCGAGTGGGACGATCTTGTCTATCGCGGGCTGTGGAAGGAAGCGCTCGAGCGGCTGCATAAGACCAACAACTTCCCCGAGTTCACCGGCCGCGTCTGTCCCGCGCCGTGCGAAGGCTCGTGCGTGCTGGGCATCAATGCACCGCCTGTCACCATCAAGAACATCGAGTGCGCAATCATTGACAAGGGATTCGACGATGGCTGGGTCATCGCCGAGCCGCCGAAGGTACGCACCGGCAAGAAAGTGGCGGTCGTCGGCTCCGGCCCCGCCGGCCTGGCCGCTGCCGCGCAGCTCAACCGGGCAGGCCATTGGGTCACCGTGTTCGAACGCGACGACCGCATCGGCGGCTTGCTCATGTACGGCATCCCCAACATGAAGCTCGATAAGAAGGTCGTGCAACACCGTGTCGATATCATGGCCGCAGAAGGCATCAAGTTCGTCACCAACACCGATGTGGGAAACAATTATCCCGCGAAACACTTGCTCACGGAATTCGACGCCGTCATTCTCTGCACGGGCGCGACCAAGCCGCGCGAGCTGCCGATTGAAGGCCGCGCGCTGAAGAGCATCCATTTCGCGATGGAGTTCCTGCACCACAACACCAAGGCCTTGCTAGACAACAGCAAGAACGGCAACTTCATCAGTGCCGAGGGCAAGAACGTCGTCGTCATCGGCGGTGGCGACACCGGCACGGACTGCGTGGGCACAGCGTTGCGGCACGGCTGCAAGAGTCTCACTCAACTGGAGATTCTTCCGAAACCGCCGCTGGAACGCGCGCCCGACAACCCTTGGCCGCAGTGGCCGAAGATTTACCGGCTCGACTACGGACAGGAGGAAGCCGCCGCCCGTTTTGGCGACGACCCGCGCGAGTACTGCATCACGGCGAAGAAATTTGTTTGCAGCGAACACGGCCATGTGAAAGAGATTGTCACCGTCCAGATCGAGTGGCAGAAGGATGACAAAGGCCGTTTTGTGCCAAAGGAAGTCCCCGGCACCGAGCAGACGCGTCCCGCGCAACTGGTGTTGCTGGCGATGGGCTTCCTCGGGCCAGAGGACCAACTTTTGCAGCAACTTGGCGTCGAACGCGACGACCGCAGCAATATCAAAGCGGAGTATGGCAAGTTCGCCACGAGCATCAAAGGCGTGTTCGCCGCCGGCGACGCGCGCCGCGGCCAGAGTCTGGTGGTCTGGGCGATCAACGAAGGCCGCGTCGCCGCCCGCGAATGCGACCGCTACTTGATGGGCGCAACCGAGTTGCCGTAGTTCACCGACGCAGCTTCATCTCGGGCCCAGCGCAGAATTCCTGATTCGGATCGGCTTTCAGACAACATCGCAACAGTTTGCGCGCGCAGATTGTCTATCATGCTGGACGAGTTGGCCTGCGACCTGTATGCTGGGCCGACTCGAAAAGGAGAATATGCAAAGAACGAATTCGATTTTGAAACTGCTGGTTGCGAGCTTGACGATAGCAGCATTGGTCGGCTGCTCGAAGCCCGCTTCCGAGGAAGCGCCTCAGCCGTCCTCAAAACCCGAGCTTGCAAAGACCGCATCACCACCCAGAACTCAGTCGGTGACAAAAGCGAAGACACCATCCCGGCACTCTTCGTCTGCGACATCGTCCGTTGATGGCGTGCTGACGGCTCCGCCGATGCCGGAAGCGGAGAGCGCGCAGGACACCCAGGAGACCTTGCAGGAGATTGCCAATCTTGAACTGGAGTACATGACAAATACCGAATTCTCCGCGCGGGCCGAGGTGATCTACAAGATCAGCGACGTGGGAACTCCGGGAGCGATCCCCGCTCTGGGCCGGGTTTTCTCCATGGAAAGTGATCCGGAACTGAAGACGGAGGTGTTGAGTTTGCTGGCGGACATTGACAATCAGGACGACCAGAAGCTCGCCATTCTGTCCGTGGCGGTCCGCGCGGATCAACCCAAGGAAGTGCGCGAAGCGGCGATTGACGCGATCACCGATCTTGAGTCGCCGCAGCGCGGGCTGCTGATCCTGCAATCGTTGGCGAACGATCCCGACTCCGAGATCCGCGATGACGTGAAAGACGCGATCGAGCAGGTGCATGCGGTCATGAGCGTGACGCAGTAATCCGCCGGCGGAATCGCATCGGGGAAAAGTTTTCTCGCTTCGAAGTTTGACGAACAGGCGCTTGCGGGCTTCCCGTCGGTTTGCTACCTTAGCGCGCCTGCTGGTGCGATGCGCCCATAGCTCAATTGGCTAGAGCAGCTGACTCTTAATCAGCGGGTTGTAGGTTCAAGTCCTACTGGGCGCACCAGCTACCTGCCATTGTCTTGCAAGGGCTTCTGCAATCACGCGGCGGCACACTCGCAACACACCACTGGGCGAAATATACCCGAACATATACCCGGACACCGTTTCGGTGGGCGGTGTCCGGCACGCGAGAAAGCCACCGCGACCCACAGCGGCACGATTACGCCACGAAGGCAGGTGAACGGCGGCGGGCGACGACCGCTTGGAAGCGGCGATTTCGGAAAGCCAGCGAATCGTGCATTTTTGGCTTCAGTTACGATGCAAATTCTAAGGTTCGATAATTGACGATTTAGGTAACATTAACAGGCTGGTGAAAAAGGCCCGTTCTGCGAAAACGATGTTCAGATTTCCTAAGAAACCCGCATGGTTTTTCTGCGAAAAATGACTTTTTCAACACCCTGTTTACGTGGTGGTGAGACGTGACACATTTTACACACAGCGTGCCCGCAGTTGGACTAAGGGCAATGCGCGCCGCGCTTTAACTAATGTATTCACAATCGGCTAGAGAAATTCGGCGCTGTCAGGCTGTGAGAGCCGACGGCCTACCGTGCCGCGCTTGGAGCATATGGGGGGACTCTCGCTGTGTCCGTCATGGCGGGCACTCCGACATTCCGCCGCGACGCGACGCCTACGGTGGCTACCGCAGCCGTGTTCCGCCGTGCCGGTGCCACGCCTACAACTGGCCACACCGCGCCGGCTCAGGCTGTTGCTGGTGGCCTGACCGCGAACCTGGCCGCTGCCATTCTACGCCAGCGGGCACGCATAAATTCCCGCGCTTCCGCGGCAAATGGATTCGGGCGTTTGCGCGAGCCACGGGATACCGTCGAATTGGAACTTGAAGCGGCTCGATCACCGGCCATCCCAAAGCCAAGCGGTGCTATGCGTGGAACTTCCAAGACGGCAAGGAAACGCGCTACGTCACCGTGTTGGAGATTCCGCCGGTCGAATCGCCTCAGACGGCGGTGCGTGCCGCGATTGCCAGCAAAGCCCAGACGTGATTACCGCACATCATCGGGTATGTTCTTGTTTACGTAAAACATGTCAGGCTCATGCCTCACAGCCCTCGCCCTTATTTGAAAGTCCGGGGCAGAGATGTTACTAGCGTCGAAGAGAATCAAACCAATACCGAAGATAAGACACAGGGCGTCAAGGCGAGCGATGTCCTCAGCCGGTGAATTCCGCGGGACAACGATATATGACCTATGCGAAAACAGTTTGTATGCACAGGCTTGTCCGAAAGCGGTAATAAGATCAGCAGAATCGACTTTTATCTCCGCAGAAACAATTTGCTCCGAGAATTTTAAGACGTCTGTCGGGCTTGCCTTGAGCACGCCAATAACGTCGGGCGTTCCCCATTTATCCCGGAACCTATTTCCGCCTAGTGGGATGGCCTTTGTGCATTCTTCAAGCTCCTTCATAAGGTAGTCCGCAACTGCCTCGTAAAAAGCCCTTTCTTCAATACGAGCCGGGACAGGCACAGAAACAGGAGGAGTGGGAGCAGGTTGATTTTGATCTTCTACGAATTTTCTTACGCGGAATACGCCCCGCGCAGGTTTGTAGACTTTGTCCGGGAATCTCTTGTCTAGGTCCCATATAATGGCTGGAATCGACTTGGGGTTGATGCCGGGTATCAAATCAGCGATCCGTCGCACGAGTTTCGGTGTACCGAGTGCCTTCCAACTGGGAGCCAAGAATCTCGAAAGCCCTAGACCTAATGTTGTCAGCTTGACTCGGCATAAAAAGTCCGCCCAATTAGAACCAAAAAACTCCTTGCAGGTCAAGTTAGCAGTTGACCGGGGCAGAATCACGATGAACTGACAACGTGAGCGGGCGCGGTTGACGGCCTGCTTGGGGCGAGGAATAGCGGACTTCACAGCTTGATTCCGATGCAGAACACCCGGCGCACGTCCGCGCGCGTCAGTTTCACTCCGCGACCTCGACCGGATTCATACTCAAACTCGAATCGTTTCTTTCCCTCATCATCAACGAGGTTGGATGCGATTCCGTGCGCGTCGCCACCATGACGCGACTGCCATGCTCGAAGGTAGTTTCGTGCAATCAAGACCGATGCGGATGGGCGATGTGCGGGCAAAGTCTCCAAACCGGGAACATACGCTTTCTGTGCCCAGTTCTCTCGTCTCGTTGGAGACAAATCTGAGGAGGATACTTGGCTAACTTGGGTACGCTTAGACGATCCGACACCCAAGAAGGTCATGTTAAGCAACGACAACACGCTCCTGAGCGACAGTTACGACAATGTTCTCCAGACTATCCCAATGCCTAAACTACCATGAGGGCGGAATCGAGTTGATCTGACAACGTGAGCGGCAGCGGGCGACAGTCCGCGAGTAAGAGCCTGGCCAATGGACATCGCGTTCAGTTGCCGCGAGCGCCGTAAACGGCCGCGATCAAATCACCAAACGTCAGTGCCTTCTTCTTGTGATTGGTTTTCATGGTTTGACGATAAGCCGGGAAACCGGGCGGGCGCTATCCCGGATTATTCACGATGCGCTTGAAACCTCGACAGTCTGTCACAGTTCGAACCCTCACCCTGACCCGCCTGCGCCGAGGCTTCGGCGGGCAGCCCCTCTCCCTTGGAAAGGGAGAGGGGAAATCTCCTCGCCCCGCGTGCGGGGAGAGGATCAAGGTGAGGGGCAGTTCGTTGCGCAAAACTTCATGAATAAGTCAGGCTATAGGGTGTTCACCCATAGAAGATTTCATCGACGGAGAAAACAGCCGAGAGCAGCTAGCGCCCGCGCTCCTTTTCTTCCGTGTGACGGGGGTATTTCGTCCTCACTTCATCATGGTGCCTGTACGGCTCAGGCGAATCGAGATCAACCCTCACAGATGAACGCAACACGATGTTCCGCGGCACACGTGCGCCCGAACGCCACGCACCGCCTTCCGACCAATAATAGACATGGCGATGGGGTTCGAAATACACCTCCGCATCGGGGTAATACACATAGGTGTACGAAGCTTCGACGGCCGGACTGCGGACGTATCCGCGAGGACGATCATCATAGCAGCCGATCAGCAGCAGCGCACTGCCGATGGCGAGAAGGGGGAGTTTGGTTTTCATGCGTTTCCTTTCTTGTTGGGGATTGTGGCGGAACAGCCTATCTTTCCGACGGCGCCCGTTGTCCTTCACCTTTGTTCTCCTGGCCTTTGTCCTCGGGGCGTGTTCCGCCCTTGTCACTTTCACCCTGCTTTTCCCTGGCGGGACGTTCTGTCTCCGGTTTTGCTTCGCGCTTCGCGGGCTGCTCTGTCTCGGGCTTGGAATCAGGCTTGGAGGGAACGGGCTTCTCCTTGTACTCAGGCTTGGGCGGTTCAGATTGACGATTGTTTTTGTTCACATTTGGCTCAGGGGTGGACGCTTCGGGCTTGGGCCCGACCTTGAAATCTGGTTTTGGGGTCTTATGGGGACTGGGTGGAGCCTGGTCTTTTCCAAGCTGGTTGGATGACTTCGCCACAATTGGAGATCTGGGAAGTTTCGCTGTGAACGGCGCGGATTGCTTGCCAGGCTTGGCGTTTGACGTGTCCACGGCAGATGCCTCAAGCGTTCGCCGCTCATCGCGGGATTTCCTTACTTCCTGCTCTCGCTGGGCAATCTGTTGTTTCTCTTTCTTGGCCACCGGCTGGAATCGCATGGGACTGTCTTTTTTCTTGGACAGTTGGTCGAATGACGTGGCAACCGCGAGGCTGTTATCTTTGGACTTCGCGCTCGCGCTGATACTTCTTTGGGCTGCCCATGTGCGCGGCGGCCGCGCGTCCTCATGATCGCGGCGATACTCGTATGTCGTTTGAACGTGGTGCTCCCATTCACGGTCCTGGCGATGCTCCCAGCGTTGATGCGCATAAATCGGATCGTAGCCGTAGCCTCTGGATTGGAACGAGAACGACGCATAGAACCCTCCGCTGTAGTAGCTGGCGGCATAGTAGTCGCCGAAGTAGTAGTGGTGGTAACGCGGTCGCAGGAACAGATGATCAGAGAACACACCCAGATCGATCACAATGCTTGGCGAGTAGTAATAGCCTTGCCGGGCATACACACCTGATTCGAAGTACACCGGCGCAAACAGAACCCCGCGACGCTCGATCGAGTAATCCCAGTAGCCATCGACGAAGACGTAGCCGCGCGGTGTCCAGACATAATAGGCGGGGCACCAATCCCAATCCAACCGGCCGGCGGCCCAGTACCCGGGGCGCCAAGCGTATCGGCCTTGATACCAGACCCAGCAACCCGGCGTCCAACCATAGTCTGCCGAAGGTGCGTCAATGTTGGGACCCACTTCGACCGTTGCGGGCGGTGCGGGCAAGTAGGTAGTCTCACTCACCCTAACGTCAGCCCAGTACCCGGAAGTCCACTGAAAGCCTTGCCCGGATTTCCCCCAATAGCCGGCCACCCATTGGCGGCCCGGCGGAAGGGCGCGCCACACGCCACTCACCCAAAGGAAATCGTTCCGTTCGTCATCCCAGGCCCAGTAGCCGGGAATCCACGTGACGTTGGCCCCCTCGGGTCTCTCATCCGGCGGCACTTCCTCGATGATCTCCGGCGGCGCTTTAGGCACCACGACGCCCGGCTCGGGATTGAACGTGACGACTCCCGCAAACGCCTCATGCACCGGCCCGCGTGTGAGCACTTGGACCCCTTGCTCATCACCGGTGTCGGACGGCTCGGCACGGCAAACGGCCTTGTCCAAGACGAAGCACGTTCCGAAGACAGCCAGTGCGGTGAGTATGTACCGCAGGGGAGCATGGCATATGTTTATGTTCTTTTTTCTGTTTGAAAAAGTCTCAGGAGTTTTCATAGCATGACGATACGGCGGGACACCGTGCGGGCGCTATGGGGTGTTGACCCCATAGAAAAAGGGCCGGCTCTTGGCGTACCGGCTCTTGGCGTAGCTTACCGCCAGCGATAAAGAAAGGAGCAACAGTATGGGATTAATCCTATTGATATTGGTCATTCTCTTCCTCGTGGGCGCATTACCCACCTGGCCCCACAGCAAGAATTGGGGTTACTTTCCGAGCGGCGGGCTTGGACTGGTCGTCCTGATTCTGCTTATATTAGTTCTGATGGGCCGGATTTGAAGGACGAACGCGACGAAGAACGTCAGCGGACACAAGACCCAAGCCAGACTGAGGCCTTCATGAAACGACGGGCTTGGGCTTGTGGAACGCTGATCGTGTGCGCGCTGGCGGTGACAGGCTGTTCGGCGGTCCAGAGAATTCTCCCGACCACTGCCTGGCGTCAGGCTCGCGTGCGCAACGAAGGCTACAGCCTCCTGTACCAACTGCTGAGTCAGGAAAGTGACGTCGCCAAAATCCTCATCATCAAACGCGCCGATCCCCCGGTCGCCGACGTCATCAAAGAGATTGCGAACACCTCCGGTCAGGCCAAGAAAGCGCTGGATCTGTTTCATGAAAAAGATCGGCACCTCAGCTTTGAGATGACGAATCTGCCGCAGATCGAACAGCAGACGCGCGCCGCGATCGAGTCGACGGTGACCAAACAGTTACTATTCTCCAGCGGCAAGACGTTTGAACGCCGATTACTCTTCACTCAAGCTCAGGCCATGAATTACGCCGCCCATCTGGCGCAGGTGTTGCACGATCAAGAAGACAACCCGCTTCGCAAGGAGTTTCTGGCCACGCTCGCGGAGCGCTGCACCACGCTCCATGACAAAGCGATTGATCTTCTGAAATAGCACCGCCCTCTTGCAGCAATCGAAAGAAACGCGCTCTGTGCCACCCAAGTCTCTGAAATTGTCGCCGCTGGTCGTGCTGGGCACACTGGTGTTGATCGTCGCCTCGATGTACTGGGCGCGCCCGGTCCTGATACCGGTAGCGCTGGCGATGTTGCTGACCTTTCTGTTAAGCCCCGTGGACAGCGCGCTCCAACGCCTCGGTCTGGGACGGGTGGTCTCGGTCGCGTTGCTGGCGGTGATGACGTTTTCTTTGATCGTCGCTATCGGCTGGGCCATCTCGCTTCAGGTGAAGGAATTCGCTCACAATTTGCCTGGCTACCAGGGCAACATCAAAAAACGGATCGAGGATTTACAGGTGTGCCAAGGCACGACGCTCGATAAAGTCCGCATCGAGTTCGAGCAGTTGATCGGCAACGTGACCACCAACGCGCCGTCGGCCGAGCAAGCTCGCCAGCCAGTCTTGGTCACGGTGCAAGGTGGGAGGTTTTCCTCTGGGATGTGGCAATTCTCGCCGATGGTTCGACCGCTGCTGGAATCGCTGTTCTACATCTTGCTGGTCGCCATACTGGTGATTTTCATGCTCTTGGAACGTGACGAGTTGCGCAACCGCGCCATTCGTCTGCTGGGCTACGGACGACTGAGCCTGACGACTCAGGCGCTCGATGACGCCGCCCAGCGAGTCAGTCGTTATCTCTTCGCCCAATTCATCGTTAATGCCTGTTTGGGCGTGACGATTGGTTTGGGGCTGTTTCTGCTGGGAGTGCCTTATGCGCTGTTGTGGGGATTTTTGATCATCATCCTGCGGTTCGTTCCCTACATCGGAATCTGGATTGCGGCGATTCTTCCGTTCGCGGTCAGCCTCGCCACCTCATCGAACTGGTGGCAACCGCTGTCCGTGATCGCGCTGTTTGCCGTGCTCGAACCGGTCGTGGCGATGGTCATCGAGCCGATGCTGTTTAGTCAAAGCGCCGGCACCTCCAAGCTGGCCATGCTGATCGCGATTGCGTTTTGGACCTGGCTGTGGGGCCCGGTCGGACTGCTGTTGGCCACGCCGTTGACCGCCTGCTTGGCCGTCGTCGCGAAGTATGTCCCGCAACTGGAATTCATCGCCGTGCTCCTCGGTGACGAGCCGATGATGCAGGCCTCGGTCGCCTACTACAAGCGGCTGTTGGCGCTGGATCAGGACGAAGCCGAGGCGATCGTCGAAGAACAGTTGCGGACTCATCCTGTCGAGCACGTCTTCGACGAAGTGCTCGTTCCCGCCCTGCATTACGCCAAACGGGACAGCCGGCTGGGCATCCTGACGGATGACGAACAAGAGTTCATTTACAAGTCCACGCGTGAGATCATCGAACGAATCGGCCTTCCATCTATCGACCCAACGTCGTTGATCGATACTGCCGCCAGCGACGCCAGCACCGTCAGTGACACGGTCACAGTCAGTGTCGACAAAATCCGCATCCTGGCCTGGCCCGCCCACGACGAAGGCGATGCCATCGCGCTGTTGATGCTGCAACAACTGCTCGACCCGACGCGCTATGAAATGGAAATCAGCGCCGCCGGCAAACGCTTGTCCGAAATCCTGCAGGAGGTGGAACAGAAAACTCCCGCGTTGTTCTGCGTTGGTTTTATTCCGCCCGGCGGATTGTCCGCCAGCCGCCATCTGAGCAAACTGCTGCGCAGCCGACTCCCCGAACTGAACATCGTGGTGGGCCATTGGGGATTGCACGAGAAAATTCACAACGACCGCGAAACCCTTTTGGCCGCCGGCGCCACCCATGTTGCCGCCACCCTCGTCGAAACCCGCGACCAGATCGCCCAAGCCCTGCATCCCCACGTCAAACTCCAGCCCGAGCCGTCTAGCGAACTTCACAGTTCAGCGTGAAGGCTGAGATTGCAGTGCGTCACGGATTCTGGCGACCGACTCTGCAATGGGAATTGGTTTGGACAGGAAGACGTTGCCGGCCGCGCTGCACTTTCCCTCCTCTTCTTTGCGCACAAGTGAGGCGAGGAAAATCACAGGGGTGCGCCGCAGCGTCGGATGGCAGCCTCTTCGAACAACTCAATGCGCCGACTTCCTTTTGCGTTCAATACTCTGCGACGCAAGCGTTGACCTTTTCTATCTCGACCCACCAGTGCCAATACTTCGGGCTGACCCTTTCCTGTCTGAACATTTGGTCGCGGCTATTTTCGTCCACCGTGCGGATGCTGTTTGAGCACGGTCTCGTGCTGCCTCCACGGCTCCGAGACATTGAGGTTGACCGTCACACGCGCGTCGTCTCTCAGGACAATCGTCGACGGTGGTCGTGGACCTGAGACCCAGGCGCCGTCACCATGCCACCAGTAGACCTTCGTCTCGGGGTGGTAATAGACTTCCACGTCCGGGTAATAATAGTAGGGGACTGCGACCGCGACCGTCGCGGGAGCGGGCGCCTGTGCTTGGGGCGCGGGTGGTGGGGTTGTTTCGCGCCTCTGATCACAACCACTGACAAGAACGACAGCGCCAATGGCGATGGCGAGCAAGGCAAGTTTGTTTTTCATGGGTCTCCATTGTTGTTGGCAGTTCATGACAGCAAGATAAGGCAGGAAACCGAGCGGGCGCTATGGGGTGTTCACCCCACCAGAGATTTCAGGAATCCCAGCGATCTCTGGGCGCGGCGGCGGGCCGCATTCCGTTGGGCTATGACGGAATAGGAAGAAAGGGTCAGTCCGCTTTCGGACTGACCCTTTCTTCTTTTTGCTCACGCGCCAGCGCCTATGTTGGTGAGGTATCGGCGTGGGGAACGCCCTTTTGAGGGGACGCCAGCGGCGCTCACAAATTTCCGGGCGGCTACGCAGGCTTCTGGTGTTTGGCCCGCTCTTCGCGCATCGCGTCCTTGCCGGCTTCGACGGCGGCGACCAGTTCCGCTTTCTTGCCTTCGACGAAATCCTTGGCATCATCCAGAGCATCTGTCGCCTGGCCCTTGAGTGCGCGACCCTTCTTGGCGATCAATTCCCGGGTTTCCTTGCCCGAATGCGGCGCGTACAACAGGGCGACCCCCGTCCCGACGAGCGCGCCAATCGCAAACGCCGCGAGATAGCCGCCGACGCGAGTTGATTCATTATTATCTGACATGTTCTTCCTCCGCTTTCTTTGTGTTGTGGTGGTTTCGATTCAAGAACGTCTCAAAAAACTTCGCGATCCCCTTGCGAAGAATCTGTGCGTTGCGCACCGCCGTCAAGATGGGTGGCTCCAGAACCGAGCCGACTTCCTCGACAACGCGATCCGCTCGCTCTGTCCAGCCGCGCACGGTTTGGATCACGCGCTCGACGTCGTCACATTGCTGGTGGGCGCGTGTGGACAGTTCGTTGACGCTGTGCAACAACTGGCGGCTGTCCTGGACCAGCAGCGAAACCTCGGCTTTGAGTTCCTCCAACGTCTGCGTCATCCGTTCGGCGTGCTTGCGCAGTTGAAGCATAGCCGGAATACAGCACGCGACGAACAGCACAATCGCGACCGATGCGAGAAACAAAGCGATTTGTAATGGCAATGACATTCAGTTCACCAAACTGGCAGGATTGTTGTTCACGACATCATAGTAGGCGGTAAGACCGTGCGGCGGCTATGGGGTGTTCACCCCATGTGAAACTTCGTGAATCCAGCCGTGATGCTTTCGGGGCGAGTGGCTCGGGCCCGTCAATCACGCCAGAGGCGAGCGTCCCCTGCCCACCGGGCGCAACTTGACACTGCCCCCGGGCTGGCAGTGCATTCCGTGCCGTTGGTAGGGGCAGACCGCCGGGCTGCCCGCGATCCAACGACTCGGCGCGCCCGGCGGTCGCGTCCTACCATCCCGAAGGAACCACCGTTGATCACCAGAATGCTCAGCGGGCAGGGGTGTCGTCGCCTGCCAGGTGGCGGTCATCGTTCCAGAGACGGATGACCGGCTGGTCCAGCCCATGGTCGCAACCCAAGATACTCAGCGAGGCGGTCGTGAGCACAAAGTGCTGCGCGTCGATGGCGGGGAGGCCCACCCAGCGGACGGCCAGGATGCGCAGAAAATCCCGATGCGCGAAGAGGAGCACATCACCGGCACACGCCCGAGTGCGAGCAATCACACGATCGGCTCGAGCGCTGACGGCATCCAGGGTCTCGCCCGCCGGGCAACCGTCGCGAAAGAGATTCCAGTCCGGGCGTTCCTGGCGGATTTCTACAGTGCGCTTGCCTTCGTACTGACCGTAGTCCCACTCCGCCAGGTCCGGATCGATGGTCGCGACGGTGCCAAAGCCCGCCAACTCACTGGTCCGCTTCGCGCGCTGGAGCGGACTGGTGAGCACCTCCACGAAGCTCAAGCCCTTCAGTCGCGCTCCCAAACTTCGCGCGTTTCGTTCTCCTTGATTCGTGAGCGGAATGTCGGCTCGGCCGGTGTGCTGGACGGAGATGCTCCAGGCTGTTTCACCGTGCCGGGCCAGATAGAGTTTGGGAAATGCCTCGCTCATTTTCATTTCCGAGCCGCACTCAGGCCCCACTTCCAGTTGCGGATTTCGGGCATGTCCTCGCCATGTGCGGCAATGTATTCCTTGTGGTCGAGCAGCTTCTCGCGGATGGCCTGCTTGGCATAGGCCGCTCGCGCCCCCAGTTGCGGGAGACGGTCAATCACGTCACCGACCAGATGAAATCGATCCAAATCGTTCAGCACCACCATGTCGAACGGCGTCGTGGTTGTCCCTTCTTCCTTGTAACCGCGCACGTGCAGGTTCTGGTGGTTCGTGCGGCGATACTTGAGCCGATGAATCAGTGTCGGATAACCGTGAAACGCGAAGATGATTGGTTTGTCGGTCGTGAAGAGCACGTCGAAATCTTTGTCGCTCAGGCCGTGCGGGTGTTCGCTCTGCGGCTGGAGCTTCATCAAATCGACCACGTTGTAGAGAATATATGAGTCTTCTCTCAATTTGCCTTGGATTCACTGCCGGCTGGTGTGCCCTATACCCTCGCACCAGCGAGCAGTGAGTGAACGTCTAGTTGTTCTTGGACACGGTCTTCCGCCGTTTTGCCCCCCAGCATCGACGGCGGGTCAGTCCAGCATGATTAAAGACTGCTCTGCTCGTCCTTCGTGTGGTCCGAGTGAAATGCCCGGCGAACCTCGGTTATCAGATCGTTCATGATCCGTAGTTTCCAAATGAAGCCGTGTGCGCCATGCGCCCGTGCCTCCGCCTCGGCTGTGGCCGAGTCCTCCGTCGTCATGATGATAATCCGTATGTTGGGCACGCGGCGGCGCAGAATCGCCGTCGCTTGCAAGCCGTCCATGACCGGCATGTGCAGATCCATCAAGATCAAGTCCGGCCCGAGCAATTCCGCCATGTGCAGCGCCTCGCTGCCATCCACCGCGGTACCGACCACTTGAAACAACGGTTGCGTCTTAAAGTGAGCGCACAAGGCCTCCAACAACACGACGGAATCATCCACCACTAACGTGCAGAGCGGGTGGGGGAAGTTGTCGGGAGCGGGCGGCGTGGTCGGGGTCTGTTTCATCACACCAGACCCTAGAGGCGTCCCGTGGAAAGGTGAAATTACTACATTCCCTATTTGCGACCGGGAATTCACCCTAGAAACTCGGCGCACCGCTTCAAGCCTCGATGATCTGATTGCGAACGGCGTAGCGGACGAGGTCAGTCACGGAATGCAGGTCGAGTTTGTGCATGACGTTGGCCCGGTGCGCATCCACGGTCTTGACGCTGACGCCGAGCGCGACGGCGACCTCTTTGTTGGTCT
>JBEKFI010000090.1:0-25570 GCA_050013395.1 Verrucomicrobiia bacterium | reverse complement strand
CCACCGATCTGGGCGCACGCGATTAGTCGGGCGGTGGCTGGCTGCACCGGTGCCGTGACGGTAAACGTGAACCGCGCCGTATCGCCGGCCTTGGTCAGGCGAAACGCCTGGGTTGCCGGAGCAACCCGCCAACCCGCTGGCGCCTCCAATTGCAGTTCGCCGTTTGACCCGGCCCGCCGGGCCACGATTTCAACCGCGACGGGATGCGTCTGGCCCGGGGTGAATAGTTGTACGTCGGAATTCAGTTTGAGTGAAACCGGCGCGATGACCTCCAAATGGCGCCGGGTGTCAGTCTGCGCCGCGATCTTCTCGATGGCTATCGGTTCATCCGGGATGGTCAAGGTCTGTCCGCCGACTTCCAGGACATACTCGACCGGCAATGCTGGCGGATTCTCCGGGCGCCCGATTAACGCGGGATCGGCGACCTTGTACATCCCGATGGGGTGCTCTTCCCGCAGCCAGTAAGGCTGGCTCAACGGCGTACTGGCCGGGAGCGTTTGAGTGGCCTCCTGGCTGGCCGCCTGATTGGGACTTAAGTCCATGGCCGTGCCGGCTTCCCGTCCCAGGCTCGGGTAGCGCACCTTCAGCCAGCGGACGGGGAAACTCGAGCGCAGCAGCGCGGTGTGTCGCAGCTTCACGGTTTCGCCCGGAACGATCTCGGCCTCGAACCACGGCAACAGGATGCCGCCGTTGTTGCCCGGCGGCGTGCCGGCGAGTGCGTTGTTGAAACCGTTCCAGTCGAGGCCGTACTGGTCGCGGATTCTTTCGCGGGCGAGCGAGCCGTTCTTGAAACAGATGAGCGTCATGTAGTTCCCTGCGGGAGATCCGAACACGTGACCTTCACCGCGTTCGTCCACTCGACAGCGTTTCATCGAGCCGAAATAGGTGTCGCTTGTGCCGAGGCTGATGGCGACCATGCCTTCCTTGATGAGACCGAGGCCGATGACGCTGCACGGGTTGTCACCCGACCACACGAGCGCCTGCGCGTCGGGATTGAGTCCGTACTTCTTCACGAAATACGGACCGACCGAACCGATGATTCTCGATGACTCGGCGAGCGGCGGAAGCTTCTGTTTCAAGTGCGGCGCGGTCGCTTTGAGTGCGTCGGGATGCCACGTCTTCTTCCTGATGTCCATCAGGTTCATGCCGGCGCCATCGCCGTGGTCAATCGGCGCAATTCTACCGGCGAGAATCGACGCCATGAAAGAACTGACCAGCGCGATGCTGGCGGTCTTGGCGAACTTCTCCGGCTCGGTCTTGTAGAACTTGCGAATTTGCGGCCCGGTGAATCGCTCGAACGTGTCCGAGCCGGTCAGTTGCGCCGTCGCCTTGATGCCGCCGAGTTTCTTCCGAATCTCCGCGCACTCAACACTGGTCGAGGAATCCATCCAGATCGGGGACGTGGCGCGCGCAAACGTGCCGCTGAGATTCTCCACGAGGCTTTTCGCGGGATTGAGGTTGGCCAGCGCATCGGCAACACGGTCGTTGAGATAGACCGACCCATGTTGCTGACCGCTGCCGCTGACGGCGAGGATGTCGCCCAGCGCCACGCCGTCATTCTTCATTTGCACGAACATCAGGTCGAGCGCTTCCGCCCACATGAGCGGCGGGCTGTGCACGACCAGCGGGTCTGCCTGCCCCGAAGGCGTTCGGGGTGCGCGCAAAGTGCCGCTGTGCGTCTGGTAATGCGGGAACGTCTTGTCGAAGTTCAGCGACGTTTCGTACACGACTTTCCGCGTATCGTGATCGATCACGATTGCGCTCAAGCTTTGGGTGCTGGAATCGAGTCCTAGGAACAAGCGTGCCATGACTGCCTTCGTAGTGTTAATGAAAATGTGAGTGAACGTAGCGGCCAGAAACCCTCACCTTGACCCTCTCCCTTACACGACAAGGGAGAGGGGATTTCCTCTCCTCCGACATACGGAGGAGAGGATCAAGGTGAGGAGGTTGAGTGTGCTTGGCGTCCGCCACTTTTGATCGCATCCATCAGTGAGATTGCTATTGCTGTTTCTAGCAGGATTATGGCAAAAGATGAATAGATTTTCGGTGTCGTTTGAGGTGTAGCGGCGCTTCTGTGAAGCGCCAAGCCCGGTTGCGAACGAACGGCCCGCGCTTCGTTCACCCCGAAAGCCTTCGGGGCAGGGAAGCGCGGCTACAACGGCAACGACTGAAGAAGAAATAGTCATGGCAAAGCGAGCGGCACAACGGGCGTTCCTCGAAGACCTGATCAACGAGTTCATTTAACATCACGAGATAAAGGAGAACAACATGAAACCTGTCACGTTAGGCTTGATCGTCGGCAACCGCGGATTTTTTCCCGCCCATCTTTGTGAAAAGGGCCGGGCGCTCATTCTGGAAGTGCTGGAAAAAGCGGGCTTTGAAGTCGTCGCGCTCGATCCGAAGAAAACGAAGTACGGCAGCATCGAGAGCCTGAGCGACGCGCGCAAGTGCGCCGACCTGTTCGGCAGACACCGCAATGAGATCGACGGCATTCTCGTCACGTTGCCGAATTTCGGCGATGAGCGCGCGGCAGCCAACGCGCTGCGCTGGGTGGACCTGCGGGTGCCGGTGTTGATCCACGCGTTCCCCGACGTGCCCGGCAACATGCTGATCGACAACCGGCGCGACAGTTTTTGCGGCAAAATGTCGGTCTGCGACAATCTTCGCCAGTACAACATTCCGTTCACACTGACGCGGCTGCACACGGTCGATCCCAAGAGCACGAGCTTCAAGCAGGACCTCGCCGATTTCGCGGTGACCTGCCGCGTTGTGCGCGGCCTGCGCAACCTGCGCATCGGTGCGCTCGGTGCCCGGCCGGCGGCGTTCAATACCGTGCGTTACAGCGAAAAACTGCTCGAACAATCGGGCATCAGCATCGAAACGCTCGACCTGTTCGAGTTGTTCGGTTGGGTCGGCAAACTGAAGGACGACGACAAGGCGGTGAAGGCCAAGCTCAAGCAGATCGGTGAGTACGTCAACGCCAAAGCTATTCCGCCCGCGTCGCTGCTGAAGATGGCCAAGTTCGGCGTGGCCGTGGACGGTTGGATGAAAAAGGCCAATCTCAACGCCACGGCGGTTCAGTGTTGGACGGCGATGGAGGAATTCTTCGGCGTCGTGCCGTGTACGTTGATGAGCATGATGAGCAATATGCTGATGTCCAGCGCGTGTGAAGTGGACATCATGGGCACGGTCGCGATGTACGCGATGGCGCAGGGCAGCGGCCGACCGAGCGCGTTGGTGGACTGGAACAACAACTACGGCGACGATCCCGACAAAGGCGTCGTATTCCATTGCAGCAACCTGCCGAAGGACATTTTCGTCGAAAGGGGCGAAGGCAAACCGGTGATGGATTATCAGGAGATCATCGCCGGCACCGTCGGCAAGGCCAACACCTACGGCACGATTGTCGGCCGCGTCAAAGCCGCGCCGTTCACCTACCTGCGCGTCAGCACCGACGATGCTGCTGGCAAAGTGCGCGCCTATATCGGCGAAGGCGAACTGACCGACGATCCGCTGAAGACGTTCGGCGGCTACGGCGTCGTCCGCATCCCGAACTTCCAGAAACTACTGGCCTACATTTGCGAGAACGGATTCGAACATCACGTCGCGATCAACGCCACGCACACCGCTGCAGGCGTCAAGGAAGCGCTGACGAAGTACCTAGGCTGGGAGGTTTATCATCACCAATAGCCGTTGGTAGGGACGGACCGCCGGGCCGTCCGAAACGGAGAACAACAGAAGCGGCGCGCCCGGCGGTCGCGCCCTACCGTAAAACGTCGAATGTTGGCCGCACGGCTTCATGGACCCAAGGATCTGCGGGTTGAGGAAGTGCCACACCCCGGGCCGCCCGGACATGGCGAAGTGCTGCTGCGCGTGACCGCCACGGGCATTTGTGGAAGCGACCTGCACTCTTATCAGGACGGCTGCATCGGCGACAGCGTCGTGAAGTCGCCATTGATTCTCGGCCACGAATTCGCCGGCGTGGTGGAGGAAATCGGGCCCGATTCGGTCGACGGCAATTTCGAGCCGTTGCGCATCGGCGCCCGCGTGGCCGTCGATCCCGCGCAACCATGCGGTCGGTGCGAAATGTGCGAGCGCGGCCATCCAAACCTCTGCCGTCGGCTGCATTTCTGCGGGAATTATCCCGACAACGGCAGCCTGTGTCAGTGGATGCGCATGCCGGCACGCAGTTGCTTTCCCGTGCCGGACTCGATTAACGATGAAGGCGCTGCCTTGCTGGAGCCGCTGGGTGTCGCCATTCACGCCGTTGACTTGGGCAAGATCCGCGTAGGCGACAGCGTGGCGATACTTGGCGCGGGCGCAATCGGGTTGTTGATCCTGCAGGTCGTGAAACTGTCCGGCGTGGGACGGGTTTTCATCTCCGACAAGTTTTCGTGGCGTCTGCAATTGGCTGAGCGTTTCGGTGGGATTCCGATCAACTGCGATTCGGAAGATCCTGTTCAGCGTGTATTGAAGGAAACCGATGGGCGCGGTGTGGACGTGGCCATCGAAGCGGCATGGGGCGGTGAGGCCATCACCCAAGCCATCGAACTCGCACGCCCCGGCGGGCGCGTCGTGCTGGTGGGCATCCCGTCCGAAGACCGTTGCGCCTTCAAACATTCCACCGCGCGACGCAAAGGACTGACCGTCGTCTTCAGTCGCCGCATGAAACATTGTTATCCGCGCGCCATTCAGTTGGTGGAAGAAGGCGAAGTGGACGTGCGGAGCCTGATCACGCACCGGTTCCCATTGGACCGCGCCGCCGAAGCGTTTGCGCTGAATGCGGCGTACGAAGATAAGGTTGTGAAGGTCGTCATCACGCCGTAGTAAGCTTTATCCATTATCATGTCGTGACTCGTAAGAAGATTACCATTCAAGACGCCGAACGGATTGCCAGACAGCGCAGTGGCGGGTGCTTGTCTGCGCGTTACGTGAGCAACAGCACGAAGATGCTTTGGGCTTGCTGCAAGGGGCATCAATGGCGAGCAACCTACGCCAATATTTCGCGTGGAAAGTGGTGCCCACACTGCCGGGGATTTTATCGGACGATTAAGGACATGCAGGCCATGGCAGCGAAGCGGGGCGGCAAGTGTCTTTCCAAAACTTTTGCCGGTATGAGCAGGAAGTTGCGCTGGCAGTGCCGCAAGGGTCACGAGTGGGAAGCGGTCCCAAGCAGCATCAAGACTGGCACATGGTGCCGAGCGTGCGCTGGGAGAGCGCCGGGTACGATTGAAGAAATCAAACAGATCGCAAGAGCACGCGGCGGCGAGTGTTTGTCTGCGCGGTATGTGAATCATTCGACCAAACTTCTCTGGCGGTGCTCACGAGGTCATCAATGGGAAGCAGTGCCAAAAAGCGTAAAGGCGGGGACTTGGTGTCCGTTTTGCCGAGGGTTGGGCAGAACCATTGAAGACATGCGGCGCTGGGCCAAGCAACGTGGCGGTGAGTGTTTGTCATCGAGATTCAGCGGGATGAACAAAAAACTTCGGTGGCAGTGTGCAGAAGGACATGCGTGGAACGCTCTTCCGAGCAGCATTCAGCAGGGCACGTGGTGCGCTTTCTGTGCCCGAAAAGGCATGAATAAGAAATACAGCATCTCTGACTTCAAGCGCCTCGCACGAAAAAGAGGTGGAGACTGCCTTTCGCCTGATTACAAAGACGTCAACAGAAAGCTTCGATGGCGGTGTAAGAAAGGCCACGAGTGGGAAGCAGTGCCTTCTTCAATCCAGCTCGGCACGTGGTGTCCGATGTGTGCAGGGCGGGGCAAGACGATCGCCGATATGCGAGAATTGGCGGAACGACGCGGAGGTAAATGTTTGTCGCAGCGTTATTCACTGGCAAGTGAGAAACTCCGATGGCAGTGCGAAAAGGGTCACAAATGGGAAGCCGTGCCCTATACGATCAGGGCGGGAATGTGGTGCCCAACGTGTGGCGGGACGCAGAAGAAAACGATTGAAGAGATGAAGGCACTCGCCATTGAACGAGGAGGGGAATGCCTGTCCAAGATATACGCTGGCATCGAGATTAAACTTCTGTGGGAATGCGCCGAAGGACACCGTTGGGAAGCACAACCCAACAGCATTAGCTCCGGCTCTTGGTGTCCAACCTGCTCGTCCGCATTGGCTGAACGGATTTGCAGAGCATACTTCGAGCAACTATTCGGAAAGCCGTTTCCAAAAATAAGACCATTGTGGCTTCAAGGGCACAGCGGCAGAAGGCTTGAATTGGACGGCTATTGCAAGGAACTCGGTCTGGCGTTTGAACACCAAGGCCCTCATCACTACGGGTTAGACATTTATTCTCCGGCAAAGCTTAGCCGTGCCGCGAGACAAAGAGAACGTGATCGCTTAAAGCGTCTGCTTTGCCGAAAGAACGGCGTGGTTCTTATTTCCGTGCCTGAGATTCCCGTCCGTCTCCGTCAAGACGAAGTTCGAGATTTCATCCGCCGCGAATGCGAAAAACGACGAATTTCCATGCCAGAAGATTTCGATACCAAGCCGGTTGATCTGCGTGACGCTTACGCAGTCCCTGAAACGAGACGCCAGTTCGAAAGGCTCGTGGCTATTGCGAAAGAGCGAGGCGGCAAGTGCCTGTCGAGAGCATACAGGGGGCATTATGAGAAGCTGCTCTGGCAGTGTCGCAATGGACACCGTTGGCGTTCTGCTCCAGCGAAGATTAAGAGTGGCCAGTGGTGTCCCTATTGTGCCAACCTTCGTCTCACAATTTACGACATGCGAGCATCTGCCGAACAAAGAGGCGGCAGATATCTTTCATCAAAATATCTGGGTGGAAAAAGGAAGCTCCTTTGGGAATGTGAGAAGGGGCATCGTTGGCGAGCTGTTCCTCCAAGTGTCAGAATGGGCACTTGGTGTCCCGTTTGCGCCGGAACGATGCGGCTGACGATTGAAGATATGAGGCAGTCTGCCCAGAAACGCGGTGGCCAGTGTTTGTCTGAAGAATATGTGAATGGTAGAACAAAATTACATTGGCGCTGTGCCGCAGGGCATGAGTGGTGGGCAGTGCCGGACAGTATTCGGCAAGGGACATGGTGTCCACGCTGCGTCGTTCGGTAACATGTCAACAGATCACCCTACTAAAGAATTATGAATAGCAAATTAAAGAATGCTGAAGAATTCGAATCGCATCTCATTTCACTTTTTCACGAATTACGCTCTGCAAATGATCACTTCCATTTTGTGAACTGCTTGTATCAGGCGCTTTCGGATTACGAACGTGAGATTCAGCAGTCGCCAGCTTTTTGGGGTAAAACAATTGACGCACACGTTTCAGCGATGTGGTCATATTTGTGTCGCGTTTACGATGATCACCCAGCAGCGGTTCATTTACTTTTTCTTCTTGAAACTGTCAGAGACAAACCGGACATATTTTGCAAGACTGCATTCAAGCAAAGACTCGGACAAGCAGAGGGATGTGACGATCTCGTTGATAAATTTGGCGATCCAGATAAGGGCAAGGTTGAAGAATACATTTCCTTCTGTCGCGATCCAAATCCGTTGGTGGGAGGATTGAGAGAGTGGCGTCATAATGTTGTTGCCCATCTTAATAAGCGCGTCTCAACAGATGTTGAACAATTTAAGCAGCAGTGGCCATTTGAACAAAAAGACATTCAGGAACTTATTAACAAAGGCTACGAGATGCTTAAAATGTGTGCGGAATCGTACGACTCACGACAGTTAAGCCTAAATCTCCCATCAAATAATGATTACAAATTTGTTTTTGAATCTATACGACTCAATCTTTCTAACCGCGATGAAAGAGACAACCTATTGCTAAAGGCCATCTCAAAACAAACTCCGACAACCTTATGACGGCGGCAGGACGAAGTTGGAGATTGCAGGCCGCGAGCAGCGCAGAGCATAAATATCCCATGAGCCAACAATACAGCATCGGCTTGGATTACGGAACGAACACCGTCCGCTGTCTGATTGTGGACGCGAGCGACGGACGGGAAATCGGCACGGCAGTCTGGGAGTACACGCACGGCACGCACGGCGTGATTTTGTCGCGGGATCCGAATCTCGCGCGTCAGCACCCGGCCGATTACGTGACCGGCGCAGAGATCACGATCAGGAAGGCGCTGGCGGCGGCGAAGCGCACGGTGAAAGGTTTCAAGCCCGAGCAGGTCATTGGCATCGGCGTGGATACGACGGGCAGCACGCCGATTCCGGTGGATCGCAACGGTCGGCCGTTGGCGTTCGACAAACGGTTTGCCAAAAGCCCGAACGCGATGGCGTGGCTCTGGAAAGATCACACGGGCGTGGCCGAGGCGGCGGAGATCACCGAACGGGCACGCCAGATGCGTCCGCAGTATCTAGCCAAGTGCGGCGGAACCTACTCGAGTGAATGGTTTTTCAGCAAGATTCTCCATTGCCTGCGCACAGACGCGGCGGTGTTCGATGCGGCGCACACGTGGGTCGAATGCGCCGACTGGATTCCCGCGATGCTGACGGGCACGGAAGAACCCGACAGGTTGACCGTGGGCGTCTGCGCCGCTGGCCACAAGGCGATGTACAACGACAACTGGGGCGGCTACCCCGATGCCGACTTTCTAGGTTCGCTTCACCCGAAGCTTGGCGAACTGCGCGCGCGGCTTCGTCCGAAAGCGCACACGATTGACCGCGCCGTCGGCAAATTGACGGCGGACTGGGCGAAGCGCACCGGTTTGCGGGCCGGCACGCCCGTGGCTGTTGGCGCGTTCGACGCGCATCTGGGCGGTGTCGGCGCGGGGATTGCGCCGGGCACGCTGGTGAAGATCATCGGCACCAGCACGTGCGACATGATGGTTGCGCCCGTTGGCGAACCGCTGGCTGATATCCCCGGCCTTTGCGGCATCGTCAACGGCAGCATCTTGCCCGGGTTTTACGGGCTTGAAGCCGGCCAGTCGGCGGTTGGCGACATCTTCAACTGGTTCGTGAACTACATCCGCGCCGGCAGCCACGAAGATCTCACCGCTGCAGCCGCGAAACTCAAGCCCGGCGAGTCCGGGCTGCTGGCGTTGGACTGGAACAACGGCAACCGCACGATCCTTGTGGACCAGCGGCTCACGGGCTTGCTGCTCGGTCAGACTCTCTACACGACACCCGCCGAGATTTACCGCGCGTTGATCGAGGCAACGGCGTTCGGCGCGCTGACGATCATCAACCGGTTCGAAGAATATGGTGTGAAAGTCGCGCAGATCGTCAACTGCGGCGGCATTGCGGAGAAGAATCCGCTGGTGATGCAAATCTACGCGGACGTGACGGGGCGTCCGATGAAGGTCTCGCGCTCCGCCCAGACGTGCGCGCTCGGGGCCGCCATCGCGGGTGCGGTGGTTGCGGGAGCGCACAGGAATTATGCCGACGCTCAGAAGGCGATGACCGGCGTCAAGAAGCGGGTCTTCACGCCGAATCCGCAGGCGCATGGTGTCTATCGTGAACTTTACCCGCTGTACCGCAAGCTGCACGACGCGTTCGGCACGCGCGAGTGGAACGGCAATCTGCATGATGTGATGAAAAGGTTGCTGGAGATACGCGGACGCGTGAGAGAATGACACGAACCCTCACCCTGCCCCTCTCCCTTGAACAAGGGAGAGGGGAATCTCCTCTCCACCGCTGAGGGGGAGAGGGTCAAGGTGAGGGGGAAAGGTTTTGCGATGCTCGAAGAACTGAAGAAGCGAGTTTGTGAGGCGAACCTGAAATTGGTTGCCGAGGGACTGGTCATCCAGACCTGGGGTAACGTCAGCGGCGTTGACCGCGCCGGCGGCAATATGGTGATCAAGCCCTCGGGCGTGCCGTACGACGTGATGAGACCCGAGCACATGGTGGTCGTGTCGCTGGAAACGGGCGGGGTCGTCGAGGGCGATCTGAAGCCGAGTTCGGACACGCCGACGCATCTCATTCTTTACCGCGCCTTTGAAGGTATCGGCGGCGTCGTGCACACGCACAGCCTGTATGCCACGGCGTGGGCGCAGGCGCGGCGCGAGATTCCGGCGCTCGGAACGACGCACGCGGATTATTTCCACGGGCCGGTTCCATGCACGCGATTGCTCACGGCGAAGGAAATCAAATCCGAGTATGAAGCGAACACGGGGCACGTGATTGTGGAGCGGTTTTTGGGGAAACACCGCCAGGCCGGTCGCCCCGACAGAGAAGTCGGGGCTCCCACAACAGTCAGGCTTGAACCGCTGCATTTCCCCGGCGTGCTGGTGGCCAGCCACGCGCCCTTCGCATGGGGCGCAACCCTTGAGAAGGCAGTGGAGAACGCGATCGTGCTGGAACACCTCGCGCGTCTGGCGAGCGAAACGTTGCGCGTCAAACCTGCAGTTAAACCGATGCAACACGTGTTGCTCGACAAACATTTTCTGCGCAAGCACGGCCCCGGAGCATACTACGGCCAGCGGTAAGAGCGCCTAACAAAACTTATTCATGAAGTTTTGCGCAACGAACTGCCCCTCACCTTGATCCTCTCCCCGCATGCGGGGCGAGGAGATTTCCCCTCTCCCTTTCCAAGGGAGAGGGTCAGGGTGAGGGTTCGAGCAGTGACACACTGTGGGTTGTTTAAGCGCATCGTGAATAATCCGGGCTGGAGGGTCGGCCGGAGCCTGCGCTGAGTGCAGCCGAAGCGTGCCGACCGCTGCAGTTGTCTCAATTCCAGCGGCCACGACGGTCGCCGACGCGCCCCAGCCACTCTGGCGACGGCGCGAGCGCAGCCCTCCAATTCGAAAGCCATGGCATAATTAGGATTGGCATGAGAAGCAGAGTGGCTTAGGATTCGTCCCACCATGAATACAACCAATCCTGTTCCCCTTGGACTCAAGAAATCTTTCGGCTTCGGCGATCGCACCGGCTTGGCGACTCCCGGTCATCTCAGTGCCGCAAAGAAATATGATTTTGTGCCGATCTTCGCGCAGCAGTCCATCCGCGAGATGGAGCGCACGCAACGTACGCCACAGGAAGTCATGCAGGCGGCCCAGAGTGCGCTGGCGAAACTCGGCTACACCAAGCCGTGGGGCGCGGACGCCGATCATCTCAAGTTGCCGGAGCACGTTGACCGCACCGCCGCGGCCGGGTTTTGCTTCTTCACGATTGATCCGTCGGCGCACGTCGGCAAGGGCACGCTGACCGGCGAACTGGAGTCGCTCTACGTCGGCAATAAGTTCGACGTGCCGGGGCTGGCCGCGGCGCAGTTTGACCGCGCCTCGGTGCAGCGCGCCGCGGTGAAGTACGGTGCGGCACTGGAGCACGTCGGTGCCATGGGCCGTCACATCGCGAAAACCATGGGCGCGCGCCCGTTTGAGATCGAAGTCAGCGTGGACGAGACCGACGAGCCGACGAGCGTGCTGGAGCATTTATTCATCGGCATAGAACTCAAGCGGCACAAGGTGCCGAACGTTGTGAGCGTCGCTCCGCGATTCATTGGCGATTTTGAGAAAGGGATTGATTACAAGGGCGACCTGAAGAAGTTCGAGGCGTCGTTGCGAGAGCACGTGGCAATCGCCAAACATTGCTGCGGCGACCTGTTGCACGTGAAGACTGCGGGCACGAGTTACCTGGAAGCGTTGCGGGTGGTGGCGCGCACGGACACAAAACTGTTTGGTGAGATCGTCGAGTTCTGCCGCGGAAGGTTCGACACGGATCGCGCGAGCTATCACATCTCGACGACCCTGGCACAGGTGAAGGCGCTGCCCAAGTACAGCGGGCCGAAGGATGAGCCTGTGTTTCTCGACGAGATACCGGGGCGGCAATTACTGCACGTCACGTTCGGCTCGGTGCTGACCAACCCGCAGTTCAAGCCGCGCATCCTGGATGTCCTCCAGAAGAACGCGGCGTTGCACGAGGAGTTGCTCGACAAGCATCTTGGCAAGCACCTGTCGCTCTTGAGCAAGGGCTAAGCTGTGAACCGCAAACGGTACGCCGTCGTCGGCGCCAGTGCGCGCTCGGAAATGTACAGTGACGCCATCAGCGAGAAACCGATGACCATCTTCGGAGCGATCTACCGCAGGAGCCAGTAGGGGAAAACTCGAAGCACAAAATCCGAAGCACGAAACAAATACGAATCACCAAAACGGCAATGTTCAAAATGCAGCAGGAACTTGACCCTACTGTTTTGAATTTTGGTATTCCGATTTGTTTTAGATTTGCTGCGCATGTCTCGCAGACTCGGCTTCGAGATTCGGATTTCGGATTTAGGAGGCAACTATGAAACGCACCAAGACCAAACCGGCGACCAAGACAACCAAGACGACCAAGACTTTTCTTACGGATGATTTCCTGCTGCAGAATGACGTGGCGCGGGAGTTGTACCACGACCACGCCAAGCACGAGCCGATCTTCGATTATCACACGCATCTGCCGCCCGACCAGATCGCGGCCAACAAAGTATTCCGCAACCTTTATGAAGTCTGGCTGGGGGGCGATCATTACAAGTGGCGGGCGATGCGTTCCAATGGCGTGTCGGAGAAATATTGCACCGGCGACGCCGGCGACTGGGAGAAGTTCCTCGCCTACGCCCGCACCGTGCCGCACACACTCCGCAATCCGCTCTACCATTGGACGCACCTCGAACTGAAAATGTACTTCGGCATCACCGATCTGCTCGACGAGTCCACCGCCGAGAAGATCTGGAAGAAGGCCAATGAGAAGTTGCCTTCGATGCCGGTGCACGAACTTCTCCGTCGCAGTCGCGTGACCGTTGTCTGCACGACCGACGACCCGACCGACTCGCTGGAGCATCACCGCAAGATCCGCGAATCACAATCGGCAGGCAGGGACGCCCGCGCCACCAAACCACTGGGCACGCGCGTGTATCCAACCTTTCGTCCCGACAAGGCGTTGACGGTGGACCAGCCAGCCACATTCAACGCCTGGGTGGACAAGCTCGCGCAGGTCAGCGGCGTGGAATGCCGCAGTTTGAGCGGTTTTCTCGACGCGCTCAGGAAACGGCATCGTTACTTTCACGAGATGGGCTGCCGCCTGTCCGATCACGGGTTGAATCACGTGTATGCCGACGATTGCACCGAGGCCGAGGCGGCTCGCATTTTCGCCGATGCCCGCATTGGGAAGAAGGTCTCGCTCGCCGATGCCAACAAATTCCGCAGCTTCATGCTGCTGTTTGTGGGCGAGCTCTACGCCGCGCGCGGCTGGGTCATGCAATTGCACCTCGGCGCGTTGCGCAACAACAACACGCGTTTGATGCGCACCCTCGGCGCGGACACGGGGTTCGACTCGATCGGCGACTGGCCGCAGGCCGAGGCATTGGCGCGTTATCTCGACCGGCTCGACTCGACCAATCGTCTCCCGAAGACGATCCTCTACAACTTGAATCCCGCCGACAACTACGCCTTCGCCACGATGCTCGGCAATTTCCAGGACGGCAGCGTGCCCGGCAAAATCCAGTTCGGCAGCGGCTGGTGGTTTCTCGATCAGAAGGAAGCGATGGAATGGCAGATCAACGCGCTGTCCAACCTCGGTCTGCTCAGCCGGTTCGTCGGCATGCTGACCGACTCGCGCTGTTTCCTGAGCTATTCGCGGCACGAGTATTTCCGCCGTTTGCTCTGCAACCTAGTCGGCCGTGACGTCGTCAACGGCGAACTGCCGCGCGACATGAACCTGCTCGGCACGATGGTCCGCAACATCTGCTACGGCAACGCGAAGAATTATTTCGGCCTCGAACCCGGCAAGCTGTAGCCCGCTGCTTGGCGGGCCAGCAAGTCCAAAATGATGAACAGTTAGATGTGACCCTTCGCTTTCTTCGCTGTACCAAGGCGGGCAACGCGTCGAATACCTTTTCGCCCTCTACGAAAAAATCACCGCACCGCTGGTGGCGGCAGCGACGACGAAGAGAAAGCGGCGATAACATCGAGGGTCAGCGTTCGTGAACCCTCTTGTAGGCTCTTCGATTCAAATGACGATGGAGTCCACAAATTGGCCGACCAAGTCAGCACGCATAGCCAAGTACGGACGCAACATGGACGGTTACAGCGATATCTTTGGGCGGAAGCGGCCAACACCGTGGCGCTGCACCACCTGCGTTGTCCAGAACGACATGTCAGTCAGTTGTACCGGCGACTGCGGACGCGCAAAGGCCACGCCAAAGCGATTGGCGCGGTGGCACGGCACTTGGCGGAAGCGGCGTTTTGGGTGTTGAGTCGAAAGGAGGCGTATCGAGAACCGCAATTAGTGCAGGGTCGATCCAGGGAGGTGTAAGCGCGAGTTTACCATGAGCCCTTGGCTCGTTACGTGAATGCGACACACCTCTCGAACAAATTCATGCCCCGATCGAGGGCGAAGAGATGATTGGGAAAGACCCGACGAACAAACCGCAAGGAGTGTTGACATCCGCGCTTTCAGAGATGGCAAGCGATGGCGGCGGCCAGCCCCGCTACGAGCCGGGTAAGTGTTCGGCGATTCGGCGGCGGCGTCAATCTTCTTTTTTGGGCGGCGGTGCAGGCCCAAAGCCGACAGCGGCTGGAGGCGTTGTTCGCCTCCTTGCTGGACCCTGCCTTTAAGGGCGAATTATAGGGCAGAACCAAGCTGCCGGAGTTCGGCTTCGACGATGGGGCGGTACTTCATGCGCAAGTGGCGGGAAGCTAATGCCCCTTCGAGGAGTCGCTGTACAAGTTTCAAGTCAGCGGGTGCTGCCTGAATAAAGAAGCCTTGGTTATCCCCAGCGCTTCAGCGCTTCCCGGTCAATGATGTACATGAGCTTGATCAGCTTCATGTAGTTCATCCGTTTGCCGGCAAGCTGCAAGAGGGCTCCGGCCATCTGAGTTGATTTTGCCTCGTCAAATCGAGATCTCATGGTTCTATCCCTATTGCGCAGTACTATACATCTGCCTACGAGAAAAGCGCAACCATCATTCGCCGCAATCGGCGGGGTCAACTCCTGAGACATTCGACAGCGCGTTCAGCGAATGCCGATTCATGCCAGTCGCCACACATGATACCTAGCACTACTAGGTATCATCCTCATGGCCTGAGAGATTACGGCGTCTGTTGTTGTAGGCGCGCTTCGCGCCATCGCCAAAGCGCTATGGCGCGTCGGCGGTTGTGAAGCGGGATCTCCGTTTTCTGAGCGAATTCGGCGCTTCGTTCACCCCGAAAGCTTGCCTGCGGCAAGCAGGCTTTCGGGGCAGGGAAGCGCCACTACACCGGAAGAGACAAGAATGAATTCGGGCAACACGCCCTGCACAATTGACAGGCCAAGACGAGTCTGGGGAACGAAGCCGCCCGCTACAGTTGCCTTACACCCGGCGTTATCCGCCGTAGGCGATGCGGGCTCCGGCGCTGACGGTAATCAGCAGGGCCGTCCAAGCGCCCCAAAGCACGAAGACCCAGATTGCCGCCTTGCCGAACGATGCACCGCTCAACCGCGCCAGCCCGATCGCTTTCACGGCCAGCCCCCAGAAGGTCATGATGTTGATGGCAGCGAGAACGGAGTGGAGAGTGTTCTGCGGATCGAAATCCTTGACCACCAGCATCAGGCCGGGTGAGGCAAAGAAATTGCCCATGATCAGGATGAGCAGCGTTCTGACGACGGAACCCAGCACGGTGATCATGCTTGCCAAGCCGACGACTTCCAAGGCTTTCAGGTAGGTGAAATTGCCTCTCAAGGGCACGGTCCCGACGAGCCAGAAGAGCACGGCCCACAACAACGGGACAGCGATCGCGTTGTACAGTGGTTCAGACGCGACGCGGACATTGAGGCTGATCTGCCCCGCTTCCTGGGCAGCGTCAGCCTGCTCCTTCGGTATTCGGCCTTTGTCCACCAGTCTCTGGACGCCTTGTTCCTGGTAATCGCGCAACTGTTGTTTGATGACGGCTTGCGAGAGGGCGAACCGCGTTCCCAGCCAACCCACGAGCAGGAGGATCAGGGCCGGCACGAGCCAGTTGAGGATGCAACGCGGACTGGCTTTGACTTGGTCGAAGACCTCGCCCGGTGTGGCGTAAACATTCGCCAGCCGTCCGATGAGGGACGACCGGGAAACGGTTGGCCCGGTTTGGTCTGAAGGCAATTGATCCATGGTGATTCCCGGCGGCTTGCCGTCCCAGCGGATGAGACAATCCCCTGATGCTGCCGGTTCTGTCAAGACGGATGAAGCTGTTGAAAAAGTCGTGGTGATTGCGCGAGCGGGCCTCTGTCAAAGTTGATCTGACAGGTGTTGGTAGGGGCAGACCGCGCGCCGTCGCCGAAGCTATGGCGCGTAGGCGACCGGGCTGCCCGAACCCCCGGAACGGCGCGCCCGCCTGCGTGGCCGAAGCCTGCTTCCGCCTTCGCGACGCACCATAGCGCCGCTTCGGCGCGACGGCGGTCGGCGCGGCGAAGGCCCGGCGGCCTGCTCGCGTGCCGTTTACGGAGTCGCGCCCTACCCCGAAGGCGTTACCCGCCAAAGGCAGCACGGAATGCGGCACCGATGCCAATCGCCAGTCCCGTCCAGGCGACCCAAATCCCGAAGATCCACACTGCGGCCTTGCCGAACGATGCGCCGCTCAAGCGCGACAACCCGATCGCTTTCACGGCCAGCGCCCAGAAGGTCATGACGCTGATTGCGGCGAGAACGGAATGGAGCGGGTTCTGCGGATCGAATTGTTTGACCAGCAACGCCAGGCTGGGTGAGGCGAAGAGGCTACCCATGACCAGGATGAGCAGCGTTTTGACGATGGAATCCAGCACGCCGATCATGTTGGCCAAGCCCGCGACTTCCAAGGCTTTCATGTAAGTGAAGTTGCCTTTAAAGACCTTAACGCCGACCAGCCAGACGATCAGGCCCCATAAAAGCGGAGAGGCGAACGCGGCGAACGGCACCCCAACCGCGATGCCAACTACGGCGCCGATGTTGCCTAACTTCTCCCCTGCGGAGTCGGCCTGCTTCTGGGATAGCCGACCTTTGTCCACCTGTTTCTGGATGGCTTGTTCTTGGATGTCGCGCAACTGTTGTTTGATGGAGGCTTGCGAGAAGACGAGCCACCCTCCCACCCAACCCACGACGATAAAGATCAGAACCGGTGTGAGCCAGTTGGCGGTGGAAGGCGGGCTGGCTTTGACTTGATCGAAGACCTCGCCCGGTGCGGCGTAAACATTCGCCAGCCGTCCCATCAGCGACGACTGGGGTGCGGTTGGTCCGGTTTGTTCTGAAGGCAATTGATCCATATTCATTCCTCGTCAGTTTGCCGTCTCCCAGCGGATGAGACAATCCTCAATTGCCGCCTGATCTGTCAAGGCGGATCGCTGAACCACGGGGCGGGATGGGCGCGACTGGGCACTACCACCAACGTGGTCCATAGCCGATGGAGTGGTTGTAGCCGCGAGCCTGCTCGCGGCCTTTGCGATGGCAGATGAGGTACCACTTGCCGCGAGCAGGCTCGCGGCTACAATCCAGTGGCAGTAACAGATCCGCCCGGGGCGTGATACGCAGAGCCTTAGCGCGCCTGGCAAAACCTGTAGTCGCCCCACACTTCCGCTCGTGGGAGGGGCATTTTGCTTCGCATGTCTCGCGGACTCGGCTTTGCCCCGATCTGCCTTCGCCGAGGCTTCGGCGGACACGCCGGTCGCGACAGGAATGTCGCTCCCACGGGTTGAGGACAAGTTTTGTAGATGATGCTCACTCCTTATGAAATCTGCGGACAGCAGTGTGAGCGGGCCAACGATTGACTTTCAGCATAAGCTAAGGGCGATCGTCTTACTCGTAGGTCTTGCGGAACCTGACCTTGGACTCGTCGGCCTGCGGCTTTTCCGAGGCGGCGGGTTGCTGCGGCTGTTCGGTGGGTTTGGCTGGCTCTTCGGGAGCGGGGGATTTGGATTCTTCGACGTACATCAGCCGCAGATCGGTGAGCGTGGCGTGCAAGACTTTGGTTTCGTCAGCAGTGAGATTGCCTTGCGTTTTGCGCTCCAGCATTTCCAACGTGTCGATGAACAGGCGCGCGGCGGGAAGATTCTTCTCGGCCTTGCCGGTCATGGGATTGGCGAGCTTGCCGAGGCAAATCATCGCCTGGCTGCCAAACAGGCCAACCATGTCGAGAAATCGCAGCGTGTCCTCGCGCGAACCGACGGTGTCTTTTTGGACTTCAGCCATGTTGATTCTCCTCGTGGGGTAGGCTTCCAGCCTGCCCTTATTTGGCGCGCATCCCGCCCGCCGTTAGCGATCGTGTCGCAAGCTGGAAGCTTGCGCTACTGCTTTTCTGGCGGTTTCATCACCACGACGGCGTGCGGCTGATCGGTGAAATACTTGTTTGCCACGCGCTTGATGTCGTCAGCAGTGACGGCGTTGTATTTTTCGTCAATCGACTGGAAGAAATTATAGCCGAGCCCGTACAACTCGTCGAGGCCAACCATCAGGCTCAACTCGGAGTTGTCCTGCATCCGGACTTTGCGCTGGCCGATGAGGCTGTTCTTGGCGCGTTCGAGTTCGCGGGCGCTGAGGCCGTCTTTCTTCAACCTGTCGAGTTCACCAAAGATTTCCTTCTCGCAAACGTCAACTTTCTCCGGTGTCGTTCCCACGTAAAACGCGAAGTAGCCGGGATCAAGCCCTAGCAGTTCGTAAGCGCCGACGTAGTACGCCAGACCCAACTCCTCACGGATGCGCAGGGAAAGGAGTGAGCCCAGCCCGGAGTACGCTTCGTTGAGGATATCCAGGGCGTAGCGGTCGTTGCTGAACATGTCGGTGCCGCTGAAGCCGACCAACAGCACCGCTTGCTCTTTCGGTTTGATCTCCACTTTCTCCGTGGACGCGGCCAGCTTCTCAGGGCTGGTACGCCGAAACTCCGGTTTCTGCGACTTCATTTTGCCGAACTTCGCTTCCACTTCCTTGCGGATTTTCTCGGCGTTCACGTCGCCTAACACGGTCAACACGATGTTGCCCGGCACGACGTAGCGCCGATGGAAATCGGCCAGGTCGGCGCGCGTCAATTTCTTCACGCTTTCGGTTTTGCCGAGCGGGTTCAGCCGATAGGGGTGATGCGTGTACATCGCTTCGCGCAACAACTGCTGACCCGCACGCACGATTTGGTCCTGCTCCGCCTTGATCTCAGCCAGTTGCACGGCGCCTTCGCGCTTCAGCATGTCCTCAGGGAAGGCCGGGTTCTGCAGGACATCAGCCAGCACGTCCAGGGCGAGATCGAAATCCTCATCCATCACGTGCGTTGAAATACCGAGGCTGTTGTTGCCCGACATGTAGCTGATGTCGCCGCCAACCGATTCAATGGCGTCGGCGATTTGGTCGGCGGTGCGTGTCTTCGTTCCCTTCAACAGCATCCGCGCGGTGAGCTTGGTAATGCCGTTGTTGGCGTCGGTCTCGGCAATGACGCCGCCTTTCATCAGCGCGCGGAGATCGACGAACGGCAGCTTGTGATCTTCGCGCACGAGCAGACGCAGGCCGTTCGGCAGTTCGAACTTTTGTATCTTGATCCCGGCCTTGGCGGCTTTCTCAGCCTTGGGCCTGGCCTCTGTGCCTTCCGGATCGAGCGAGGTGATCGTCAGATTGTTGTCGGTAAAATAATGCGCGACAACGCGTTGGATGTCCTGCGGCGTGACCTTGCGAATGTTGTCGAGATAAACGTTTGAGAAATTCGGATCGCCGACCAGGACTTCATACTGCGCGAGGTCGGACGCCTGGCCCTCCATCGTCTTCAGCGTTTCGAGATGATTGCTGACCGAAGCCTTGATCGCCTTCTGGCATTCGGCATCGGTCACAGGTTGCTCGATCACTCGCTTGACTTCGTCGCGAATCGCGGCGATCGCTTCGTCGCGTTTGTCGGCATCGGCACTGGCTTCGATTTCGAAAAGGCCGGGGTAGGACGGTGTGTAACTGCTCGCGCCGATCGAATGAACGAGGCCACGCTTCTGGCGGATGTCGCGGTAGAGCCGCGAGCTTTTACCTTGCCCTAGAATGATCGCCAGCACGTCCATCGGGTACATGTCGGGATGCGTGACCGCAGGGATGTGCCAGGCAAGATGAATATTGGAAAGCTGAACCGGCGCTTCCTCGTGACGCTCGCGGGTGCTGAGTTGTGGCGGCTCAGGCGGAACGGTCGCGGGCTCGATCGCGCCCATCTTGAAATCCTTGGTTAATTCGCGGAGGCGCGCCGCGACCTCGTCGGCGTTGACGTCGCCGGCGACGACAAAGACGAGGTTGTTCGGCACATACATGCGTTTGTAGTAGGAGATGACGTCGTCCCGCGTAATGCGATTGTAAATGTCGGGATAGCCAATCACCGGATGACGAAACGGGTGCGTCGTGTAAGCCGTCGCCCAGAGCATGCGCGAGGCGCGGCGGTCGGGATCGTCAACGTTCATCGCCATTTCGCGGAGGATGACTTGCTTCTCCTTGAGCAGTTCCTCCTCGGGAATGGTCGCATTCATCATGCAGTCGGCGAGAATGTCGACAGCGGTCTTCCAGTTTTCCGACGGGATGTTGATGTGGAAAACGGTCTGCTGGAAGGAGGTATAGGCGTTGATGTAGCCGCCCTTGTCTTCGATCTCCTGCGCAATCTGCGCGACGCCGCGCGTGGTCGTGCCCTTGAAAAGCATGTGCTCCAGCACGTGCGACAGACCCGCGCCCATCCAGCGGCCTTCGGTAATGCTGCCCGCGCGACACCAGGCTTGGGCGCTCACGATGGGCGCGCTGTGATCCTCCTTTACGAGGAGGGTCAGCCCGTTCTCAAGGATCGTTTTGCGCGCCGATAACGTATGGTTTGTCTGCGTGATTGCCATGGAATTGGTCGCCGTTGCGGCCAAGGCTGCCATCAGACAACAAGCGACGGGATTGAATCGCATGTCGAATGAGACAGCTAGTTGGAACCGCCGCTCAGTTTTTCTGCGCCCGAACTGCGACTCTTGTCACGAAAGCGATCGGGATTGGCGTGGGCGGTGACTGGACGGCTGCCGGCGGCCCGCGCGAGCGGCTGATACGGCTTCACGAACACTTCATCAAAGTCATAACCGCCTTTGAAATCTTCGCGGGAGTCTTGCTCGGTCCTTCCGAGGATGCCTTTTTCGACCATGTTGAAGACGATCTCGCCGAAATCGTCGCACCGACGTATGCCCCAGTAGGCCAGCACCGTTTTGGCCATCGGCCCAAACTGGTCGAGCGCATAACGTCGCAGCCCTTCCAGTAATTCCTGTCCCGCGACGTGGCGAAGAGCGGGCTGCGTGTGCGCGTTTTTCCTGAGCATCTTCAGCGTGTAATCCAATCCTTCCCGCACAAAGTAGTAGGAGTCCCGATCGTAACGTCCGTCCGTCTGCAAAATCTCATCGACCGATTCGGAAAAACTAGGCTTTTGCATCTATCGATCCCTCTTCTCCATGGTTACGGCGGCCGGCGCCTCCTTGGAACCGGTCCGCGCACGCCATTGCCGAACGACTGTGCCGAGCAGGATTGCTCCCACGAGGAACGCCACAATCATTTGCTCTTGCCTGGTAAGTTTGAACATTTGCTGACTGTAACCCAACCATAACCCTATTCACCTTCGCTGCCGAAAATATAACCGACTTCTCCCGCATCACAACCACTTTTTTTTGCGCGCGTTCGCCTCGCCTTGGCGGGATCGGGATTCACCCCGCCGCGATGTTGACCAGTTTGCCGGGGACGACGATGACTTTCTTGATTTGCTTGCCGGCGAGAAACTCATTCACGCGGTCGCTGGCGAGCGCGCGTTTCTCTAATTCGGCTTGTGGCAGATCGGCGGGCACTTCGATGCGGTCGCGCAACTTGCCGTTGACTTGCACGACGACGGTGACGGTGCTCTCGACGAGCAGCACCTCGTCATACTTCGGCCACGGCTCGTAGGCGAGCGACTGCGTGTGTCCTAACTTTTCCCACAATTCTTCAGCGAGATGCGGCGCGTACGGCGCGAGCAGCAACACGAACGGTTCGAGCAACGCGCGCGGGCGGGCCCGCTGTGCGGTGACTTCGTTGACGAAGATCATCATCTGCGAGATTGCGGTGTTGAAGTTCAGCGTGTCGGTGTCTTCGGTAACTTTCTTGATCGTTTGGTGGAGAACTTTGAGCAACTTCGGATCAACGGAACCCTCACCCTGACCCTCTCCCTTGGACGGCAATGGCGAGGGGATTTCTCTCTGTCTCCTCTCCCCCGTTGTGTGGGGGAGAGGATCAAGGTGAGGGGAAGTGTCGTTGTCCACAATCAGATTGCCGTCCTCATCGCAGAACAATCGCCAGACGCGGCCGAGGAACCGGTACACGCCCTGCAACCCTTCCGTGCTCCACGGTTTCGTCGCTTCGAGCGGCCCCATGAACATCTCGTACATCCGGAACGCGTCGGCGCCATACTCGCGCACCACGTCGTCGGGATTGATCACGTTGCCGCGCGACTTCGACATCTTCTGATTGTCCTCGCCGAGAATCATGCCTTGATTGACCAGCCGCATGAATGGCTCCGGCGTCGATATGTGACCGAGATCGTACAGCACCTTGTGCCAGAACCGCGAGTAGAGCAGATGCAACACCGCGTGCTCCGCGCCGCCGACATACAGATCGACCGGCATCCAGTACTTTTCTTTGTCTTTCGTTACCAACGAGACCGGATTCTTCGGGTCGATATACCGGAGGTAGTACCAACAACTCCCGGCCCACTGCGGCATCGTGTTGGTCTCACGCTTGGCCGGCCCGCCGCATTGTGGGCACTTCGTGTTGACCCAATCCGTCGCCTTCGCCAACGGCGGCTCGGCGTTGCCCGTCGGCGTGTAATCCTTCATCTCCGGCAACATGAGCGGTAGCTTGCTCTCAGGCACGGCAACCGTTCCGCACTTCTCGCAGTGCACAATCGGGATCGGCTCACCCCAGTACCGCTGCCGCGAGAACAACCAATCGCGCAGCTTGTACTGCACCGTCGCCTTGCCCAAACCGCGCTCTTCCAGCCAACTGGTGATTTTCTTTTTAGCTTCCGATGTCGGCAGGCCGGTGATGATGCCGGAGTTGATGTTGATGCCGTCGCCAACAAAAGCCGTTGGTAGGGCGGTGTCGCCGACACCGCCGTCGTTGTTGACCGCATTGGGCGCGCTCGGCGAGCGCGCCCTACCACCGGGATCAACAGGAGCAACGACTTCCCGAATTTCCAACCCGTACTTCTTCGCAAACTCGAAATCGCGTGTGTCGTGCGCCGGCACGGCCATGATGGCACCGGTGCCGTAGCCCATCATCACGTAGTCGGCGACCCAGATCGGAATCTTCTCGTTGTTGACCGGGTTGATCGCGTAGCCGCCGGTGAAGACGCCGGTCTTATCCTTCTCTAACTGCGTGCGTTCAAGCTCACTCTTTTTCGTAGCTTCGGCCCGGTACGCTTCGACGGCGGCACGCTGTGCTGGCGTCGTGACTTTCTCGACAAGCGGATGCTCGGGTGCGAGCACCATGTACGTTGCGCCAAAGAGAGTGTCGGGTCGCGTAGTGAAGATGCGGATAGTGGGGCAAGCTTCCAGCTTGTCCATGTCATTAGTTCGCAAGCTGGAAGCTTGCGCTACTTTGAAGTCCACCTCCGCACCCTCGCTGCGGCCAATCCAGTTGCGCTGCTGTTCCTTGATTGATTCGGGCCAGTTGACCAACTCCAAGTCTTTCAGCAGCCGCTCGGCGTACGCCGTGATCTTCAAAATCCATTGGCGCAGGGCACGACGGTAAACATTCTTGTGGCCTTTGCGGTCGCACGTGCCGTCGGCGTTGACTTCCTCGTTGGCGAGAACGGCTTTGCAGCCTTCGCACCACCAGACAGGCACTTCGGCTTCGTAGGCGAGGCCCTTCCTGTAAAGCTGGAGGAAAATCCACTGCGTCCACTTGAAGTAATTCGGATCAGTCGTATCGACTTCGCGGTCCCAGTCGTAGCTGAACCCGAGCATCTGGATTTGGCGGCGAAAGGTGTCGATGTTCTTGCGCGTTGTCTCCGCGGGCTGCGTGCCGGTATCGATGGCGTATTGTTCGGCGGGAAGACCGAATGCGTCCCAGCCCATCGGGTGAAGGACGTTGAAGCCGCGCATCCGTTGGAAGCGGCAGAAGATGTCGGTGGCGGTGTAACCCTCGGGATGACCGACGTGCAATCCTACGCCGCTGGGATAGGGGAACATGTCGAGCACGTAGAGCTTGGGACGAGGGAAACTGGGTGATTGGAGTGATGGAGTGGTGGAGTGCTGGGGTGACGGATCGACAGCGCGAAAGGTTTTGTGTTCGGCCCAGTAGCGCTGCCACTTCGGCTCGATCTTGTCGAACGGATATTTCTTTCGGATTTCGGGCATGGAATCAGGCTGCGACTATATCGGTGCGGCGAAGCGCTGGCAAGAGCCGTGCGTTAACTCGGCGCCGCAGCTTGCTTGTTGCGCATGGCGCGGTGGTAGACATCGATGTAGCGTTGGGCGGCGGTGCGCCAATCAAAGTTCTGCGCCATGGCTTGTTGGCGGAGCTTGGTGATGTGCTGCGGGCGGTCAAACCAAGTCGCGGCGGCCCAGCCAATCGTGTAGTACAGCGCACGAGCTGACGGTTCCCAGAACTTGAACCCTGTCCCGTCTCCCGTGCCCTCGTTATAGTTCTGCACGGTGTCGTCGAGGCCGCCCGTGGCGCGAACAACGGGCAACGTGCCGTACTTCAACGAATAGATCTGGTTCAGCCCGCACGGCTCGTAGAGCGATGGCATAAGAAAGAAATCGCTGCCCGCCTCGATGAGGTGGCTCAGCTCGATCGAGAACCCGATGTGCGCGCCGACGCGTCCCGGATACGCCGAACGCAACCGGCGGAAGAAGTTCTCGGTGTCGGGATCGCCGTTGCCGAGCACGACCAACTGCAGCAGCATGTCATCGAGCGCCGCAGGCAGCGCGTCGCGCAACAGGCTGAAGCCCTTTTGGTGCGCGAAACGACTGATGATTCCGAACAGCGGCAGTTTATCGGTCGCTTCGAGGTGGAAATGTTCCTGCAGGGCGCGTTTGCAGACCGCCTTGCCGCTGATGTCCTTCGCCGAAAAGCGCGCGGGAAGATGGCGGTCGGTTTCGGGATTCCAGAGCGAGTAATCGACGCCGTTGAGGATACCGAAGAAATCGGCGCGTCGGTTGCTGACATACGGGGTTAGTCCCATGCCGCCGACGGGGTCTAGAATCTCCTTCGCGTGCGTCGGCGAAACAGTCGTCAACGCATCAGCGAACCAAATGCCCGCCTTCAATAGATTCGCCTTGCCGTGGTCCTCGAAGATGTCGGGCGTGAAATACTGGCCGCCAAGACCTGCGTACGGCAGGACGTTCGCATCGTACACGCCGGGGTAGCCGATATTATGGATGGTCAACACACTGGCCGTGTTCGACAGCGGCGAGAGGATGCGTTCCCATGTCTTCAGAAACACGGGCACCAGCGCGCCCGGCCAATCGTGCCCGTGCATCACGTGCGGGATCCATTGCTGGTCCTGGCAGAGTTGGAGGGCCGCCTTCGACAGGAGCGCGAACCGGAACGCGTTGTCGTGATACTGCCCGAAAGGCCCGTCGTAAATTCCAGGCCGCCCGAAGTACGAATTGTAATCGAGGAACCACACCGGCACGATGTCGTCCAGCCGGGCCTCTTGCAGCCCGACCCAATGCTCGATGCCACCGCCCA
>JBEKFI010000089.1:0-14111 GCA_050013395.1 Verrucomicrobiia bacterium | reverse complement strand
GCTCGATGAGTTTGTCGCGGGTGACAGACTTTGGTCATCGCACTCCAACCGGCGCGCGTCCGGGCTTGTGCGGTGGCAGCCGGTATCTTAACGTCCCGGCATGTACGAAGCGGAAACCGACCCGGCGCGCAACCTCCTGCTGATCACGTTTCGGGAACGCGTTGGACCCGCGGAGCTGGAGAAGTGGTCGGCGTGATGTGGCTGTATGTGGTCATCTTTCTTTCGGCGCTCGCCGTCGATGTCATTCCCCTGATCGCGCCACCGGCCTGGACGATCGCGGTGTTTCTGTTGGTAAAGTTCCACTTGAACCCGTTGATCGTGTTGCCGCTCTGCGCTTCGGGTTCGACCCTGGGACGATACCTGATGAGTCTCTACATCCCCCGATTCGCCGGCCTGTTCATCAAACGGCACAAAACTGATGAACTGGAATTCCTGGGAAAGAAACTGTCTCAGAGCCTGTGGCAGAGCTGGCTCTTCGTCTTTATTTACTCCGTGACACCGCTGTCCACCACGGCTCTTTTCACTGCCGCCGGAGTTGGGAAAGTGAAGCCATCGCGCACGGTGCCTCCGTTCTTTTGCGGCAAATTTCTGAGCGACGCGGTGATGATCTTCACCGGGCTTTACGCAGCCGCCAACTTCACGGACCTCGTGCACGGCTCCTTTTCCCCAAAGGGAATTGTGACGCTTGTCTTGGGTTTCGTGGTCATTGCCGGATTTCTGTTTCTCGACTGGCGCGCGTTGCTGCAAAAAAAGAAGTTCACATTCAATTTCAGAATCTGGAAATGAAATCTTCACGGTTGTCTTCGCCAATTCGAACGCGGCCCCGAAAAATGGCTATCGGGGCATCCGCCTTCGCCGAGGCTACAACGGACAGGGGCGCGTGGGCGGCGTCTGAAGGGATGATCCGCCTACGCCGAGGCTACGGCGGACAAGGGGATGAAGGCGGAGGGATGAGGGCGGGGAAAACAGCAGTCGTCAGGAGACAGGAGACAGAAGTCAGGAGACAGCGGACAAAAGACAGCTCCACCACCAGCGGCGGGCGGTTTGACTGATGCGGTGCTGTTTTCGGTTTGCGATTGACACGCGGGTGGGCGTCACGGATTATCTGCGGCGGCGTGCTTACATTCGCGTCAAACCAATAACCGAGGAAAACACTCAGAACCCAAGGAGGTTGTTATGACGGACGCGATGATGCCCCCCCAATCGGCTGCCCCTCAACTCTCGCAGCAGGAGATCGATAGCGGCAAGACCATGGCGATACTGAGCTACATTCCCATCGCTCTTATTGGCCTGATTGTGTCGCTTATCTCCATCTCCACGAAGAACAATGCGTTTTCTCTCTATCACGCGAAACAAGCGCTCACACTTTACATCTGCGCATTGGTCGGCACCCTGGTTTCTCTGCCATTCTGTTTCATCTGCATCGGGATTCCGCTGGTGATTGCCGTGCAAGTGGCTGCGCTGGTGCTGTGCATTATCGGGATCATCAACTCCAGTTCAGGCCAATGCAAACCGCTGCCCCTGATCGACACATTCGCCGACAAGTGGTTCGGGAAGATTCAGAAAGTCTAGCCTGAACGATAACGGCGTCGGGTCTCACGCCAGAATGTAGCGGCCGGATTGCCCCGAAGACTGCGTCGCGGCGTTTCGTCGGACTCGGCTTTCGGGCGCGTTTACGCGAGTAGATAACGACCAGATTTGCGGGTGCCGACACGGCGCACCAAGCCCACTTTCATCAAGGGATTGAGCAGGTCAAGCGCGCCCTGCTTGGAGACCCCGAGCGCATCCCAGATTTCCTGCGGGGTCATGCTCTTGCGGTCGCGCAGCAACTGGAGCAACTGTTCCTGCCGGGGGCGCAGCACCAGTTTCTTGCGGCCGGATTGCGCGGCGAACCGTTGGATGCGCGTCCAGACCTGCTCCAGCGTGTGATGTAAACCCTCGGCGGCGTATTCGAGCCAGCCCGTCAGGTCGCCACCGCGCTTGTGTACGTCTTCGAGCGCGCGGTAGTAGCGCGGACGGTCGTGCCAGTAGAACTCGTCCATGGCGAAGATGTGGTGCGTGTCGAACCCGCGCCGGTACAGTTCCCAGAGCGCGAGCGCACGGCCGGTGCGACCGTTGCCGTCGGCGAACGGGTGGATCTCTTCGAAGCGGTAGTGCAGGATGGCCGAGGAGACAACGGGAGACAGGGTCGGCGCCTGTTTGTTCCACCAGTCGAGCAATTCAAACATCAGCCCGGACACTTCCTCCGCCCGCGGCGCGACGTACTTCCCCACGCGCACGGCGACGGTCCGGTAACGACCGGCCACGCCCTGAGCCATGACGCCGCCCGCGATGATCTTGTGCAACCGTAGCACGTCCTCATGGCGGATGGGACTTTTGCGGGCGTTCTTTTCGACGAAGCGCAGTCCCGCAAAATAGTTCAGCACCTCGCGCTTGGAGCGCTCGGTCACTGCCGGCAAGTCCTGCCCTTCCTCCAGCGATCGCACCTGTTCCAACGTGAGGGGGTTGCCCTCGATGGCGGTGGACGAATGCGCGTTGCGGGCGCGCGTGTCCTTCTGGAGCGCCGGCACCCACGGCACTTGGACGGCGGCCGACAGAATCTTCTCACGCAACGCCGCGATCTCCTCGATGCGCAACAGCAACGCCGGTGTGACGGTGAATTGCGGCTCGTAGCTCATGGGACAGACCTTACTTGTGAGTCAAGTGTAAGTCAAGTTATTAGTCAAGTGGCGCACAACGGGTTTCGGACGGCCCGTCGGGCCGTTCCCGGCCACAACTGCCGACCGGGCCGTGCTGATTGCCGAGAATCCTTTTGCCTAATCCTTTTCCTTGGTCAGATAGGCGATGAACTTGTCCTCGAACGCCTGATGGTCGGAGTATTTGCTGCTGTAGACCTCCCGCCAGGCGGAGTCAAATCGTGAGCCTTCGCTCTGCAGCTTGATGAGCCTCAGCAGCGGACTCATGCCGCCGTGCTGATAGTACAGGAAACTCACCAGCCGCTGCGACTCGGTGTAGAACGCCACAACTTCGTCCTTGGATTTCGGATAATCGACGGCGCTGGTCAGGTCTTTCAGCGGGATGTATTGGTCCCGGCTTAAATGGTCCCGGATATTGGTGAGGCCGTAGTGCCGCATCTTCAGGTACGCGCGGTAGATATGGATGCCTTCGAATTCGGCAAGTCCTTCGTTGAGCCACACTGGGATGTCGCCGCCCACGAATCGGTGGAGCACGAGGTGGGTCAGCTCGTGCGGCAGGGTTTGGCCCTGAAACTTGAAGTGCGGACGCGACCAGAAGAACAGCTCGCGTCCCGTGCACCAGCCGCCCGTCCACGCGTCCATTTTGCCGGTGCCGACGAATTCCCGCCAGGCCTGTTCGTTGAGGAACACGTAGAGGTGACACTTGCGCTCGAATGAATCCTGTGTGATGCCGAGATCTTTCTTGATCCCGGCATAGGACCACTCGGCCGCACTGACCAGTTGGGTCACCAAAAAGCCTGTTTCGGTGTGGAAGATGAAATGGTCGGATTCGCTGTGTTCCCACTTCACGGCTTCGATCCCCAAGGCCGCATCGCCCCGCCGCGACACGTGGCGCTCGCTCAGTTCCCCAAACGGCACAACCTTGAGGTTGTACTGGCCTGGCGCGGGGATAACTTCTTCGTCGCGCGCCCCTGCGTGAGCGCAACAGATGATTGCAGCGAGCAGACCAACGAGCGCTCTGACGAGGTTCATTACCATTTGTATAGATTCCGTCCGCCGCCAGTTCCAGTGAAATCGATGCTGCCCACCAAGGCCGCAATGGCAATCATTCGATCTCACCTGCGGCGGCACTCCCGCGTGTGGGGCGCAACTTGCCGCTGCCACCAACTACGCCGACCGGTAGGGCGCGACCGCCGGGCGCGCCGCCTCGTTGCAGCAGTTCGGACGGCCCGGCGGTCCGCCGCTACCAACGACTCATCAATTCCTCGGTGGGTGGTGTCCAAATGCGCGCGCGCGGCAGCTTGTTTTCCTGATTGGCTTTCGCGGGAAGGCTTTTATACTCGCGGCGTGCAACGGATTTCGAACACAAGCGGCTCGGACGGAGCCTTGGCCGCCTCTGGCGCCGCCGAAGGCGGGCAAGCCTCGCCCTCCAAGGTGCAGAAGATTCTCATCACCGGCGGGGCGGGGTTCATTGGGTCGCACCTGGCCGAGGCGTTGGTGGCGGAGGGCAAGGAGGTCGCCGTCCTCGACGATCTCAGCACCGGGTCGCTCGACAATCTCGCGGCGCTGCGCGGACACAAACAATTTCAGTTCACCGAAGGCTCGGTGCAGGATGAGGTTGCGGTGACGCGGTTGATGGCGGATGCGGATTTTGTGTATCACCTCGCGGCGGCGGTGGGCGTTGAGTTGGTGGTGCGCCAGCCGGTCCACACGCTGGAGGATAATGTGCGCGGCACGGAGAACGTGTTGGCGGCGGCCAGCCGGCGCGGCGTGGGCGTGTTGCTCACGTCGACGTCGGAAGTGTACGGCAAGAGCGAGAAGGCGTCCTTCCGCGAAGATGACGATTTATTGATCGGACCGCCGACGTTTGCACGGTGGGGCTACGCCTGCTCGAAATTGCTGGATGAGTTCCTGGCGATGGCGTACTGGCGGGAGAAGCAGTTGCCCGTCTATATCGTGCGGTTGTTCAACACCGTGGGGCCGCGCCAGACGGGCCGCTACGGGATGGTGCTGCCCCGGTTCGTGCAGGCCGCGGTGCGCGACGAACCGATCACAATCCACGGCGACGGGAAACAATCGCGGTGTTTCTGTCACGTGAGCGATGTGGTGCGGGCGTTGGTGGCGTTGCCGCGGTATTTGCAGGCAGTCGGGCAGGTCTATAACGTCGGCAGCACGGAGGAAGTGACGATCCTGGAGCTGGCGCAGCGTGTGAAGCTGTTGACGGAAAGCCGCTCGGAGCTGCGGCTTATTCCCTACGATCAGGCGTATGCGAAGGGGTTCGAGGACATGCGGCGGCGCGTGCCTGGCATTGGCAAGATTTATCAATTGATGGGTTGGCGACCGACAAAATCGTTGGATCAAATCCTGCAGTTGACAGTTGAGCACGAGCGCGCTGTTGATCTTCAAGGCTAGGGGAAATCAGGCCTTGAAGGATACGAAGGCGAAACAATTGGGGTATTGCAATTGAAGAATCGTTATGGTAGCTTTCAGCGATGGTACGACGGGAAGAAGGTGAGATGAACGCGGACTCGAAAGCAATGGTCATGAACTCGGCGCTGTACCGGGAGTTCCTAGCCGAGCGGGAGGAAATTTTGCGTCACAAGTGGCTGGAGAGTGAGAAGGCCGGTTACGACGTTGGCTTTGAACGGGCGCTGCTCGACTGGATCGTGAAGCATCGTTCCAACTGGAGAAAGCACCGTCGAGAATCACGATCCTGAGTTAAGGCGTAAAAATCGTTGCACCTTTAAGCTGGCACAGCGAGGCCAGCAAGGAGCGAAAGTGAAGACATCAGATTATAAAAGGCGGCTGTCTGCACGAAATGTGCAGGCGGTTTTTTTTGTCTCGTGAGCACGGTGCTGATCATGGACGCCGTGGCCATCGAGCGAGCGCTCGCGCGCATGGCCCACGAGATTGTCGAAGCCGATCCCCCACCGGAGGCGCTGGCTTTCATCGGCATTTGCACCAACGGTGTGCCGCTGGCCCAGCGGCTCGCTGTCAGAGTCGGCGCCATTCTGCAGGGCGAGTTTCCCGTCGGTGAAATTGACATCAGCATGCATCGGGACGACTTGGCGCTGCGCGAGACGCCGCCGGCGGTCGGGCCTTCGAATGTGTCCTTCGACGTGACCGACAAGACCATCGTGCTGGTAGATGACGTGCTGTTCACGGGCCGCTCGATTCGCGCGGCGATGGACGAGATCGCCGATTTCGGTCGCCCGCGCCGAATCCAGCTTGCCGTACTGGTGGACCGCGGCCATCGGGAACTGCCGATTCGGCCCGATTTTGTTGGGAAAAACGTGCCTACCGCGATCGACGAACGTGTCCGAGTTCACCTGGTCGAGGTGGACGGCAAAGACGAGGTGCTGCTGGAAAAATGAAAACAGACTGGCAACGCAAAGATCTTCTCAGCATTCAAGACCTTTCTGTTGATGAGATCAACACTGTCTTGGACACTGCCGCCGCGTTCAAACAGGTTGGGAAGCGCACGATCAAGAAGGTGCCGTCGCTGCGCGGCAAGACGCTTGTCAACCTTTTCATCGAACCGTCCACCCGCACGCGGACCAGCTTCGAGCTGGCCGCGAAACGTTTGTCTGCCGACGTCATCAACATCAACACCACCGCCTCCAGCCTCGTCAAGGGTGAGACACTCAAGGACACGGCGTTGAATCTTCAAGCTCTCAACACCGACATTATCGTCATCCGTCATTCCGCGGCGGGCGCACCGCACTTCTTGGCGCGCCTTCTCGAGGCCAGCGTCATCAATGCCGGCGATGGCGCTCACGAGCACCCGACGCAGGCGTTGCTTGACGCACTGACGATTCGAGAAAAAAAGGGACGCATCGAAGGGCTCGACGTCACCATCCTCGGCGACATTCTCTACTCGCGCGTTGCGCGGTCGAATATCTGGCTGCTCACGAAGCTCGGCGCACGCGTGACACTGGCAGGCCCGTCCACGCTTGTGCCGCGTGTGTTCGAACAATTTGGTTGTCGCGTCACCTACGACATCGAGGAAGCCATCCGCGGCGCGGATGTCATCAATCTGCTGCGCATCCAGCACGAGCGTCAGCGGAAAACCATGTTTCCCAGTATTGGCGAATACACGGCCATGTTCGGGCTCAACAAGGAACGCTTCGCCCGCACCAAGCCCGACGCGCTGATCATGCACCCCGGGCCGATCAATCGCGGGGTGGAAATCGACAGCGAGATCGCTGACTGTAACCGCTCGGTTATTCTGGAACAGGTGACCAACGGGCTGGCCGTGCGGATGGCTGTTCTTTTCCTCTGCTCGGGAGGGCAAATGTCTGAGCCATGAAACCGCTGCACATCAAAAACGGCCGCGTCATCGATCCGGCGAATCGGATCGATGAAGTCCGTGACGTTTTCATCGTCGACGGAAAAATCTCGGCCACGCCGCCGGTTGGCGCGGAAGTAATCGATGCCACAGGCAAACTTGTGGTCTCCGGCCTGATCGACATGCACGTGCATCTGCGCGAACCGGGCCGTGGCGATAAAGAAACCATCGAGACGGGCACGCGTTGCGCCGCGCGCGGCGGTTTCACGTCGGTCGTTTGCATGCCCAACACGTCGCCCGTTGCCGACAACACGGGCACGATCGCTTTCATCAAGCAGCGGACTGCCGAAGTTGGCTGTGTGAATGTTTTTCCCACCGGTGCGATCTCGAAGGAACTCAAGGGCGAGGAACTCGCTCCGATCGGTTCGCTGAAGAAAGCGGGCGTGGTCGCAATCACTGACGACGGCCATTGTGTGCAAAACAATGAATTGATGCGTCGGGCCGTCGAATATGCCAGGATGTTCTCACTCCCCGTGCTCGACCATTGCCAGGATTACAATCTCGTCGCCGACGGGGTGATGAACGAAGGATACTGGAGCACGGCGCTGGGACTGCGGGGTTGGCCTGCTGCGGGCGAAGATGTCATCGTGGCGCGCAATATCCTACTCGCAGAACAGACTGACTGGTGGATCCATTGCCAGCACCTTTCCTCGGCGCGTTCGGTTGAATTGATCCGCCAAGCGAAGAAGCGAGGCGTGAAGATTTCCGCTGAGGCTTGCCCGCACCATTTCACACTGACCGATGAGTGCCTGAAAACTTACGATACCAACCTCAAAATGAACCCGCCGTTGCGGACCGAACGCGACCGAGAGGCGGTCGTGGAGGGATTGGCCGACGCTACGATCGAATGCATTGCCAGCGATCACGCGCCGCATTGCACCTATGAGAAGGAGGTCGAGTTTGACCTCGCGCCGTTCGGGGTTATCGGCTTGGAGACCGAGTTGGCGTTGTCGCTCGAACTCGTGCGGAAGAAATTGTTTACCTTGAGCCAGCTTGTGGAAAAGTTCACGCTGAATCCCGCTCGCCTGCTCGGTCTGAAAAAAGGGACGCTTTCAGCAGGCGTTGACGGGGATGTGACGATCATTGACGCTGATCGCGAGTGGACGTTCGATGTCGAGCAGTCCGCGAGCAAGGCGCGCAACTCCCCCTTTCATGGCTGGAATCTGAAAGGCAAAGCGGTGGTGACCATTGTGGGCGGAAGAATTGTCTGGCAGGAAAACCGAGTTTCGTAATTGAGCGGTCCAGGAATGAACGGGGTTCTTGCATTAGAAGATGGCACAGTATTTCGCGGCGAAGGCTTCGGTGCCAAAGGCACTGCCTGCGGTGAGGCGGTCTTCAATACGTCAATGACCGGGTATCAGGAGATTCTCACCGATCCATCCTATAAGGGACAGATCGTTACAATGACGTACCCAGAGATCGGCAACTACGGCGTTAACTCGGCAGACGTGGAAAGCTGGCGACCTCATGTCGCTGGATTCGTCGTGCGTGAACTGTCAAGCCAGCCGTCGAATTGGCGTTCCGAAGCATCTCTTCCAAAGTATCTTGAGCAGTTCGAAATCCCTGCGGTTCAGGGCGTGGACACCAGGGCGTTGACCAAGATCCTGAGAGTGAAAGGCGCAATGAAGTCCTGTATTTCGACTGAGGACATCAGCGACAAGGAAGCGGTCCGCCGCGCCCGCGAGTGGAAGGGAATCATTGGTGTTGACTACGTCAAAGAGGTTACCCATCGGGAGGCGTTCGTCTGGGATCCCGACGATAAGTATAGCTGCAACTGGAAGGCTGTGCGTGAACCTCATGGCGAGATGAGATACACGGATGATCTTCTGCCGTCGGCGGATATACCAATCGTGGCGTTTGACTTCGGCATCAAGTACAACATCCTGCGTCGGCTGCGTCAGCGCGGCTTCCGCGTCCAACTCGTGCCGGCGACGGCGACGGCCAACGAGGTGATGAAGTACAAGCCCGATGGCATTTTTCTTTCCAACGGGCCCGGAGATCCGGAGGCCCTTGATTACACGCATAAGTCGGTCCGCGAGCTTTTGGGAGAGGTGCCGATTTTTGGGATTTGCCTGGGTCATCAGATTCTCGGTTTCGCCTTCGGCGGACGCACATTCAAGTTGAAGTTCGGGCATCGTGGCGCCAATCAACCGGTCAAGGATTTGCCTTCTGGCAAGGTCGCGATTACCGCGCAGAATCACGGATTTGCGGTTGATCCCAATAGTATGGATCAGACTCAGGTGGAAATCACGCAGGTCAACTTGAATGATCAAACGGTCGAGGGAATGCGGCACAAGCGTTTCCCTGTCCTCAGCGTGCAGTATCATCCAGAAGCTTCACCGGGACCTCATGACGCCGGGTTCCTATTCGACGAGTTTCGGCGATTGATAGTGTCTTTTAAGCAGTCTTAGCTTGACACCCGGTTGGCTGATTGCTCGCCGGCCTTTTTTAACCAAACCAACAGTATCGCGATGTCTGCTGGCGTTACGCCCGAGATGCGCGAGGCTTGTCCGATGGAGTCAGGGCGGAACCGATTCAGTTTCTGTCTGGATTCGTAGCGTAGAGCGGGAATATTCCCGTACTCAATCCAAGCTGGCAGGCGTTTGTCTTCGAGTCGTTTGAATCGCTCAATCTGTTCCAAGTCGTGAGCAATGTAACCTTCGTACTTAATCTGCACCTCAACCTGTTGCTGGACGTCTCCCGGGAGATCTGACCTGGCAATCGGCAGAAATTGGTAAGTGACCTCAGGTCTCTTCAGAATCTCAGCGAATGTCCCACTGCCATCGCGCGTCTTGCGAAGACGCTCAACCTCAGATTCGATGAGATCCTTCTTTGAAGTGAACAGACGCCATTGCTCATTGCTCACAAGACCAACTTGACGGCCGATAGGCGTCAGGCGCAGATCAGCATTATCTTGGCGAAGCTGCAGCCGATACTCAGCCCGCGAAGTAAACATACGATACGGCTCATCTGTACTTTTTGTGATGAGATCGTCGATTAAGACGCCAATGTAACTATCAGCTCGGGTAAATACGACAGGTGGCTTTACCTGGATCTTCAGCGCTGCATTGATACCGGCGACAATCCCCTGCGCCCCGGCTTCTTCGTAGCCCGACGTTCCGTTGATTTGGCCGGCGAAATAGAGATTCTGGACGCGTTTGGTTTCCAGAGTTGGATGCAATTGATGCGGCAGGCTGTAGTCGTATTCCACCGCATAGGCTGGCCGCATTACCTCTGCATTCTCAAGACCGATGATCGAGCGAATCATCTCGATCTGCACGTCCTCGGGAAGACTCGTGGAAGCTCCGTTTACGTAAAACTCATCGGTTGCTCGTCCCTCAGGTTCGAGGAAAACCTGGTGGCGTTCCTTTTCGGCGAACTTCACGATCTTATCTTCAATTGATGGACAATATCGCGGTCCGACGCCCTTGATTTGGCCCGAATACATGGGCGAACGGTGCAAGTTGGCGCGGATGATTTCCTTCGTCTTCTCGGTTGTGTGAGTGATGTAGCAGGGGACTTGTTCCACGTGGAACGTTCGCGGCGTGCAGTATGAGAAAAATGGAACGGGGTCGTCACCTAGTTGAATATCCATCTTGGAGAAAAGGATGGAGCGCCGGTTGAGGCGCGGCGGCGTTCCTGTCTTGAGTCTGCCAAGCTCAAATCCAAGCTTTTTCATGCTGTCGGAAAGCGAATCGGCTGCTGGCTCGCCAGCTCGACCCGATTCGACTCTTGCTTCGCCGATGTGGATCAGGCCGCGTAGAAACGTACCTGTTGTTACGACCACTATCGTTCCGTTATAGCGCACGTTCGTCTTCGTCGTCACACCACAAACTCGATCGCCCTCCACAATCAGAGATTCGATCATGGCCTGCTTCACATCCAAATTGAGCTGTTGTTCGACAACCCATTTCAAACGGAACTGGTAAGCCTTCTTATCACATTGCGCCCGCGGTGCCCAAACTGACGGCCCCTTCTTGGTATTCAACATCCTAAACTGAATGCCCGTGTGGTCTGTGTTTATGCCCATCTCGCCCCCGAGGGCATCGATTTCACGAGCCAAGTGGCCTTTCGCAAGACCGCCAATGGCTGGGTTGCAGGACATTTGGCCAATCGTGTCAAGGTTCGCGGTCAAGAGCAGCGTCTGACAGCCCATGCGAGATGCAGCCAGTGCCGCTTCCGTTCCAGCGTGACCAGCTCCAATCACGATTACGTCATAATGTTTTGGATAGATAAACATCTCCGCTACTTCCCGATGCAGAATGTGCTGAAGATCTTTGCGAGAATATCTTCAGTGGTGGTCATTCCGACAATCTCGCCGACCGCGTCCAGCCCTATACGCAACTGCTGGGAAACGAGTTCAGGCATGGAATTCTTCTGCAGCTCTTCAATTGCAGATGTCAAGGAATGTGAGGCGCGACGAATCGCGTCAGCATGACGTTCGTTGATCGCGATGTCGAGACGCGTAGAGCCAACATGTCCGGACCAAACAATCCGTTCGATTCTGTCCTTCAGCTTTTCAATGCCATCACCGCGGACCGATGAGACCTCTACTGACTCCTTTCGCGGGAAGCTGGCAGGCAGCTTAAGCTTGCGATCAAGGTCAATCTTGTTGTGCACTTGGATGACAGGTTTCTGCCCATACAGTGCGGCTAGTTCGTCATCATCGCGTGAAGACGCTCGGGACGTGTCAAGAACGTGGAGTACCAACTCACAACGCTCCAATATCTTGCGACTCCGTTTGATGCCAATTCCTTCCACCGCGCCGCGAGGTCGGCGGATGCCGGCAGTGTCGGTGAATAGGACAGGAATACCCCTGACATTGGCAGTTTCTTCAATCGTATCGCGTGTAGTGCCTGGAATTGGAGTGACAATGGAACGGTCTTGGCCAAGCAATGCGTTCATGAGACAGGATTTTCCGGCATTGGGTCGTCCGACGATGGCGACAGAGATGCCTTCTCGCAGAATCTTGCCTTCGCGTGCGGTAGCTAAGAGGTGCTTGAGAACATGCACGATCTCCTCGGTATTAGTCAGCCATTGGTCTCGCGTGTCGGTAGCGATGTCGTCTTCGGGGAAATCGATGTGGGCTTCGATGTGAGCCAAAACCGTCACAAGGCGCTCGCGGACTTCCTCAATCCGTCGTGAAAGATGCCCTTCCAAGGCGTGGGCGGCAGCCGCATGGGCGCGGTCGGTCTTGGCACCGATCAAATCCATCACTGCCTCTGCCTGTGTTAGATCGATACGCCCATTCAGAAAGGCCCGCTTCGTGAACTCGCCGGGCTCAGCAAGCCTGGCGCCATGTTTCAGGCAGCAAAACAGAATATTGCGGGCGTTGAGCAGGCCGCCATGACAGTTGATCTCGACCACATCTTCCGCAGTGTAGGTGCGGGGCGCACGCATCACGGTGAGCATGACTTGGTCAAGAAGTTCACCGTTGTTGCCAATGGTGCCGAAATGAATGGTGTGGGTTTGGAACTGCGACGGCTTGCCGCGCGGCGAAACGAAGATTGCGTCCGCGATTTCAAACGCGCGTGGCCCTGAAACTCGAATGATGGCGATGCCGCCTTCTCCGATGGGGGTGGAGATTGCTGCAATTGTGTCTTCCATGGTCTACTTGCCGAAGAACAACCGCGCAGTATACCAGAGAAACAGGAATTTTCAACGGTGGCTACCGACGTATTGGAATGGTAAGGACCAACAGCCACGAACAAAGCTCATTTTGCATGGTAGCCGCGCCCTTGATGGGTCAGTCGAGCGCAGGCATAAAGGTTCACCCCGAACCCGCTCGGGGCTGCGACCAGAAGTCTCGTTCGGCGCTCTAACCGGAGGCGAGAATGCGGCGGGACTCGTCGAGGAAGATGCCGCGGAAGTTCATCTTCAATGCGTCGGGATTTGTCGCGCGGGCCAGAGCGTTTTCTTCCGTAATCATCTTCGCCTTAACCAGCTTGTAGAGAGACTGGTTGAATGTCTGCATGCCGTCTTCGCTCCCCGTCTCAATGGCGGCAAACAACGTGTCGAACCGGTTTTCGTCGATCAGCTTGCGCACGGTCGGCGTGTTGATCATGATTTCCACCGCCGGCACGACGCTGCCCGCGATTGCGGGGACGAGGCGCTGGCTAATCACAGCCTGCAAGTTGGCAGCGAACTGTCGGCGAATTTGATCGCGCTCGTGCGCGGAAAAGAAATCCAGAATGCGGCCGATGGCGGAGTAGGCAGTCGTGGTGTGGAGTGTGGTCAAGACGAGGTGGCCGGTGTCAGATGCGGCCAGTGCCGCCATGAACGACTGGCTGTCACGCATCTCGCCGATCATAATCACATCGGGGTCCTGGCGCATGACATGAACGAGGGCCCGTTCAAAGCTCAGTGTATCCAGGCCAACTTCGCGCTGTTCGATCACGGATTGCTTGTCTTCGAAGACGTACTCAATCGGATCTTCGAGCGTGATGATGTGGCATTTTTCGTGTTGGTTGATGTGCTCGATCATTGCGGCCAGCGTGCTCGATTTGCCGCACCCGGTGGAGCCGCTCACCAATATGATGCCGCGCTCGGCGCAGGCAATTTCCCCCAGTTGTTCCGGCAAGTGTAGCTCGTCGAACGAGGGAACGTGCGCCTTCACGAAGCGCATGGCGAGGCACAGTTCGCCGCGCTGATGGAAAACGTTGACGCGGTAGCGGCCGAGGGATTCGTGGAGGTAGGAAAAATCGGCCTCCTTCTCGCGTTCGAGCCGCGCTTCCAGATGCTGTGGCAGCATGTGGCGGACGATTTCTTCCACTTGTTCCCGGCTGGGGGGATCAACTTGGACAGGGAACAATTCGCCCGAGATGCGGATGGTCGCATGATGGCCCGGTTTGACGTGGATGTCTGAAGCGCCCATGTTGACGGCGAACTTCAGAAGGCTGTGCAGGTATTCCATGAGAAGTCAGCGTGAGATTGAGATGCTGACGGGGCTGACGGACGGAGGGATGACGCTGAGCTGGCTTTGCGCCCGCTTGGGAAGGTCGAGGAATAACAGCGACACCTCGAATCCGTTTCCCTGCTCGCGCCGCGTACATTGCACCACGACACCG
>JBEKFI010000088.1:0-14368 GCA_050013395.1 Verrucomicrobiia bacterium | reverse complement strand
ACCGTCTTGCCGAAGGGGAAATGCGAGTAGACGATGCCCTCGGCTGGCAACAGCAACGCCGTCACGAAGATCACGGTCAACCCGATCCGCGCCATTGTCAATCGATTCGGCAGATTCATCGGTCGCGCATTCTAAAGTCCCCCGCCCCGTAGAACAAGCACGTTACCGCAGTGAGGCGGCGAATTGTTTAGCCACGGATGCACATTCACCACGTTCCACGTGGGGGATTCCCACAGATTGAGGTTGTTGGTAGGGACGGCTCGGCGAGCCGTCCGCAACCAAAACCATCGCCGCATCGCCAATCATCACCACAATGCGACGACGCCGGTGCTGCCAGAAGTGCTGGCGGCGATGATGCCCTATCTCACTTCGGAATGGGGCAATCCGTCCAGCAGCTACAAGCTCGGCTCGAAGCTCAAGACGGTGGTCGAGACGGCGCGGGAACAGGTGGCGGAGTTGATTCAAAAAAAGGCGGGACTTCAGTTCGAGCACCCACAGGCTGCTTATCAACCGGCTATCGACTGGGGCCGTCCTCGGATAGGAGCGCAGCCGCTTGGTTCGTTCATCTAGTTGTGAACACCGGTTTGTTGTTCACTTACCAACCTTTGTTTCGCGGCTGCGCTCCTCAATCAACTGGTCTCACGCCACAAGCCCGCCCCAGCCCGGACTGCAAGAAGCCGAGGTCCAGATCGTTTGGGATCCGCCGTGGAACCAGAGCATGATCACCGACGCCGGCAAGAAACGCCTCGGCATTTGGTGACCCAAACTCTTTTTGCAGTAAGCGCTACGGATAACTGATTCTGATCCGGTAGAACTTGCCAGGCTCCGTGGCATTCAGGTCAGTGATGCTGATTTCGGTGCTGTTGGTCTGCGGACCGCCGTAGCTTGTGAGTGTAACGTAAGAGCCGAACTGCAGGTTGGTTCGGTATTCCGTCGTGTACGTGCGCCCGCTGGCCCACGGCAGAAACGTCAGGTTCTTCTGGTTTGGCTGGCCGGCCACGTTCTCGATGCGCAGCTTGAACACCGACGCCGGGTTGGTCGGGTCGAGACCGGCGGTGTACTTGAACAGGTTGTTCTGACCCGTGCTGTCGGCATCATCGCCAGCGCGGGATTTGTCTGAGACTCTCCCAGCCCGATGACCGAAATACTGAGTCGTCCACGAGTCCGTAATCCCATCACAATCGGCGTCGCCGGGACAAGGGAAGATGAACTCGAACGCACCAATGTCAAAGCCAGCACCTTGAGGGCGTAGAACACCGCTTTGATCGTACTGCGGGGCACCCGAGCTGGTTCCCGCATCAATAGCGGGACTATCTGGAAGCAGGGCACATGTTAAAGTTGGGCCGCCGTTATCAGTGAGCGGACCAAGCTGTGGATCCACGTTCAGTAGATCGCCGCTGGCACCGAAGCCACTGCTCCCGCTGGTATTTCCGATCAAGTTGTGCCCCTGCGAAGTGAAACTGCCCGAGACATCGGGACCGCTCCCGACCGCAGTGTTGTTGGCAACGATACTGTTCAGAAGCTGTGCGGAACCACTGCTGCCGCTCCAAATGCCGCCCCCGCTGCCAGTGCTGCCGGGCTTGCCTGAAGAAGCGCCAGATCCGCCAGCACCGCCCCCGCCCCCGCCGGCACCGGTAGAATTGCTGCTAAGCGTGCAGTTGAGGATGGTCAAACTCCCCGCACTGAAAATGCCCCCTCCACGGCCGCCGTTGCCGCCGTTGCCGCCATTGGTGGCCACGCGATAAGGCGGCACCGGAACATCAAAATAGCCGCCGTTGCCGCCGTTGCCGCCACTGCCGGAAGAGTTGCCGCTAATGGTGCAATCGCTCAAAGTCAAAGTGCCAGCATTGTTGATCCCGGCGCCGCTACCACCACTACCACCGGGTTGACCGTCAGAAATAATACCCATATCCATTGCGTCGTCGCCTCGCCCGCCGTTGCCGCAAGGGTTGTCGCTGATTGTGCAACCGCTCAGCGTCAGCACGCCCGCGTTGTAAACGCCACCGCCAGAGCCGCCGTTGCCCGCTGGATCGAAAGAGTTCCCTCCGTTGCCTTGGCCGCAAGAGTTGCCGCTTATGGTGCAATTGTTCACCATCATCGTGCCCGCATTGTAGATCCCAGCACCGTTGCCACCGTTCCAGAGGCCGGATGTCCCGTTATGTGTGGAGTTGCTGTTGATGGTGCAACCGATCAAGGCCAGCGTGCCCGCATTGTATATCCCACCACCCACCCCGTTAAGGTTGCCGCTGATGGTGCAAGCGTTCAGTGTTAGGATGCCCGCGCTGTAAATCCCGCCGCCGCGACCGTCATGGAAACCCCAACCACCACGGACGGTCAGGCCCGAGATGGTAGCCGTGGCATTGGAGTTGATGTTGAACACACGGCTCGCGCCGTTGCCGCTGATGGCCAGAGTGGCTGGGCCAGGACCCAAAACACTGATGTTATTGGTGATTAACAGTTCACCGCTGGTCAGCGTGATGGTGCCGGTGACGTTGGACAATAGGATACTGCCGCCACCACCCACATTTGCATTCAGAATCGCTTGCCGGAGCGAACTTGGTCCTGAATCGTTGGTGTTTGAGACCACCCATGTGGTATAGGTGTGGTCCACGAAACCCCACGCGGTAGTATTGTCCGCGACGCCGGTGGCAGGATAGAAGGCGTTGGGATTGGCGACGGGAGTAACGGTGGTTTCGTTACCGGTGGAAGTGTCCACCAGCGTGTACGATTTGAGCTGGCCACTGCCGGCGGTGGCACTGTCGTTCATGCCGACGAAGTACCGTTTCGACTGGCCGACATCCGGACTGAGATCGCTCATGTCCAGCCAGAACGTCCCGTCGCAGGCGGCGGTCGTGCCATCGAAGGCGCACGCGCCGCCGCTGCGATTGAGTCCAACGCCATTCCACTGCACGGCGGGATTACTGGTCGGCGTGCCGCTGTCCTTGCCGACTTTCATGGTGATCTGGTTGCGCTGGGCGTGGTTGATGGTGAAGCCGGCCAGCATCTTCGGCGTGTAGCTGGCTTGGGCGGTGGTAACGTACACGATAACGTTGCCGGCGGAGTCGCCATAGCCGAATCCGTACACCTTGTCGGAGGGATTCCAGCCGGGCACATCGCTGTCGGTCTTCAGCGCGTCGCACGCAAACCAAGCATAGCCGTCGTTGGCCCAGTTGCCCCAAGAGTTAGCGATTTTCAGCGCGCCTTTTTCGCCAGGGTCCACGACGCCGTTGCCGTTGAGGTCGCACCAGATGTCGTCGTTATAGCCGACCACCGTCAAGGCGTGGCCCCAGTCGAGGGCGCGGACGTACTTGCAGATTTGCTGGCCGACGAAGGTGTCGTCATTGGTGGTGGCGGGGTCGTTGGCGACCGTGCCTTGCACCCAACCCTGATAACTCCACGGTGAGTACGTGTCGAAAGTGACGACATAGCCGTTGTCGAGCGCGGCCTTGAGGTTGGCGAGGCCGTTGCTGGTGTAGAGGCTGCCGATGGTGTAGAAGGCGTTCATGCGGCGGCCGATGGCAGCGCGCCAGACATTGGAGTTCAGGCACCAAGCGTGGCAGTCACTGTCGTAGGGGAAATCCGCCCATGTGGCACAGCCGTGATCCCGTTGCACGTTGAGGCTGTCGCCCTCCAAAGAACCGGAATCACTGCCACCGTTGAGCATGTTGTAAGTCCACTTCGGCGAGAACCGCAGCGTGTCGCCGCCGTTTTTGGCGTCCCAGCCGCGCGCCAGTGCCGTCATGTAGGTCATCTGGTAGTAGGTCGTCGAGAAACAGGCGCAGGAGTTGAGAGCGCCCTGGCTCCGGATCGGCGGTAAGTATTGCAGTGCGCTGTTGTCCGTGCTGCCGGCTGTCATCGGCGGCGGGCCGGCATCGGCAGGCGCCACACCGTCCTCCAACTCCAGTTCCTGGCCGAACGGCACTACTTTCATTTCCTCTTGGCTGAGCGGCGGCAGATGCTTTTGGTTGCGCCGTTCGTTGATTCGCTGCCACGCCAGTGCGTTGGGACGAACGCGCCGGACTTTTTTCACACGCGCCAATGCGGCCTGTTGTTCCGGGCCGGGCACCGGCATGCCGCGGCCGTACATCAACTCCAGTTCGGCCCGGGCAACGTCCTCTTGGCTCGCGAAGAATCGGAGTTGCCCGCCGATGTCTGCAGCAATCTTTCCCGCCTGCCGTTGTTGCGGCGCCACTTCCTCGGCATCGAGAACACGCAGCGGACTTTCCGCCACCGCCAGCACGCCATCCACCGCAACACCCTGCAACGGGACGCCGTCGAAATCTTGATCGACCAGTCGCCACCCGTATACATGTGCCGCGAACGCACGCCCGTTCACGTGCGCCTCGCGCGCCAAACCGTCCGCCGAAACCTCGGCCGTCGCCGCCCCGTCGCGCCGCACACGGATTTCGCCGACACCGCTGATCCGTTCCTCCAGCAGCCCGGCCACCTCCGCCGGCAAACTCCGGCGCACTGACGCCGCTTCGGCGAGTGTCAACGCTCGTGCCGGGTCTTCGAGGATGATCCGCTTCAACGCCTCCCGGCGTCCCTTCGCCAGCGCCAATCCTTCTGGCACCAAGCGCGCCTTCAATACCATGTTCGAGGCGGCTACAAACCCAGCGCACCACTGATGGAACCGGACGACGTCGGCATCATCCTTCGCCTGCTGATCGACCACCGCCGCCTGTTGTTGCGTAACCGGTGCTCCGTTTGCTGAGACGACGACGAACAGAACCGAGACTGTGATTCTCGCTATTCTTCCGGTTGCATTACAGATACCCATTTGCCTCGTCCGTGTTCATTTGTTCACCGGCGGTGCTAGCTAGCGGGTACGGGGGTTGTGGCGGTCGGTTGCCCTTCACCCGACATTTCCCATATGACTTACGCCCCGCGACTATCGCGGACCATTCAGTCTGACAAGCACTCATAGTATCACCTTTGACAATGCTGACAAGCCGATTCTGACCCTTTGCCTTCGCTCCAAGATGGCCTCAGCATTGCCATCCTCGTCTAAGCCGTCCGCTCAGGAACCAGCCTCAACATACGTGCTTCATCAGCCGGATACGTTGGATCGGCGGGTGCCGAGTGAAGATGGCACGCCCGTTGTGAGTGGAGATCGCCTTGAAGGCTACAGGGATTAGGGAAGCGTTCGGTACCGGACACGCCCGTGATGACGGGGACTATGGTTCGAGTCCATTGTCGCGCCGCCACGTAGGCCGGCAGGCAAAGGCAGAGGATCGTGATGATGAGGATGCTGACGGTTTTCTTAGTTGCGCTTCTGCTTTGGTTGAATGGTGGGGCGACCGCAGGCAGAGCCGAGTCTGCGAGACGCAGGCACACAAACGCCTGCGCCACCAATGGCAAGCGAGACACTGGCCCTATGGTCTTAGGGAAATCGAGGTGGGGGGCGCGAGGGCACAGTTCACCGCTCGTCGTGCAAACATGGCACAATCGGCCCGCGACGATTTGAGATGAACATCTCACAATCCCTCCGCGACCAGAGACGGACTGGCGCTGATAGGGCGTCAACTCGCAGCTTCTGCCTTTGTGAAGGCTATCACTAAGTCAATCCTCCCGTCAATCAAATTCGGGCACTCCACGGTTGGCTGGGCGCATCTGCACACTACCACCGACATCGTTTATAGCCGATAGGGTGGTTGTAGCTGCGAGCCTGCTCGCGGCCTTTGTGATGGCCGATGAGGTACGACTTGCCCCGAACACGTTCGGGGCTACAATCCGGTGGTAGTAACAAGATGCACCCAAGTTGGCTCAATATGGAAGGGTTTCGTAAACCGTGTTCGGGGATCTTAAGGTTTCACAAGAGGAGCGGCGGTAACACCGACCTCAACATACGTGCTCCGTGAGCCGGATACGAAACGACGCCCGGTGTCATCACCCGGATCGCCAACGGAAAGTGTGTCAGCCGGTGTGCTTGGCTGTGTTACTGACAAGCCCCCCATTGGGAATGTCGCGATAGGCCACAGGCGGGGTGAGAGGCAGAAAAACTGCAAGTTCGTGGTTGCCACTAAGGGCTTGACCGGCTCGGGGTGTTCTCCTATAGTTTTGGCGTAGATTTTGGCGGCATGGAACCAGTGGGTCATCAAACCCACTTTTTTGTTCCCAAATGGCGCCCGCTGCCGAAAGCTACTGAAAGGGACATGAACGGCGAACTAATCGCGGTTTTAGAGTATTTGCAGCGCGAAAAGGGCATCGACAAGGAAACCTTGCTCCAAGCCGTCGAACAGGCTTTGTTGCAGGCGTCCAAAAAGAGTGTCGGCCCGTCCCGCGATCTGCGCATCGAAATCGACCGCAAGACGGGGGCGATCCGCGCCCTGGCCAAGTTGCTGGTCGTCGAAAACGTGACGGACAAGAATGCGGAGATTTCCCTGACCGACGCCCGCCGCGTTAATGCCAATCTCCAGCTTGGCGAAAGCGTCGAAGTTGAAGTGACCACGCAGAAGTTCGGTCGCATTGCTGCGCAGACAGCGAAGCAAGCCATGCTCCAGCGCATCCGCCAGGTCGAGAAGGACATGATCTTTGAAGAATTCAAAGGCCGCGCAGGCGACATAATCCCCGGCGTGGTCCGCCGCTTCGAGCGCAGCGACGTAATTGTCGATCTGGGAAGAATCGAAGGGGTTATGCCCAGCCGCGAACGGGTGCCGACCGAGGAATACCAGCCCGGCGACCGCATTCGCGCTTACATTCTCAGCGTCAGCAACGCCGCGCACGGCCCGGAGATCGTTCTGTCGCGCAGCCATCCTGATTTCGTCAAAAAATTGTTCGTGCTGGAGGTCAGTGAGATTGCCGATAAGACCGTCGAGATCAAAGCCATCGCACGTGAGGCAGGTTACCGCACCAAGATCGCGGTGGTTTCGCGCAACGAGAAGGTTGATCCCGTCGGCGCTTGCGTCGGCATGCGCGGGATGCGCGTCAAAAACATCGTCCGCGAACTGAGTGGCGAGAAAATCGACATCATCCGTTGGGACCCGAGCATCCGTCAATTCGTCACCAATGCGCTGGCGCCCGCCAAGTTGAAAAATCTCATTCTGGACGAAGCGAAGCATTCCGTTAAAATCATCGTCGATCCCGATCAGCTTTCGCTGGCGATTGGCAAGAAGGGCCAGAACGCGCGGCTGACCTCCAAGCTGACCGGTTGGAACATCGACATCGAAAAGGAAGAGACGGCGGCGCTAGGGTTCGAAGAAAAAGTCGCGCGGGCGATCCACCAGATGGCTGCAATTCCCGGCATCGACAAAGAGACTGCCGAGAAACTGGTCAAATGCGGGTTTCACTCCCTGGAAGGTTTGCTGGCGGCGGATTCGAATGACCTGAGCGAGATTATCGGGCCGGAGAAGGCCGCGATGGTTCATCAGGCCGCGATTGCCGAGCAGGAGAAACGCGAGGGTGGCGCGCAAGCCGCCGCCGAGGTTGAAAGCCCAGAGCAGGCAGAAGGTGAACAACAGGCGCAATGAGCGTTCGCGTACACGATCTGGCGAAGCACTGCGGCATCTCCAACAAGGAGATGCTGGAGAAGCTGCGCTCGATGAATTATCCCGTCAAGAGCCATTCGAGCACGGTGGACAAGATCACCGCCGAATCCATCGAGAAGGAATACGGGTACGTTCCGCCAAAGCCTGAGCCGCCTGCGCCGCCGGCAGCGCCAAAACAAGTTGAGGCAGCCGTGCCCGCACCAGCGCCTGCTGCTCAAACCAAGATTGAGGTTGGGACAACGGCGGCGACGCTTGAGCTTCCCCCCGCTCCACTTGTTGTCACGAAGCCTGCGGCGCCTCTGGAGATGGAGCCAGCCAAAGCCCCGACTCCGCCTGTTCATTTGCCTAGACCTGTAGCAGCGCCAAAGCCAGTTGAGCCGGCCGCCCCTACGAGCGCGCCACGCCTTGCGCCCGCAGCACCGTCCCAAAGACCTCTCGCGAGGCCGACTCCAGCGTCGTCTCCGACGCGCGTTCTCGCACCGCCTGCGCCGGCGCGACCTGCACCAGCGGCCCCGGAACAACCTGCTTACGTAGTTGATGACAAGGGCAACAAGGTCATCCAGATGAAACCACCCGTGGTCGTGCGCGATCTTGCCTTGCGCGTTGGCACCAAACCGCACCTGTTGCTGGCCGAGTTAATGGAGATGAATGTCTTCGCCAACCTCAATGAGACGATCGGCGAGGATAGCGCCCGAAAGATCTGTGAACGTCACGGCTTCTTGTTTGAACTGGAAAAGCGCGAGCGCGGCGCCGGCACGATCCACGCGCCTCCGAAGAAGGTCGAGGTCCTCGATCAAGGCGAGAAACTCGAAGACCTGAAGCTGCGGCCGCCGGTGGTTACGGTGATGGGACATGTCGACCATGGCAAAACTTCGTTGCTCGATGCCATCCGCAAGACCAACGTGGCGGCCGGCGAAAGCGGCGGGATCACGCAGCACATCGGCGCCAGCGTTGTCGCGTTGCCCGACGGCAAGAAGATCACGTTCCTCGACACGCCTGGCCACGAAGCGTTCACCAAGATGCGGGCGCGCGGCGCGAACGTGACGGACATCGCCGTGCTGGTTGTCGCGGCGGATGACGGCGTCATGCCGCAAACCGTGGAGGCGATCAATCACGCCAAGGCGGCGAAAGTGCCGATCATTGTGGCGGTGAACAAATGCGATTTGCCGACGGCCAATCCCGATCGCGTGAAGAAGCAGCTTCAAGAGCTTGGCCTGGCGCCTGAGTCGTGGGGCGGCGAGACGATCTCTGTCGACGTTTCCGCAACGACCAAGAAGGGCCTCGACACGCTGCTGGAAATGATCCTGCTGCAGGCGGAGATCATGGAGTTGAAAGCCAGCCCGAAGGCTGCAGCCAAGGGCAACGTAATCGAAGCCCAGGTTGAACCAAGCATGGGACCGACGGCCACCGTGTTGGTGCGCAAAGGCACCTTGCGTGTGGGTGCTGCGGTCGTCTGCGGGCCGCACTGGGGCAAGATCCGGGCGCTGATCAATGAAAAAGGCCAGCGCGTCAAGGAAGCGACGCCGGCGACGCCCGTAAAGATTGTTGGTCTCTCCGGGCTGCCCGAGGCCGGTGCGGAGTTCACCGTTATGAAGACCGAGAAGGAAGCGCGCGAGCTTGGTGAGCAACGTCAACTCGAAGAGCGTGCTGCGATTGTGGCGGAGCCGCGCCATGCGCGATTCGAAGACATCATGGGACAGATCGAAGAGGGCGAGAAGAAGAAACTGCGGATCGTTTTCAAGGCCGATGTTCAAGGCTCGCTGGAAGCGATCAACGACGCGCTGAGCAAGAAGAAGAGCGAGAAGGTGGAGCTGGAAATCATTCACGGCGCGGTTGGCAGCATCAACGAAAACGACGTGTTGCTCGCCAGCGCTTCCGATGCCGTGCTGATCGGCTTTCGCGTGAAGACTGAAAGTGGCGTCACCGACATGGCCAAGCGCGAAGGCGTGCAGATCAAGCTTTACAGCATCATTTACGAGTTGATCGAGCAGGTTGAAGAAGCGATGGAAGGGTTGCTCGAACCCGAATCAAAGGAAGTCACGGTCGGCCACGCCGAAGTGCGCAAGGTGATCGCGTTATCCAAAGGACCGCCCGTCGCGGGTTGTGTGGTCGTCAACGGACGGATTACGCGGTCGGCGCGCGTGCGCGTGTTGCGACGCAAAGCCGTGCAGTACGAAGGTCGCATCGCCAGTTTGAAACATTTCCAAGACGATGTGAAGGAAGTCAAAGCGGGCAGCGAATGCGGCTTGCGGCTGGATAATTTCTCGAGTTTTCAAGAGGGCGACATCATCGAGTGTTACACCGTGGAGAAAGTCGCCGCCACGCTGTAAACTTCATTACAACATTCAACGCGGAGGACCAAAGACGGAATGAGTCAGGTCGCAGTGCCCCACTCCATCACCGTTTCCGCCATCATCGCCATGAGTAACCGTCGAATCCAACGAGTTTCGGAACTGGTCAAACAGGAGATCAGCGTGGTCATCCAGGAACTGAATCTCACAAACTGCGGTTTCATCACCGTCACATCCACCGAGGTCAGTCCCGATCTCAAGGACGGCCGCGTGTACGTCAGCGTGATCGGCAGTGCTGAGCAAAAACAGCGCGCCCTCGGCGGGTTGGATCGCGCGCACGGTCGCATTCAACGCGAACTGTCGCGCCGCGTGATTCTGAAGTACACGCCACGCCTGAAGTTCGTGCTCGACGAGACCGAATCCCACGCCCAACGGATCGAGCATTTGCTGGATGAGCTCGATGACACACACGGCGCACCATGAACGACCCTTGCGGGCAAATCTCCGGGTTGTTGCGCAGCCAGAATAGTTTTCTGGTTCTCACTCACTACCGTCCCGATGGTGATGCCGTCGGCTCGCAACTTGCGCTGGCCATTCTGCTGAAAGACGTGGGCAAGCAAGTCGAAGCCTGGAATGACGATGCCGTGCCGGCAAAGTTTCGCTTCCTCCCGCACAGCGAGATGATTCAGCGTCCACCCGATAAGCCGAAGGATTTCGACGTCGTCATTGCTATCGACACATCAACATGGCAGCGGGTCGGCAAGGCAGCCCAGCGCATCGGAAAGAAAACATATTTCATCAACATCGATCACCACGTCAGCAACGAGAAGTTCGCCGACATCAATTGGATTGTGCCGAACGCGCCAGCGTCCGGGCAAATCGTCTGCGATCTCATCAAACACGGCGGCTTCAAGCTGACACGCGACATCGCGACCTGCCTCTTTGCTGCCATCTCCACGGACACGGGTTCGTTCTCTTACACTAACACCACCGCCGAATCGCTGCGCGTCGCGGCCGATCTTGTTGACGCAGGCGTCGACGTGGGCAAGGTCTGCCAACACATATACGAGAGTTACCCTTTCGCGCGGTTGCAGTTGTTACAGAAAGCTTTGGCTGACATCATGCGCGCTGACCACAACCGGATCGCCTACTGCTGGGTGACGAATGAGATGTTCGACGAGTCCGGTGCCAAGCGAGAAGACACCGAGGGGTTGATCGACTACGCCCGCTCGATCGACGGCGTTTACGTCGCCGTGCTGTTCGAGGAATTGCCCGAACCGCAGAAGGTCCGTATCAGTCTTCGCTCGAAACATCCGAAAATCGACGCCAACTCGATTGCGTGGCATTTCGGCGGTGGCGGTCACCATGAAGCCGCCGGCGCCCGCATCACGGGCGAACCGCGCGAGATCGAAGCCAAGGTGCTCCAAACGATCAGCGCTGCCCTCAAAGAAGCGGGCCTATAACTTTCCACCAGCATGCAGCCGCAACTTTCACCGTTCGACGGCGTTTTGTTGGTGGATAAGCCGCCGAGGCTGACCTCGCACGACGTGGTTGATCGACTACGCCGGCATTTCGGGTTCAAGAAAGTCGGTCATTGCGGCACGCTCGATCCTGCCGCCACAGGTTTGCTGGTAATCGTCCTCGAACGAGCGACGAAATTGCAGGATCACCTGATGGCCGACGATAAGACGTACGAAGGCGCAATGCTGCTCGGCGTGGCGACCCATTCACAGGACGCCGATGGCGAAATCGTCGCGGAGAAACCTGTACCGCCACTAACCGCTGACGACATCGAGCAGGTTTTCGCCAGGTTTCGCGGCGACATCCAGCAAATCCCGCCGATGGTTAGCGCGTTGAAACACAAAGGGCAACCATTGTACAAACTCGCCCGCAAAGGCATGACCGTTGAACGCGAGCCGCGCAACGTGCACATCTACGATCTCCGCTTGCTCAAGCTGGATTTGCCACGGGTGGAATTTCACGTCACGTGCACGAAGGGCACGTACGTCCGCACGCTGTGCTCGGACATCGGTGACGTGCTGGGTTGCGGCGCGCATCTCGCCGAGTTGCGCCGCCTCCGATCGGGCGCGTTCGACGTGAAAGATGCGCGAACGCTCGACGACTTGCTGAAGCTGCCGCGTGAAGAACTTCAGGCAGCCGTCATCCCGATTCTGAAACTGGTGAAATTGCCCTGATGCAAGTGATTCGCTCATTCGACGAGCTCGCGCGGGTCGCCCATGGCGTCCACATGGCGGTCGGCGTGTTCGACGGCGTACACCTCGGCCACCAGCGCGTGATCGGGCAAGCACGTGAGGATGCGCGCGCGGCAGGCGGAACTTCCGTGGCGCTGACGTTCGATCCGCATCCGATGCGCGTGCTACAACCTGAGAAAGCGCCGCTGCTGCTGACTTCTACCAAGCACAAGCTGCGGTTGATCGAACAGCTCGGCGTGGATGCCTGCCTCTTAATGAGGTTCGACAAGCCGTTTTCCGAGACGCCGGCCGGGAGATTCATCGAAATGGTCGCCGACAAGCGGAACCAGCTTCGAGAAATCTGCGTAGGCACACGCTTCCGGTTCGGACATAACCGGGCGGGCGACGTCCGACTCATTGAGAAGCTGGCGGCGACGTACGGGTTTATCGTCAAAGAAATCAAATCCGTGCATACCAGTACCGGCGAAATGATCAGCTCCACGGCAGTTCGTCAACATGTGCTTCACGGCCAGATCGATCGTGCCGCCGCCATGCTCGGTCGTCCTTTTTCCATTCTGGGCACGGTGGAAAAAGGCGACCGCGTTGGGCAGGAACTGGGCTATCCGACCGCCAACCTCAATCCTCACAACGAAATCATGCCGCCTGACGGCGTTTATGCTGCGCGTGTGTTGATCGCCAAGGAGCAATTTGGCGGCGTCGCCAACATCGGCGTGCGACCGACGTTTGCAAACCGCGACCGCAAGCGCGTTCTTGAAGTTCATATTTTCGACTTCGACCGCAAAATCTACGGTCAGGTCTTGGAGGTGTTGTTCCTCCAAAAGCTGCGCGACGAGAGAAAGTTTGATTCCGTCGACGCGCTCAGAGCACAGATCGCTGCTGACGAACAAACGGCGCGCGAGATCATTAAATCAATAGACAGAGGTCTGTGAGGTGTTGAAGTGGAATTCCATTCGCACCATAGCCAATGGGGCGTTGCGCAACTGGCTCACGGCATTGTAGCCGCGCTTCTGTGAAGCGCGGGGTGTCCGTCTCACGACCATATTCGGCGCTTCGCAGAAGCGCCGCTACAAACGTTCTTTCAACGGCCCCTATTTCATAAACAACCGCAGCAAGGTCTGCGCGACGGCCATGCCCTCTGGCAGATTATCGCGAAACAGCCAGTTTCCCGAACGTACATAGGGCGCAGCGGCCTGCATGGCAGGGGTGACGAAATCCAATTCGGTGTTCTGCGCTTCTCGGATCGCTCGCTGGCTGCGGTAGTTGGTCTTGGCAAGCGCGAGCACCATGTTCTGCAACTCGTCCGTCTCAAGCCAGACGAGGATGCAACGGTCGCAACGATCCATCAGGATGACCGCTAATCCCATGTAGCCGTACTTCTCCATCGCCTGCCGACAGTCCGGGCAACGCAATATTGACTCCTTCTGCCATCCTTTGCGCGCACGGAACGGCGTCTTCTGTGCCTGTTCCTCGGAAACTGCGCGCCAGCTTGCCTCAAGAATCTCCACGAGATCGGGATGCGCCAACAGTATTCCGCGACAACCCTGGCAAAACCTGACTTGAATGTCGTCGACCTGGGCGGTTTCCAACGGCTTCTGGCAGCGTGGGCAGCAGGCGCTCATATTCCGTCGTGGAAGTAGGGCATGGAATTGTTGGCAGCATAGGCAGCCCCGGCGCGGCGATCAAGATTATCCTACTCGAACGGATGGAGACCTCCTGTCGATCCACGAAGTTGGCTAATCCCGTTGTTGTCGTAGCAGTAGATTTGCTGCCTGACGAGTTGATCCGTGCGGCTGGCGAAATGAAGAATAACCAGACGCGACCCGGTTGCCCTACGGGATCTCGCTGTCGCATCCGGCGCCGGTTTTGCAGCGCCGGGATGGCAAATTCGGGCCCGACGTTACGACTCCTGCATCTAATCTATTGCGCTCCTCAAGCCTTCCACTTGTGCGTTCTCCACGATAAACGGAGGACCTTTCTTGGGCGTCACCTGCACGTTCTTGAGTTGAATGCCCTTGGCGTTCTTGATCGACAAGCCCGTGGTGGCAGCGGTGATCTCGACATTCTCCAGGACGACGTCCGAAATCTTACTCTCCGGCAAGCCGAGGATGATGCCTGCTGATTTCTCGCAGGTAGCCTTTAGATTGGTGATGCGGATGTTCCGATAGATCGGGGTCGTTTCGGTAACGGGCTGCGCAGCGTCATCCTTGGGAGTGGACCGCTGCGTGGGGTCTCCTGCGGAATTGTACATGTAGTAGCTGGTCAAGGTGATGGCCGGGTCGACATTCTTCATGGTGATGTTGCTGTAGCTGATGTTCTCCACCACGCCGCCCTTGCCCCGCTGCGATTTAATGCGAAGCCCGTTCTCGGTGCCTTCAAA
>JBEKFI010000087.1:0-14435 GCA_050013395.1 Verrucomicrobiia bacterium | reverse complement strand
GACGAGCCCCCGCGTGTCGACGCCGCGGGCATGAAGCTCTTCGATCATGAAGCGGCCCGCGGCGTCGTCGCCTACGAGCGCTACGAACGCGGTGCGCAGGCCAAGGCGCGCGGCGCCACAGGCCATGATGGCTGCGCTGCCGCCGACCGTGAGCGCGCCGCTCGTGACCAGTTGCTCTGTTTGCGCGTAGGCGAGCTCGGTCGGGACACCCGCCAGGACGATGTCGGGGTTGGCGTCCGCCCGCGAGTAACCGGGAAAGTACAGCGCGTCCGGCACCGGCGCAGGCCCCGTGAACCATTCGTCGCCCGTCCCGGAAAGTTGCACGCCAAACTCGGTGCCGTTGCGTGCCATGGCGACCACGATGCTGCTGTGCTTGATGCCGCGCGCCGCGTCAAGCGTCACCTTGGAAGCCGGCATCGACAGGTTCAGGAAGAAATGATCGTTGTGGTTGATGAACTCCAGCACTTCCGCGACGGTCGCCGCGTCAGCGCCAGTCGCCACGACCGCGGGCGCAATCGCCCGGTAGAAAAGCGAGGTCGCGGCCCGGTTCCGGTTGTGGAGCTCGTCGCCCATGTGCAGCGCCTGGGCGATGATGGTCTTGAGATCGATCTGGCCCAGTTTGGCGACGGCCTTCTTCAACGCCGGGTAAAGCGTGGTTTCCATCCACCGGAGCCGATCAATCACCGGTTCGCCGTAGGCACCGTAGCGCAGCACCTTGCCGAGACCTTCGTTCATCGTGCAGAACGCCTGGTTGCCGTAGGCCTCGTTTTTCAAAACAAACACCGGCATCGACGGCGAGATGACGCCGGCCATCGGCCCGACCGCGGCGTGCGCGTGGCATGGTGAAAACTCGATGGCCCCGGACGCTGCCAACTGCTGCGCCTCTTCGGCGCTGGCGGCGCGGCGTTCGTAGAGCAACGCGCCGATTACAGCGCCGCGCATCGGCCCGCACATCCGATCCCACGTGACCGGCGGACCGGCGTGGAGCAGCAAGTCCGGCTTCATTCCCGGAATCACATCGATGGCGCGCTCCAACCCGACCAGATGCGGCAGTCCGCCCAGGATGATTTTCACCGCCTTCGCGTTTGCCGCCTCAATCACCGGCCCCAGTGCCTGCACGCGCCGCCGCAGCGCCGCAGCGACCGCGACCGGGGGTCTCCAGTCAACCTGCACGGCGGCCACGCCGGCATCGTCGAGCGCAGGCTTGAACGCCGCCAGCCCGAGGTTGATCACCCGCAATTCGCTGCCGAACAGTTGACGAATCGATTTCATTTGCGCCGCGAAAATTCGACGATGCGACCCGCCAATTCACAGGCCGCAGCGTTGGATGGCATCACGAGCGCACCGGCTTTGCGCAAGGCCGCGACCACGCGGCTGCGGTCCTGCGGGTCGCGGTCGGTGCCGGTGACCGAACAAACGACGGAAACCCGCCTGGCCGCCTGCTGAATCACCCCGGCCAACTCCGCCGCCGGGTCCGGATGCGCGCCGTAGCCGAGAACCACATCCAGCAACACCACGGCCGTCGCCGGGTCGGCAACCTCCTGCGCGATGCGCCGGTTGCGCAGCGTATAGTCAATCATCGGATGCGGCCGGCCGATGGTGAATTCGTCCTCGCCGAGATCGATGACGGTGTGTTTCTGGCTGACGAGCGGGTCCGGGATTTGTTTCGTGCGGCCCAGCGGCGCGTTCGAGTAAACGTCCGCGAGCATCCCGGCAAAGATCACCTGCGCCTCCGCGCAAAACGTACCACCGCTGAACAGTCCGCGCACGAAGCGTTGCCCTTTCATCCGCCTGCCGGCCTCGCGCCGGGCGATCCGGCGGACTTCCGCGTCGCGCGCCGCGAGCTGCTGGCCGGCCTCGTGCGGGTGCCGTCCTTGCGCCAACGCGACCGCCTGCAACGCCGCTTCCTCCAGCGTCGCCGGCCCGGTGCCCGTTCTCGGCGCGCCGATGAACAGCGTGATGACCGGTTTGCGGATCGCCTTTGCCGCCCGCTCGATCCGGCGGAGAACCTGCCGGTCCGGCGGTTTGGCTACCAGCAGAATCACGCGCGTCGCCGCGTCCGCCGCCAGGGCATGCAACGCTGCGAGGAACATGATGCCGCCGACCTTCTGCTGCACATCACGCCCGCCGGTGCCGATGGCCTGGGAGATGCCGGCGCCGGCCTCGGAGATCAGGCAGCTCACTTCTTGCAGCCCGGTGCCCGCCGCGGCAACGATGCCGATGGTGCCGCGGTTGACGACGTTCGCGAAGCCGAGCGGCACGCCGTTGATGATCGCGGTGCCGCAGTCCGGGCCCATCACGAGCAGACCGCGCCGGCGGGCCAACCGCTTCAACGCGATTTCCTCTGCGAGCGGCACGTTGTCGGAGAAAAGCATGACGTGCAGGCCGTTTTCAAGAGCGCACTTCGCTTCGGCGCCGGCGTAGCGGCCGGCAACTGAAATCAGAGCGAGATTGGCATCGGACAGGATGTCGAGCGCGCCTCTCAAACTGGCCGGGTGCGTTTCCATCAGTGACGCGGCGGTGTGGACGGTTGTTTTCAGCAAGCCATCGACTGCGGCCCAGGCCGCTCCTGCCGCTTGCTGCGTCCTGGCTTTCACCGCGATCAACAGGTCGGCGTCGCCGGCGCCGATGAATTCGGAAACCAGCAGGCCGGTGGAGTTGAGGATCGCCTTGTTCGATTTCGTTCCCATCACGACGGCGGCGTCGATGACACCCGGCAGGCCGGTCAATTCTTTCCCGACGCGCATCAGCGTGACAGAGTCGAAGTACGCGCCTTGGCGGATTTGACCGGCGACGATCATAAAACGCCAAGCCCCCCGGAAACTGTCAGGACGAATCCTGTTGCCAGATCAGCGCCGGAGCTTTCGCCCACGGCGAGCAGCCTGCCGGTCGCGCCTCTCACCGCGTCCGCGTCGCCGTGCACCAGCGCGACAATCAGGTCTTTCATGCGACCGAAAAGAAAACCGCGCCGGGCGAGGTCGAGGAACGTCCGGGAAAACAGATTGCCGGGCTTGGCGGCCCGGAAAACTGAATTGGCGGTCTGCTGGTAATCATGGCCGCGTGTCTGCTGGAGGAGACGAAGCCCGATCAGCAGGCCGGCGATGAAATCGTCCCCGCTCGGCGTCAACCCGAAGCCGCAGCCGCGCAGGGTGGCGACCCCGTCGAACAGCCGGCCGCCGAAAACCTGTTGTGCGCCGCGGTGCGCTTGCCGGGCGAACGCCCGTTCGAAGCGCGACCGGAAGACTGCGGCACGCCGGTTATCCAGAAGAAAGGCGAGGCTCTTGGGGTGAGCCGTGGTTCGCAGAAGTTCTCGAAAAAGCGAGAGATTGTGGCGCAAGAGCAGGGGCGTCCAGTGGCCAAGCGCGATGGTGGAATGGTAGCGGTGGTCGTCGGCGAACGCGAAACGTTCGTCCTCAAAGACCACCGTGTGCGCGCCGACCCGCAGCGGCGCGGCGCGGCGCCGCGTCGAGCCGGCCGGCAGTCCGCAGAGGACAATGTTCAGCGGGCCGGGGCCGATGTCTTCGGTGACGACCGAGACGAGCTGGCTGGCGCGCGTGAAGTTGACAGCCCGGTTGAACCGGGAGTGGAACCGGTACGTGCCTCCCGCGACTTGATCTCCAATGCTGACCAGCGTCATGCCGGGTAAAAGACTATTCCAAAGTTCTTGCTGTAATCGGCCTCGCGCACGATTTCGACACGGCCGGCGACCGCCATGCCGATTTTCGGCGCCGGGATCTTGAGCTGGCCGGTGATCCGCATCCCGTTCTCCAACTCGACGATGCCGAGCGCGAGCTTGGCGACGCTGAAGTCCGGGGGAAGGTTGTGGAGTATCGTGAATGTAACGAGCTTGCCGGTCTTGGGCAACGGCACCGTGTCGAACTCGTGCGGCCCGTTTTTGCCGCATTTCTTGCAGACCATGCGGAAGGGGTAATGCAACTGCCCGCACTCCCGGCACCGGTAAGCGTAGATTTCCAGGGCCATGTTCAGTTCTCCCGTTTGAAGACGAGGCAAACCACGTTGTTGCCGAAGCCGCCGAAGTTACACGTGAATCCGATCCTGGCGTCCGCGACCTGCCGTTTCTCAGCCTCGCCGCGCAGTTGCAGGACGATCTCATGCGCTTGGCCGACGCCGGTCGCGCCGACCGGGTGGCCCTTAGCCTTGAGGCCGCCGGAGGTGTTAATGGGCAACTTCCCGCCCAGGCGCGTCTCGCCGCGTTCAAGGGCGCGGTGCCCTTCGCCTTTCTTGAAGAAACCGACCTCCTCGCTCTCGACGATTTCCAGGATCGTAAACGCGTCGTGCAATTCGGCCACATCGACGTCGCCCGGTCCCACGCCCGCCATCTTGAACGCCTGCGCCGCGGCGCCGCGCACCGCCAGCAGGTCGGTCGGCTCGGCGCGCTCGTGGACGCAGTGCGTGTCCGTTGCCTGTCCGAGGCCGGCCAGGCGGATCAGCGGTTTCTTCAGCTTCTTCGCCACGTCCGCCGACGCCAGGATGACGCAGGCGCCGCCGTCGGATACCGGACAGCAGTCGAAGAACCGCAGCGGCTCGGCGACGTACGGATTGTTGGTCATCGCCTCCGGCGAGTCGAGGATGCCTTCGAGCGTGATCTTCTCATGCAGGTGCGCAAAGAAGTTCAGCAGCGCGTTGTCGTGATTCTTGACAGCGACCATCGCAAGGTGCCGCTCGGTCACGCCGTACTTCTGCATGTAGAGGCGCGTGAACATCGCGGCCAACGACGGCAGGGTCACGCCGTAGATGTACTCGGCCAGCGGATGCGTCAGCGAGGCGACGAAGTCGGTAGCCTCGAGATTGTTTACCTCCCGGAGGCGCTCGGCCGAGGTCACGAGCACAACATCGTGAAAGCCGGACGCAACCGCGAGGAAGCCTTGTTTGATCGCGGAGGCCCCGGAAGCGGGACCGTTTTCAATCACTTCCGCTCCCGCCGGGGTGAGGCTGAGACTGTCGACCACGGCGCTGGCCAGACCGGTCTGGTGATTCAACCGGGCGCTGCCCATGTTGGCCACGTAAACGTGATCGACTTTGGACAGTCCGGCATCCTTCAGCGCGACCATTGCCGGGTACGCGGCGATTTCGCTGAGCGGATACTCCAGCCGCGAGAAACTCGTGATACCGATGCCGACGATGTAAACCTCGCGCACGGTCAGTCCCTCCCTTCCTGCTTCCAGCGCTGCGCCATCAGCGCGGTGCCGGTCGAGTCGTACATCGACCGCGTGGCGGCCAGTAAGTCGGCCGGCGCGCGCGGCGGGTCGGTCGGAGGAAGAATCGCAGCTTGCGCTTTCGCGAGCAGATGTTGCGGCACCGGCCGCCGGCCGACGACCAGCGTAGCCCGGGCTTTGTCGAACAGTTCTTTCGTCAAGGCCCAAGACGGCACGCCACCGAGTTCGTGCGGAATGTGGAAGCGTTTCTCCAGACCGTACTCGATCATCCAGCGGCGGAATCCGATCGGTGATTCGGCGACGATGAGCACTTCCTTCTGTCCGATGATGTCGATGTGGTACTCCATCTTGGCCGCGAAGGCGTGGGCGCCCACCCGCAAGCCGCGCCTCAACGCGAGGGTGTGGTACGACATGCCAACATCCTTGCTTAGCAGCCGGCCGTTGACCACCGCGACCAGTTCGCCGTTAATCTGCGCCACGAGGACATACTCGTCCTGAACACGATAGCGATAATAAGCGAGCAGTTCACTGTAAAGACGGGCCGCTACGATGTCGTAATAGTCCCGCTCTATGTGAAGGAGGGGTCCTACGTGCGGCAGGATGTCGGGTATCTCTTCACGGCTCACTTGGCGGATGACCATGTCTTCTCCGCCCGCCAGCTTCATATACTTCGCTGGAAAGGGCGGGATGGGGTTTTCGATGGGCCGCAGTATTTTCTCAAGGTCAATAGACATGACGCCCTTTCTCCGTAACGGTGGTTTGACCGTGCTTGGGGCGCCGCGCCGCGAGCGGTTGTCCACTAAAGACATGCCGACGCAAATCCGGTCTCGCTGTTTCGAAACTCGCTGCCTCGGTTGCAGCACCCATTCTTGGATGACAACTACGCCAGCCCCACCTGCTTGTCACGCCAATTTTTTCCCGCTTCCTCTGACCGAGCAAATCTGATACCACCACCAACGAGTCGTCCGCCCTTTGTAGCGAAACATTTTCGCGGCGGGGAAGGGCCGCGAATGCGATTCGCGGCTACAATCCGGTGGTAGTGTTCAGATGCGCCCCCTCTGACCGGGCAAGGTCCGCAAACCGTCAGCATCTGTCGCCAATCAATTCTTGCGGTCGCGACGGCGTGAGCCATCGCCCGGATGTCGCTGAACTCGTGGATGTGGGCAGCGTCCACGGTCACAGCACCAATTTCTTGAGACGCATCGCGCGAGCAGCCTCGCGGTTGAAGGCGTCTACGATGGTAGGTGGATTCTTCTCAATTGACCCGAGGTCGTTGCCATCAAGCAGCACGATACACAGATTGGAGTCGGTCATTACCTTGTTGGCATAGCCCCGAGATGCCGGGCCGATGTCGCCCGTGCCGACAACGACGATGACGTTACTCTTGAGCATGTGCGTGAGGCCAACTTCCTTGGCGACATCATCCAGCGACACGTGAGCCGTGTTCTTGCACTGCACTTGCCAGCGCGAGAAGACCAATCGGCTCGACTCAAAAATTAAGTCCACTTCAGCGCCGCCTGTTGCTGTGCCGCGCAACCGTGTGGCAACGTATGTCATGTCGAGAAGTCGCATCAGCTTGAACGCCAGTGCTTCAAGGGCCAAGCCGCGCACGTGTTTGTCTTGGGCATCGACGTCTTTGAGGATGTCGGCTAGCGGTTTGCGGAGCATCGCGCCCAAGTCTGGGCCAAGCCGCAATTCGAGGTGTTCCAACTCAGGTTGTTCAACTTGTCGCAGCAGTTTCTTGGTCGGAGAAACAAAGAACTCCTGTGTGCGCTGTGGTTTTGTTTCTAGGCAATTTGTCATTTTGTGGTCTCGGTGAGCGTCCATCGTCCGTCTTTAAGTGCGATGCGGCCGGCACGTCGCAGAAACATTTGAGCATTTCGGACTACGTGCTTCCACTTTTTCCCAAACGCCCGGCCATCAATAACCAGGTCAGTTGACTCATCACACAGTTCAGGCAGAAGCTCCCGCAGTTTTGGATGAAGCTCCCTTGTACTCATAGGCTTCGTGGCTAGCAGATACACCATAGCGTCCGCAAAGAGGCCGTGGGCAGACCGGTTCCCAATCTGGGCGCGGATGAATTCAACGTTCGCGGCTTTCAGTTTCTGATCGAAATGCCGGCGGAGCTTCCTCTCTTGGGAACGCTGTACCTTGTCGTACTCAACCTTCAAATCATCGGCAACCTTCTCAAGTTCAGAGATTCTCTGGGGATTCAGCGCGCTTCCCATTGAGGCGTATCGCTCCAAGTCTTGCCGGACTTGTCGAATGGCGGACGGATCGGTGATGCTGACTCCGTATTCCAAGTTTGAGTCGAGGCCAGATGATGTGAGATTCGCCGAAGTCACGAGAGCGGAGATTTCATCCGCGACGTACACTTTTGCGTGAAGGCGCGGCAGGTTTACGACCGTGCAGTTTGCGACATGCGACTGAAAAAGCCGCAGCGCCGCGATGTCCAGTGACCCCGCCAGAACGTTTGCGCTGCGAATATCGGTGAGCACTCGGAGCCGGAGCGCGTTCTCCAAGCCGGTCACAGCGACTTGCTCGCAGACCCATTCAGCTTCTCTCGTTTTGATGAATGGACTCGCTATCAGCAAGTCTTGCCTTGCGCCGCGCAGCACAGCCTGCAAGTGGTTTCTGAAAGGGCTGGCGTGCGGTGTGAACACTCTGCAAAGCCCTTTCAGTTACGCCAGTGAGGAGGCAGACACATCCAACGACGGCCTGTCTTTTCCGCTGCCTCACCTGTTGCGCAGCTTCCGGCAAACGGGTCAACCGCGAGATCATCTGGGTCGGTCAGCATGCGAATGAAAAACTCCGGTATTTCAGCCGGGAAGCGAGCCGGGTGGGGAATGATCCCCTTGTCCCTACAGTAGCGGATGTATGCGGAATTGCTTTCGGTGTGAGCGAGCGCAATCAGGTTGGGCGGAATTGCCGCTCCGTTGTCCGTGCCAAACTTACTGGAAATATCGTGACCTGATGGACGCAACATCGGCTTGTAGCCCTTCGCCAACAGCACCCGCATACTTTCGGAGTATGGCTGCAAAACGCGCCTGTTGCTGGCCTTCGGCCAAGGCGTCAGCGAGAGCCACCAGATACAGTTGATGGCGTCCTTAACGCGGATGCGGCGCACCGTCACCCACTCGGCAGGTGTTGGCAGTCGGGCCGGATTCCACCAAAAGAACTCCTGCGCCAAGTGGAACTTGAACTCACGGCAGAGCATGATCAGCAGCTCGTAATGATACAGACTCCGCGTCGGCTGGCCGGGAATCCAAGAGCCACCGATGTCGATCACGAGGGAGCCGGAATCCTTCAGAACTGAACGAAAGGCACCGGCAAAAGGTTTGAACCACTCCACGTACTTCTCTGCGTCAACATTGCCGTAGTCCTTCTTACGGACGAGGCCAAATGGGGGACTCGTCATGATCAAATCCACGCTGCCCGGCTTAAGCTTCTGCAACAGGCCGAGGCCGTCGCCTTGGTAGATTATGCCGTACCGGGTCCGGAAGAATTCTTTTGGCGCTTCGTGCTGCATTCTCAGAGGATAATCTCTCCTGAGGCGTTAGGTTTCAATTCCATTGATGGAGTTCGACGGCGGTAGCAGATCCAGCAGACGAACCTCCCGGTTCTCCCATCATAGGCACTCGCAGCCATGGAGGCCGAGAGTATTCTCCTCGTTGGAAGATTACAAGCCAAGACCGAACGAAGCAGATGCAGCCAAATTCGGAATCCGAATCTCGAAACCCGAAACAATGACGGCAAGCTCACGGATTCCGTACGACACGGGCGAGACGCCACTTGGGAATCGAACGGGCTGGAAGCCTGTCCCACTCTGGCAGCCGCATGGTCACGGATTTCGAAAAAACGACACGGGCGAGACGCCCGCGCTACTCGGGGGGTAGGTAGGGTGCGACCGCCGGGCCTTCGCCACGCCGAAGTGGCTACGGCCACGCAGGCGGGCGCGCCGCGTTGAATCGTTGTTGGGATTTGCGGACGGCCCGGACAGCCGAGGCGTTGCGTCGAGACGCCGCAATGTCGTTTTTGCGGCAATCCGTCCCTACCACGAGAAATGTGGCCTGTGTCAGCGGCGTTACTGGCTGTAAGGTTTGTCCGGCTTCTCACGAACCAGTGCCGGCGAGAGCGGTTCCCCATAGAGGCGTTCGAACAGCCTTCGCTTCAACTCGGCTGGGGGCAAATCCGGCGGGAAGGAGGCAAGAATCATCTCCTTCGCGGCGTCGAACATCCGCGCGCCCATCAGGAAACGCTCCTCGCCGGAGCGCGCCATGATCTTCTCGCGCACCAGGTTTTCAATTTCGGGCGGGGTATCAGTCATGCAAACAGTCCCGCAACAAGGTATCCAATTGCAGAGCGCGCGTCCAGCGCTCCAGATACGCCCGGTCCACTCCCGTCGCCAACAGGTTTTTCACGTCCCGAAGCTGGACCTCGGAATGCGAATCCTTCGCCCAATACAGTTTGGAAACGATCAAATCCTCCTTGCTCACAATCCAGGTGGCAAAATCCAGAATCTGGATTCTCTGCCGCCGCTCGAATTCTCCGCGGCGATAGTCACTGTTTTTGCGGATGATGCAATCCACTTTGATCACACTTTCCTGATGAATCAGGTTGAAAATCGATTCGTGGGCGACCGACTCCCGCACGCCTTCCGCGCTGACGTAATACTCCGGGCTGAACAACCGAACGATCGTTTCGACCTGCGCCGGCGCGAGGGCGACCACCACGTCGATATCCCGCGTCATGCGCGGCTGAGCATAGTAATTCATCGCCATCGAACCGGTCAGCATATACGCGATGCCGGCCTGGTCGAACTTGCGAGAGATGTCCCGCACCACGTCAATTTCGTTCATGGCCATCCCCTGGATTCAAGTCCGGTGAACGCGCTGCACAAGGCACTCAGAGCCATGGAGGCCGAGAGTATTCTCCTCGTTGGAAGAGTTCAAGATGAGACAGAACGGAGGAGATGCAGCCAAATTCGAAATCCGAATCTCGAAACCCGAGGCAATGGCTGGAAGCTCACGGATGCCGCACGACACGGGCGAGACGCCACTTGGGAATCGAACAGGTTGGAAGCCTGTCTCACTCTGGCAGCCGCATGGACACGGATTCCGCACGACACGGGCGAGACGCCCGCGCTACTGTGTCACAGGTAGGGCGCGACCGCCGGGCCTTCGCCACGCCGAAGTGGCTACGGCCACGCAGGCGGGCGCGCCGCGTTGAATCGTTGTTGGGATCTGCGGACGGCCCGACGGTCCGTCCCTACCAAGAACGGCACAACACGGGCGAGACGCCCGCGCTACTCGGGGACAGTTAGGGCTGGAAGGTGATGCGTTCTTTGCGCCAGCCGTTCACACGGAAGTTGCCTTTGCGGCCGAATCTCGGTAGTCTTGCGGGTATGCGGGCGTTGCAGCATCCTTATCCGAATTGGTATCCGTCGCCGCCTGTCGATCAGATCGGGGTCGAGGAGCGCGTGGCGCGGCTCAACACTCGTAGCATCAAGAAACAATCCAAAGTCGATGCACTCAAGCTCGCGCTCAGCATGCTCGACCTCACCACGCTCGAAGGCAGCGACTCGCCCGGCAAGGTGCGCCAGATGTGTTACAAGGCGATGCATCCCGACGATGCGTTGCCGGACCTGCCGCACGTCGCCGCCGTATGCGTGTATCCGAGGTTGGTGCGGGTCGCGAAGGAAACGCTCGCCGGCTCGGATGTCAAGGTCGCGGCAGTCGCCACGGCGTTCCCGTCGGGACAAACCAACCGGGAAACGAAGATTCTCGAAACGAAATTCGCCATCGACGAAGGGGCGGACGAAATCGACATGGTCCTGTCCCGCGGCGAGTTTCTCAAGGGCAGCTACAACCTCGTCTACGACGAGATTGCCGAGTTCAAGGCGCTGTGCGGCGAGCGCGTCCGCTTGAAAGTGATTCTCGAAACCGGGGAACTCGGCACGCTCGACCGTGTCCGGCAAGCCAGCGATCTCGCCCTGGCGGCGGGCGGGGATTTCATCAAGACCTCAACCGGCAAGATTCAGCCCGCTGCGACGCAGCCCGTCGCGCTGGTGATGATGGAAGCGTTGCGGGACTTTTATCAGAGGACGGGCCAGAAGCGCGGTCTCAAGCCCGCCGGCGGCATCCGCACCGCCAAACAGTCGATTCAGTATTTGGTGATGTTGAAGGAGACGTTGGGTGACGAGTGGCTCACGCCGGATTTGTTCCGTATCGGCGCGAGCACGCTCGCCAACGACATTCTCATGCAGATCGCAAAGCAAACCCAGGGCGTTTACCAGAGCGCCGATTATTTCTCACAGGCCTGAACCATGAGCACTGCCACCGCTACCGCACCGAAACTGGACTGGTCATACGCGCCGGCGCCCGAGAGCGTCGATCCCGGCATCAAGAAACGCTACGACCTTTTCATCGACGGCAAATTCGTCCCGCCCGTCGGGGGGAAATATCGAACCATCATCAATCCGGCCAACGAACAGCCGCTCTGCGAGGTGCCGGAGACAACCGCAGCCGACGTCGACCGTGCCGTGAAAGCCGCCCGGCGCGCCTACCACAAGATTTGGTCGAAGATGTCCGGCCAAGAGCGCGGCAAGTACGTTTACCGGATCTCGCGGTTATTGCAGGAGCGGGCCCGGGAGTTTGCCGTCGCCGAGTCCCTAAACAACGGCAAGCCGATCCGCGAAAGCCGCGACATCGACATACCGCTGTCCGCCGCGCACTTTTTCTACTACGCCGGTTGGGCCGACAAACTCGACTTCGCGTTCCCCGGCCGGCGCGCCCGGCCGGTCGGTGTTTGCGGTCAGGCGATCCCGTGGAACTTCCCGATGTTGATGGCGGCCTGGAAAATCGCGCCCGCCATCGCCACCGGCAACACCGTCGTGCTCAAGCCCGCCGGCACGACGCCGGTCACCGCGCTCAAGCTGGCCGAACTCATCGCCATGGCCGATCTGCCCCCCGGCGTGGTGAACATCATCTCCAGCGGCCGCGACACCGGCGCCGCGCTCGTGAAGCATCCGGACGTCGACAAGATCGCGTTTACCGGCTCCACCGAGGTCGGCAAATGGATCATGAACACCCTCGCCGGCACGAAGAAGAGGTATACGCTCGAACTCGGGGGCAAGGCGGCCAACATCATCTTCGAGGACGCTGCAATTGATCAGGCCGTCGAAGGGATCATCAACGCGATCTTCTTCAACCAGGGCCACGTTTGCTGCGCCGGTTCGCGGTTGCTCGTGCAGGAAGGCGTCGCCGACATGCTTGTCAACAAACTGAAGCACCGGATGCAGTCGCTCATCCTAGGCGACCCGCTCGACAAAAACACCGACATCGGCGCGATCAATTCCAAAGAGCAACTCGACAAGATCAACAATTACCTCCAGATCGGCCAGCAGGAAGGCGCGGAGATGTGGCAGTCGAGTTGCGAACTGCCGGACAGGGGCTACTTCTGCCGGCCGACGTTGTTCACGAACGTCAGCCAGTCGCACCGCATCGCCCAGGAGGAAATTTTCGGCCCGGTGCTGGCGATCCAGACGTTTCGCACGGTCCAGGAAGCCATCGAGAAAGCCAACAACACCGCCTACGGCCTTAGTGGCGGCGTTTGGACTGACAAAGGAGCGAAGATTTTCAGAGTCACCCGCAACCTCAAAGCCGGCGTCATCTGGGCCAACACGTTCAACAAATTCGATCCGTCCTCGCCGTTCGGCGGTTACAAGGAAAGCGGCATGGGCCGCGAAGGCGGCTGGCACGGCCTGCTGCCGTATGTCGATCTCGAACCAGTCACCAATCACAAAGTACCAGGCACAAAGCCATGAGCACACGCGTCCCCGTCCTCAAAACCTACAAACTGTTCATCGGCGGCCAGTTTCCGCGCAGCGAATCCGGCCGCAGCTACGTTCTCAAGGACGCCAAAGGCCGTCCGCTGGCCAACGTATGCCGGGGCAGCCGCAAGGATTTCCGCGAAGCGGTCGTCAAAGCGCGCGCCGCCCTGAAAGATTGGTCGGGCCGGTCGGGTTACAATCGCGCTCAGATTCTTTACCGGCTCGCCGAACTCGTCGAAGGCCGGCGCGATCAATTTGTCGCCGAGTTGGCACGGCAAGGAAGTTCGCTCGCCGACGCGCGCCGGCAAGTGGACGTCACGATTGATTGTCTCATCTACTACGCCGGCTGGGGCGACAAGTACGTGCAGCTTTTCAGCACTGTGAACCCGGTCGCGTCGCCCCATTTCGTCTTCAGCGTGCCTGAGCCGACGGGCGTAGTGGCGCTCATTGCGCCCGAAGACAGCGGTCTGCTCGGGCTTGTGTCCGCGATTTGCCCGATCATCACGGGCGGCAACTCTGTGATCGCGCTCGCCTCCGAGAAAACGCCACTGAGCGCAATTACGTTCTCGGAAGTTTGCGCTGCTGGCGACGTGGCGGGTGGCGTCGTGAATATTCTCACCGGCTTCCGCTCCGAGTTGTTAAGTCACATCGCGGGTCACATGGACGTTAATGCGATCGTCTATTACGGCGACGACATGGAAGAACGCAAGACGATCCAGAGCCAGGCCTCACTCAACGTGAAACGTGTGATCTTCCCTGATCGCGCCACCGAGAACCCATATCTCATCATGGACACGCAGGAAATCAAGACCACCTGGCATCCGGTGGGATACTGACAATCACAACAGAGGCGAAGGGGTTGGCGTGCAGGTATCGGCCAGCTTCTACAGGATGATCGCGCCGCATCGTGTTAAAGAACCGCGAGCCGTTCGGATTCGCCGGCCTCTGGGAGCGTTGGATGCCACCCGAGGGCGGGCGACGCTACATCGTGGGCACAGCCCGCAGCCAGTTGCGGGCCTTCGAGCAGGAGTTACTCAGCGGTAGTTCCATTACCAGTGACTCCTTCACTTCGCACTCCGGTGCGCATTCATAGGCACGACGTTCGCCGCCTGTTCCGGGAAGATATTCCACCACGCTGCCGCCTCTTTCGGCGTGACCAATTCTCTGTAGTGGCGGAAGATCATGTTGGCAGTATTGTCCATTTCCAAAGCGACCTTGGCGGCATCTTGGCAATGCGCCAGACGGTATGTCGCATAAGAATGCCTCAAGCCGTTCTTCGGCCAACGAATGCCGAGGTCTTTCGCCAATAGAGACGCCTTCCGTCCGATGCGCGACCACACACAGACTGGCCCAGTGTGGGCACGATACGGTGCGAGCCAAGCTGCCAGGTTGGGCTGAATCGGCACCAAGCGCCGTTGGGCGGTCTT
>JBEKFI010000086.1:0-14435 GCA_050013395.1 Verrucomicrobiia bacterium | reverse complement strand
ATGCAGGAAGGTTGGCAATCCCTGGCCGAGTTGTCCGCCGATGACCAGCCCGGTCCGGGCATGTTCATGGCGCGAATGTTGAGCAACTTCAAGGCGCCTGCGGCGGAAGCCGCAGACCTCGTGGCCAAGGCAAAGGAAATCAAGAAGGACGGGGACGCCTACGTCGGCGACCTGACCGAAGACGGCGCCAAAGGATTGCTTACGTTTGGCGGGCGGCGCGGCGGCGGTCCGGCTCCCACAGTCAGCAATGCCAAAGGCTCGGTGAGGTTCTGGCTCAAGGACGGTGTGCTCGCGAAGTATGAAATCAAAGTGCAAGGCAGCGTCAGCTTCAACGAGAACAACATGGACGTCGACCGCACGACCACCGTCGAGATCAAAGACATAGGCGCGACCAAGGTCGAAGTGCCCGAAGACGCGAAGAAGAAACTGCAGTAGCAGTAGTTCACCTCGAAACGCGAACCCCGGTTGCGCGGGTAGGCAGCCCAGACGTTCAACTTGCCTGCTGCGCATCCGGCTCCGGATCACGGATCGAGGCGTTGGAAGCTATCAACGCAGGCGGGTTCGTGTCCCCGCCTGCGTTGCTCTTTTGGAGGATGAATCGTCGCATCGGGGGTCAGACCTATACAACGCACACAGATTTGTCATGAATACAGGTCTGACCCGAATGGCACTTAGTTAAGGAAAAGTCCGCAATTTATTGGCATTTTAGCCACTTTTGCTCGGTTGTGTTGACGCGCCAGGTCAGAATGAAAAATAATCAGGCGCGACCCCGGTGACGCCGTCTTTGGCGTTTCCCTTGCCAGAATCTTTGGTAAAATAGATTTCCATGACACGTGAGGAGAAACTTGCCGAATTCGTTGCGTGGGCCGACAAGAACATCACCGGCGACGAAAAAGGGCAGGCGCAAGTCTTTCTCGACCGCCTGTTCCAAGCCTTCGGTCAGCAAGGCTCTTTCGACGCCGGCGGCAAGGCTGAGTTTCGGATCCGCAAGTCCGTCGAAGACGGCGGTGGCATTTCGTTTGCCGATTTCGTCTGGAAGCCGGTCGTGCTCATCGAAATGAAGAAGCGCGGCGTCAATCTCCAGACGCATATCAGTCAAGCCTTCAACTATTGGGAACGCCTTTGCCCAAACCGTCCCCGCTACGTGGTCCTCTGCAATTTCGACGAGTTTCGCATCTACGACTTCGACAAACAGATCGACGCGCCGGTCGATGCGCTGATGACTCGCGAGCTACCGGAGCGTTACGGCCCGCTCCGATTTCTTGAACCCGGCGTGCCCAAGCCAGCATTCGGCGTGGACCGCGTGGCCGTCACGCGCGAAGCCGCCGACAAACTGGCCGCCTGCTTCAACAAGCTTGCCAAACGGGGCATCGAACGCCCCCTCGCCCAGCGCTTTATTCTGCAAATGCTCGTTGCGTTGTTCGCCGAGGACATCGATCTTCTGCCGAAGTATTTCGTCGCGCAAATCCTCGATGACTGCACGACGCCTGCCGATGCCTTCGACCTCATCGGCGGCCTCTTCGAGGCAATGAACACGCGAAAGAGTGCGACCGGCGGCAGATTCAAGGATGTCGCCTACTTCAACGGCGGTCTCTTTGCCCAACCGGCCCGCGTCGAGTTGAGCGACACGGAACTCGCGCTTCTCCGCGAAGCGGCGGCGTTCAACTGGTCGCACGTCCAGCCCGAAATCTTCGGCGCGCTCTTTCAAGATTCGCTCGGCGCTGAGGAACGCCGCGCGTTCGGCGCCCATTACACCAGCCCTATCGACATCATGAAGATCGTCAGGCCGACGGTCATCGACCCGTGGCGCGAACAAATCGAATCCGCCAAGACTCTGAAACGTCTCGGAGAACTCCGCGAACGCCTCCACAATTTCCGCGTGCTCGATCCTGCGTGCGGTTCCGGCAACTTCCTCTACATCGCCTACCGGGAACTCAAGCGCCTCGAAACCCGACTCATTGAACGCATCAACGAATTCCCCAGCCGCGCCGAGCCGGAGCAAGGCCAACTCAGCTTCCTCAGCGTGCAGAATTTCTACGGACTGGACATCAACTCGCTGGCCGTCGAGATCGCCAAAGTTTCGATGATGATTGCCCGCAAACTCGCGATTGACGAACTCCACATCACCGAACGCGCTCTGCCCCTCGACAACCTCGATGCCAACTTCATTGCCGCCGACGCGCTCGTTGACGCCAACGGCAAACCGGTCGCGTGGCCCAAAGCCGACGTGATCATCGGCAATCCGCCGTTCACCGGCGCGAAGTTTCTCAAACCGCAACGCGGCCCGGAGTACGTCAACGCCGTGCGCCGCGCATATCCCGACGTGCCCGGCATGGCCGACTACTGCGTCTATTGGCTGCGCAAAGCGCACGACCACTTACCAGCCTGCACCGCCGCCGATCCGGTCGCAGGCCGCGCGGGACTCGTCGGCACGCAGAACATCCGGAACAACCAGTCGCGTGTCGGCGGACTCGACTACATCGTCAAGACCGGCACGATCATCGAAGCCGTGGAAAATCAACCATGGTCCGGCGAGGCCAACGTCCACGTCGCGATTGCCAACTGGGTCAAGACGCAGGATACCGGCTTGCTCCCGAAGAACCGCCGCCTCTGGTTCAAAGCGCAGCCCCCGGCAGGGACGGCTCCCCGAGCCGTCCGCGACTACGAACTCAATTACCGCGACTGCGACCACATCAACTCTGCACTTTCCGATCAAGTGGACGTTAGCGCCGCGAAGATTCTTACAGCAAACAAAGGCTTCTGCTACACCGGTCAGTATCCACGCCACGAAGGCTTCATGCTCGAAGACGCAGAAGCCAAGAAAATGCTCGCACAGGCGCCGAACAATCGCGAGGTTGTCTGGCCGTTTCTCGTAGGCGGTGAGATGCTCAAGGATGGAGTACCGAGCCGATGGGTTATCGACTTCCAGACGCGCAGCATCTTGGAAGTTCAAGCTTACGCAGCGCCCTTCGCGCACGTACATAAGGTCGTCTTGCCCTACATCACCGGCAAAGCTGAAACTGAGAGAAAGAAGACGGGCAAGGACACGGGCCAAGACCAAAACTGGCTCAAGACGTGGTGGCAGCATTTCCGATCACGTCCTGAGTTGATCGGCAAGGTCGCGAAGCTCAGTCGCTACATCGTGTGCTCACGTGTCACCAAGCGCCCCGTGTTCGTGTTTATCTCGCCGCAGATTCGTCCCGGTGACGCGCTGTCGTGCTTTGCTTTCGAGGACGACTATAGCTTCGGCATTATGCAATCGCACGCGCACTGGCTGTGGTTCATCACGAAATGCAGCAAGTTTAAGTCGGACTTCCGCTACACGCCCGAATCCGTCTTCGACACCTTCCCGTGGCCTCAATTGCCGACAGCGAAGCAGATCGAAGCGGTCGCCGAAGCAGGCCGCGAAGTGCGCCGCGTCCGCGCCGAAGCATTGAAGAACATCAAAGGCGGCCTCCGCGCGCTCTACCGCACGCTGGAGTTGCCGGGCGCGAACCCATTGAAGGACGCCCACACCACCCTCGCCGCCGCCGTGCTCGCCGCTTACGGCTTCTCGGCGAACAAGGATTTACTCGCGCAGTTGCTCGCCCTCAATCTTGATGTGACCAAGCGCACCGAAGCCGGAAACTCCGTCACCGCTCCCGGCATTCCCGCAGGCTACACGAAGTCGAAGGACTTGGTGACGGAGGATTGTATTCAGCCGTAGCCGGACGCGACGATCATGGCGAAGAAGCAGAAAAAACCGCCAATGATGCAAACTCAAGGAGTACAATTCCAACCGTTCTTCCTACCTGGACATTGCCGCAGTCTTTTCAGTACGGGTGACCCGATTTATGCAAGGGAGAGTCCCGGCAAGCCATTCTCTTTTTACGAACTTGCATGTGGGATTGCGCGACAGCACAAGGAACGCGGGGAACCGATTGATGAAGACACCCGTCAATGGATCGAAGTTCCAGACTGGAACGATGAGCGGGAAAGGCAAGAGATACAGGAGTTCCTTCGGCCCAACGATGATGGGATGGGACCGGCAAGGTTGGCCGTTCGCGTCCAAGTGAACTGTTCGCAAGCGGCGGCGCATGCTCTTGGGTCAATGGCGGCAGAATGCCTACGGCAACTCCAAGTCGCCGCAGATTTGACCTGCGAGAGTAAGCTCACCAGCCTTTATGCTTCAGTCGCTGTGGAGGAATTGGCTCGGGTGATTGCGGTCGCTTGTAGCGAATTGAACGAGCTTGCTCGAAAACACCCAGAAATCTTTCACCGTTTTACGCGCAAGGGGTACTGGAAATGGCCGGTGATGAAATCGACCTATCCAGAATTCGGTGACAATGAGGATGAGTTGTTGAAGAAATTGCAGCTTGCCAAAGATTTGCCGTTGAGGCTCGACCCGAGAGCGCAATGGGCACGATCAATCAAAGATGATGCCGGCAGATTTGCTTGGAGTCTGCTTTGGTACGTTTGGCGAGCACGTTCAGAAAACAACCGATGGGGCTTTGACTTCGGCGATGTCGGTAAAATGGTTGACGAGTTGCCGCCGCTGAATAAACGTTCAGCGCCAAAATGGTGGGGAGTTGCGAAAACAGCATTGCTCTACACCTATCCGAATCCAGAGCAGGTTGACGAGTTGAAGGGTATTGTCACGGCTCCCAGTAAGCGACGGAGTCCCGGACGGATTAAGCAGGCCATTTTTGACATTCTCGAAAAGCGCTTTCTGAGTTACGCAAAAAAGTGTCCCTCCACGCCGAGATCCCGCACAAAGGCCCGCAAGTGCGCCTGCGGCAACCCGGCAATTGCTCCGTCAGCAGCTGGATGGGTTTGTAAGCGTTGCCGCGATATGGAGGCGGGCAACAACATCTAAGCCACCTTACCAGACCTAGCCTGCTTGGACGTGGTAAATACGCCCGTGCTTTTATTGTCGTATGATAACGAAAATCAACCGCGCTACCGCTAAATCCGAGGCTGACGCCTGCGTGGTCAACCCGCCAGCAGCAGTGGCAACGAACAAAAGTATCGAGCGCCAGCGGGCGAAGGAGCTTAGCAAGCTACTCAAGACACAGGTGCTTCACTTTTGTCAGATGGAAAATCGGGCCTTGGACGCCAGAATTGAATTCACGAAGATGTCATTCGTAGAAATACGAATCGGCCTATGCTGCGCCTTGTTGATAGGTCTTTTCGGCATTGCGGCAGCAGCATACTGTGCCACGCACGGCGCTCAAGCCACGGGTAGCATCCTCGGCAGCACCACTATCATCAAGTGCATGAACATTCTTATACGTGGAAACACAGACGGTCAGAGGAAGGACCGCTGATAACAATCTGGATTGGGCCGCCGCAACAACGCCCGCAACGTTCGCAACTACCACACGTTTGAAGAGCATGGGAAAAAGGGAAAGGATTGAACCGTCCTGCTGAACGCCCATTCGCACGGACGGTATTTCCACGCGCACATCAAAGCCGAGTCCGACGGAGCCGAGTTTACGAGACGCTGCACGCCGTAATTTCCGCAGCAAACACCGCGCTGCTATTGGCGCGGCAAACCCGACTAACCGGTATCGCAAAGTATCGTGACGGGGCAGCGGCGACTGCCGGGCCGTAAGCGCATCGGGGGGCAGACCTATACAACGTACATTTCTGGTTCGCTGAGCCAAGGCGAGAGGCAAATTTGTCATGAATACAGGTCTGACCCGCATTTTCGTTAACCGCGTGCTCGACGACATCGTCCGGCCAGGTCTTGCACAGCACGGTCTCTGCCGGTTGGATAGGGCGGTCATCGCGGCCACTCCTGAATCATTTTCTTGGTTTGCTCGGCGTTGTGCTTCATGCGTATCCGCCAGATCATCTCCTCGGGACTGAGGGTGCGGATGTTGGAGGGAAGCCGGTCGGCGCACCATGTGACGGGCGCATAGCCGCGAACACCGCCCCGAGCGGCGGCGTTTTCCTGGGGCATGTCCTCGGCGTTGTCGTCGGCGCCGGGCGACTTCTTGAACCAGGACCATACATGAGCGATCACCCAGTCGAAGCGCGGCAGATCGCTTGGTGGCGTTTTCTCCACCGTCTGCCGGATTTCGCGGGCGACCTTGGCCGGCGTGCCCGAACGCTCGCGACTGTTCTTGTGCTCCCAGATCGAGTAGCGCGCGGTAATCACGGGCACGTCGACGCCGCTGCGGTCTTTGACCCAGAAAATTGTTCCGGCGCCGGCTTCGTAAGGGTCATACTGGAAGATCAGGATGGCCAGCAAACCGTCGGTCTGGCCGGCGATGACCTCGTAAGCCTTTCGGGCATCGGAAGAATCGTACTTCGTGACGTTGAAGCCGATGATGCGCGTGTTGTTTTTCTTCATCAGAGCCCAGGTGCGCCGGGCGTGTTGCGCCAACAGCTCCCAACGGTTTGGACGCTTGAGGCCGAAGTGATCCGGGTAGTAATAGCCGCCACCCCACTCGATGAACCAGTTGTTGGGCAACTGGGTGGCAACCGCGTAGTCTATGGCTTCAGGGCACAATTGCGCCAGATGGGCGAAGCAGCAAGACCAGCCAAACGGAATCTTCCCGCGGTCAGGATTACCCCAATAACTTCTGCTCTCGCTGCTCCGGAAGAAGTTCCCTTGGAACCATTGCACGTTGTCGCCGTCGGTGCTTACGAAGCTCACGGCACTGCGCGTGTCGTTCCAGTCGATCGTTCGCGGATCGAGGCTTCTGGCTTTTGGCTGACCGGTCTTTTCGGTGCCGGCCATCAGCACCGGCAGGTTGATGCACCAGTCGGTAGACGTTTGGATATGTCCCCAGAGGGTGGACATTTCTGTCGTCTTGAACTCGTTGCCGCCGTTCCAGCCGAGGATCGGTGAGAGCGGTTCGAGCCATTTCATGACCGTGGGGACAGGCTCCTCATAGCCAAACGCGGTAAGGGCCTTCTGGGCAATAGCCAGATCGCGGGCGTGGGGTTTTCGTGGATCCTGAGTGCAGACCATCCGGCGGTTGAACCGGTCTTTGTAGGTCTCGAAACACCAGGCCTGGGTTTTGTCCCGCACATCCAGCAGCATCTTAAGCCCGTGCGTCTTGGCCTCACTCTCAAGGTTTTCGTCCACAATAATTCCGTCGAGGAGCCCCGCCAAGCTCGTGGCAACGTTGACCGAACAATCCATGCCGGGACGATGCTCGTTGGTTTCGCCCCTGGATTGGTCCGACCGGTAGAGAATGTATCCCTTGATGAGTCCCTTCTTCGCATAACGGTCAACCAGATCCCAGGGACCAAAAACGCTTCGAATCTCCAATTGCGGATGGCGCTGCCGCAGGCGGGCGAACCAATCCTCCACATCAACGTTGTCGGTCCCCACCCACACCATCTCGTCGGCGCGGCCTTCATTCACGGCCTTGGCGGCCAGACCTGCCACGGACTGCACCATCATCTGGTACGGGACGCGCGGGGCAGGAAACCGATTTTCGTTTTCCGTGCGCACCAGCGCCTTCGGCATCGCCTGCACGGGCCACCAGCCGGTTCCGTTGTCGAAAGACGTTTCAGCGGGAACGGTGCGACGCGTTGAATCATCGCCATGGGAACACCATGGCAGCAGACAAAGGCCCGCGCCAATGGCACAGACTTGACGGAGGAAAAAGGCAGCCGTGGTTTTCATCGGCCTGAATTGGGAATTGTCCGTGATGCAGTTCCGCGTTTCACGTGGGTTCTGACGTGTTTGGTATCGCTGACTCAAACGCCCCTACGTAAACAGACTCTAACAAACGTGAACCGACATTTCCCATATGACTTACGCCCCGCGACTATCGCGGACCATTCACTCGGACGAGCACTCATAGTATCACCTTTGACAATGCTGACAAACACCGTCGCTCGGCGGTGCGACGCGAGCGAAACGCGAACCCAACCGCTGCGCCGGATTCTTTCCAGTTGAGCAATCGCGCTTGGTCGGGTGGCACAACGGACAAGCAAATCACTTTGTTCGCTCGATGAATTCGGCGATGTCCTTGATGACTTCTTCAGCCACGTGGCCGGGTTGATCGTATTCGGCAGGAGTACCCTTGTCTTTGCCTGCGACGAAAAGATGGTTCAGTCCTGGATATAGTCTGAACGTGACGTCCTTCCGGGTGGCGAGCGTCTTCTGCCAGCCCTGGAAATCAACCTGCGTGACCTGGTAATCGCGCCCACCCTGCAAGACGAGCATGGGGCGCATAACGCCTTTGGCAACAACAGCAGGCTCGTAGCCGCGCAAGTCGAGCCAGTATCGGGGTGGTGCACCCAGCAGTCGGGTGGCTGAGGAACTGTCCGAAGGTTTCAGTTGCTTTATTTTCGCCACGAGAGAACTGAGTTCTTCCAGTCGCTTCTTGCCCGCGTCGTCCGGGTTTCCGTTGAGAGTCAGCAGATACCTTGTTTGTTCCAGCACCATATCTTCCAACGGTCGGGTTGCCCCGGCCAGGACAATGAACCCGGTAATGTTGGTGTCGAGTTTGGCGATCCGGGGAATCAGCATCCCGCCAAGACTGTGGCCCAGCACGAAAATGCGATCGGGAGCGATTCGCTTCGTCACCCGCAACTGCGCCACCGCCGTCAACACGTCATCAATAACTTCTTCCTTCACGGTGAGGTTGGCAAGCAGCGAGCCTATTTGCGCAGCGTAAACCTTCGTCCGCTTTTCGTAACGCAGCACGGCGATGCCTTGTGATGCCAACCCCCACGCCAAGTCTTTGAACGGCTTGTTGGCTCCGACGGTTTCGTCGCGGTCGTTAGGCCCCGAGCCGTGGACCAACACCACAGCGGGCCAAGGCCCGTCGCCTTTCGGCGTGGTCAACGTGCCGGGCAAAGCCCAAGGTTTGCTGCCAACCACGAATTCCTCCTCCTGAAAAGTCTCGGTCCGCCAGTAACGCGGCGTGGAGACCGGCGTCGGCGGTTTTCCCGGCAAGAACCATAGGCCGGCAATTCGCCGTTGACCGTCTAATGCCACCTTCACATCGATGACCGCTCGCTGGAACTGACAAGTGACCAGGACAACGCTGAGGGCACCGTATTGGCCGGACTGCGTTCCGAGTTGCTTCTGGAAAGCGCCGGCCTGCGCATTCAACGCTGTCCAGACTTCGCGGAGCTTATCCGGCGGCAGGGCCGCGCTCACCGTTTCATCGAAATTCTTGGCAGCCGCCGCAAAGTCGCCCTTCACCAGCAAGTCCACGAATTCTTTTGCGACCACCACGGGTTCACGCGGCCCCGTTTGGCAGAATGCGATGCATGCCGACACAAAGATCAGCGTTGCAGTACCGAGTAGGTTTTTCATTGAGTTCTTTTTCATAAGTTGAGGTCTCTCCGTCAATCAGAAGGCAAGTGCTAACCTGACTTGTTCATGAAGTTTTGCGCAACGAACTGCCCCTCACCTTGGTCCTCTCCCCGCACGCGGGGCGAGGAGATTTCCCTCTCCCTTTCCAAGGGAGAGGGTTAGGGTGAGGGTGTGACTATTTGCGGAGCGTTGCCTATTTGAGCACATCGTGAATAATCCGGGCTAATGTGTTGGCCGAATTCCAGTGCCGCCTTTGACAGTTAACAAACCCAATATCGCCAGCAAAAGGAGCAGGGTCGCGCCGATGACAAGCCACAACCGTGGGTTGCCGAAATTCACAGTCCACCCGATGCCGAAGCGTTTCTCTACTAGGACTGCCGGATCATTCCGGTTGACATAGAACAGGCCGAGTTTCCAGCACTTGTCCGGCGTCTGATCCCCGACCGGCACCCGCTCAGACGCCCCACCAGGCCAGCGTCTCTGCGCGATCCAAAAGGCCATGAACCATGCAACAAGAACAGCGAATGCGAAGGGCAGCCACCACAGCCCCGGCATCGGCGACTTTGCTCCCAGCGCTCCCAAGCTGCCGGCCGCGAAGTACAGAGCCAGCCAGTATTGGAGTCCGAGCAGGAACGCCGACCTGATGCGCACGAAGCGAGCCCCGTAGGGTGACCGGGAATCGCCACGATAAGTCCACCGAACGCCTCGACGCCTTGATAACACCGCGATCAACAAACAAACGAGCGCGCCGAGACCTATCGGGCAAAACACGCCGACCACACCCTTGGTTGTCCAACCGCTGGGCCGGCCATCGCTGCCCCATTGGCTTGGGAACCGTGCTAAAATATCATCCCACCGCAGCCACAAATAGAGGCTGGCGGCAGCAAGAATCAAGAATGGCCCAGCTTGGGCCAGCCAACCGGCTGGCGGCGGCCCCCGGCGCGGATGCAAATCCGCCTCACGTGCGGTGCTGGGCTCGACGCGGTGGGGCATCGTTCTGTGGCGTGCGATCAGGAAGGCACCAAGAAAACCGGCCATTTCCAGCGCGACTGCCGCTAAGAACACCGACAACGATGTGTGAAACCAGGAGGGAGGAAGACTGATTGGCACCGCCAGTGCGAAGGAAACCAAGGTGATGATTACGACGAGGCGATCATAGCAGCGCAGAATTGCGCGGCCAGTGGGTGACTGGCGAAACGACGGGTCTACCGTGATCGCAAAGAAGATGTCCGGCCGGCTCACGCGTGGGTACATCAGCATCTTCACCGCCATCGCACACCACAAGACACAAGTCAGGACCGTAAATAACCATGCCCAATTCGTCGGGTTCATCTGTCCTCCGGGTTGATGTTGTTGAGTTCATTCGCTAGGGCGCTGAGGTGCGCGGCAATCGCTTTGGAATCCAGTCCGTCGGCCACCGCGCGGGCAGCCAGTTCGCGGAGATGTTGCGAGAAATTTTGTTGTGACGATGTCCCGGCGCGTTGCGAGCGCCGTTCGATCACCTTGGCCCCGCGATGCCGTCGCAATTCCAGCCAGCCCTCTTCTGCGAGCAGGCGATAGGCTTGGGCGACCGTGTTGTGATGCACCACCAGGTCGGTCGCGAGTTGCCTCACCGTGGGCAGGCGATCACCCGGCTTGAATTCGCCGCTCACCAGCAAGGCTCTCAGTCCGTCGGCGATCTGCCGGTAAGCCGGAACCGGATGATTCAGGTCGATCCGCAGGGTCTTGGGATTGCCTTGGTTTGTCATTTGTACACAGACAATATACAAACTGCCAGACTTGTCAAGACCGAAGTGCGTCCAAGCAAGGACACGGCAAACACGTCGCATTCGGGATTGTTGCAGACGGCTGGACGGTGAGTCGCATCGGGGGTCAGACATATACAACGTACACAACGTACATTTCTGGCTCGCTGAGCCAAGGCGAGAGGCAGGTTTGTCATGAATACAGGTCTGACCCCATTTTCGGCCTGTAACCTTTCTCCCTGCTTGCTTCTGTAGGAACTGGAGCCATAAGATCAGGAACTTGAAAAAATGAAGAACGGGATGACAACCGGAATGCGGCGGACTGCCGGGATCGTCGGGACTTTGGTGCTTGTGCTGATCGTCACGATGGCGGTCGGCTAAAGGATGCCGAACCCGTTGAAGCTGTCGCTGGTTGAACAACTTCTTTCCTTGTCGCTCGGGTTGACGTTGCTGGGACTGGTCGTCGCTTGGAAATGGGAAGGCATCGGCGGGGCATTCGTTCTCGGCGGCATCGCCTGTTTTGCGCTGGTGAACCACGGGATCAAGATGAACGCGGTCTTCGCGCCGCTGCTGATCGGCGGGCTGTTGTATCTGCTTTGCTGGTGGAGAACGCGCAAGCGCGTGATAAGCGCACATGACGAGCTGTCGGGTGGGATGAATTCAACAGCGGGGTTGCTGGAGGGCCACGCTCTGTCGTGGCCGCTTGGCCCTCACGGACGCGACGGAGCGCGTCCCTCCAAGATGGACTCATCGCATCATCTTTGATTAAGAACTGGGATGTCATGAATTCTACGACGAGGTTGCTATGAGAGTGGTGATTCTCTTTGTGGCATGGTGCATTTTGTTCGTCCTCTGCTGGCCGCTGGCCTTGTTGGCCTTGATTCTTGCGCCTGTCGTCTGGCTGGTGTCGCTGCCGTTGCGTCTGGTCGGCATCTGTGTGGGTGCGGTCTTCGCGTTCCTCCGCGTGGTCCTGTTTCTGCCGGCCCGGTTGCTGGGCTACCGCAGCCGGTGATGAGACAGTTCAAAACTTTCACTGTAACCTTCCTCGCCATTTACTTCTGTAAGGAGTGGAGCTAATTGGCGGAAGACCAGTTCGAGGAAAGGACGACGTTATGGCGGCATTCCATATGTTTCCGTTTGTTTTCGGCATCTTCGCCCTCGGGATTGGCGGCACGATCCTGTGGATCTGGATGCTCATTGATTGCGCTACCAACGAGCCGTCCGAAGGCAACGACAAGATCATCTGGATCCTGGTGATCGTGCTGACCCATTGGATCGGGGCGCTGATTTACCTGCTGGCCCGTCGGCCGCAGCGGATTCAGCAGTACGGAAAATAAGGATGCAACACGGCGAAGGCGAGTCAGTCGTGCCGTTTCTATGCCAAATCAGCAGGGACAGGTCCGCAGTCGAACGCTGGGAGATCGGAGACAAGCCGGTCGTTGTCGGCCGCGGCGAGCGCGCCGATGTCAGGATCCAGGATGAGCGGCTCTCGCGGGAGCACTTCGCGGTTTTGCGGGAAGATGGTGTTTTTGTCGTTTACGACTTGAACTCCACCAACGGCACATGGGTCAGAGGACAGCGGATTGCGCGGTTGGAGTTGAGGCCCGGAGATCAGATTCGCGCGGGTCGGATGTTTTTCTTGTTCGAAGCGGGACTGGCCACGGCGGCACAGGAACTCAGAAACGGGCGGGGCTGTGCTACAGAGGTCATGGCGTGAGCATACGTATGCTTGGCGACTGAAAAACCGCGAACCAACAAGAGTCGCTGAGTCGGTGCTCACAGCGCCGCTACAGTTCCTTTGTAGGAGCGGCATTCCTGCCGCAATTTCAGCGTTCCCGGTCGCGCCTGGAGAGGCGCTCCTACGGAGGCTGATGCAATGTCCCACCCCGGTCTGTAACCCTGCCTCTCATTTGCTTCTGTAACAGGTGGAGACAATCAGATAAAACAAGGACTCAATATGCCATCCGAATCGTTGGTTGAGGCGAGGTCAGGGGCATTATCACGCAGCCCCGCCGTGGCGGGACTGCGGGTACGGGATGTGGCAGGCGCATTCTTTCCGGGCTTGCGAGTTCAAGAAAGGAAATGAGAGGACAACCATGATTCACGTTCTCACTTCGGCGTGGGCGGGCTTGTTGTTTGTCCTTTTTCTGCTTTTGTGCTTGGGTTTCTTCGGACTGCTAATCTGGCTGTTGGTGCGGGATCGCAACGAGACCCTGACCGACATGCTGCGTTCCCCGGGGAAAATCACAACAATTGTCTGGGCAGTTTTAGCTGGAGCGCTCGTGTATTTCGTTTTCACTGGTGACTGGCATGGGATTGCCGCTAGCGTGGCTCTGGCCGTGGCTTTCAAGCTGGCGTTGCGTGGCGGATTCCTGCGCGAGTCCGGACAAACGCCAGCGTCTCCATCGTCAAAGACCGAAGCGCCGAGCGGGCGCCGCGAGACCGTGGCCGGTGCGTTTGCTGATTCCGGCAGAATCACGGTGGTCGTTTGGGCAGCCCTGGTGGGCGCGCTGGTGTTTTGCCTTCTCACGGGCCAAGGGCGGGCGATTCCCGTTATCCTGGCGTTGGTCGTGGCCTTCACTCTGGCCACGCGCGGAAAACTCATGCGCAAGTCCGGTGAAATGCCAAAGGCTCCGCCGCCGATGGTCGTGCCCCCGCCGGTGATGCATACACCGCCCCCTGCATCTCCTCCGCGCCAGTGCCCCCAATGCGGAACGTCATTGGCCACTGACGCGCCCCAGGGGTTGTGTCCGGCCTGTTTGTTGAAGCGCGGACTGGAAACCCAAGGCGGGGCGGGCGAGGCCGGAGCCGCGTCGCCAACCCCCGGTTATGTGCCGCCGACACCGGCGGAACTGGCGCGGTATCTCCCGGAGTTGGAGATTCTGGAACTGATCGGTCGCGGCGGCATGGGTGTGGTGTACAAGGCCCGCCAGAAACGGCTCGACCGGCCGGTGGCGTTGAAGATCCTGCCGTCATCCGTCAGCCGCGACCCGGCCTTTGCCGAGCGGTTCGCGCGCGAAGCGCGGGCGCTGGCCTATCTCAACCATCCGAACATCGTGACGGTTCACGACTTTGGTCAAACCGATGGACTATTTTACTTTGTCATGGAGTTCGTGGACGGGGCGAATCTGCGGCAATTGCTGAACACGGCGAAGATCACGCCGAAAGAGGCGCTGGCGATTGTGCCCCAGATCTGCGACGCGCTGCAGTATGCGCACGACAAAGGCATCGTCCACCGCGACATCAAGCCGGAGAATATCCTGCTCGACAAGAACGGCGCAGTGAAGATCGCCGATTTCGGGCTGGCCAAACTGATGGGCCGCGGGGCGAAAGACCTGACGATCACCGGCACCGGTGAAGTGATGGGCACGCCGCAGTACATGGCGCCGGAGCAAGTGGAGCATCCACAGGACGTGGAT
>JBEKFI010000085.1:0-14448 GCA_050013395.1 Verrucomicrobiia bacterium | reverse complement strand
CCGGCGCGGCACCTTCACCCACGGCTGGATGCTGACATTGGTCGACGAAGCGCCGGCCAGAGCTGTGGCGGCTCCCAATGGCGCGTCGCAGCGCGGGCGTGGCAGAAACGAGCGTCTTCTGTTGGTTTGCGTCTTGCTGGGGAAGGCAAATTGTTCATAATCGCCTCTTATGAACTACCAATTCCGTTCCGCAATGCTGGCGTTCTCTTTGTGCGCCGCAGCCTATGCAACGAAAGCCAATGCAGAATCCGGATTCTTTCCCCAATCCGACCTGATGCGGGTTGGTGTCTATTACTACCCGGAGGCGTGGCCCTCGAATCAATGGGCACGCGACATCGCCAACATCAAACAAATGAACCTGGAATTCGTTCACATGGGCGAGTTCGCCTGGGCGTTCATGGAACCCGAGGAAGGACGGTTCGACTTCGACTGGCTGGAGCGCAACGTGCAGCTTTGCGCCGACCGGGGCCTCAAGGTCATCCTCTGCACGCCCACCCCCACGCCGCCGGTGTGGCTGGTGGAGAAACATCCGGAGGTGCTCATGGTGGACGCCCAAGGCCGCCGGATGCAGCACGGCACGCGTCAGCAAGCGTGCTGGAGTGTTGAGACTTACCGGCAGTACGTCGCCAAGATCGTCAACGAGCTGGGTCGGCGCTTCGGCAACAACCCCGCCGTCTGGGGCTGGCAACTCGACAACGAGCTCAGCCACTACGGAAAGGAACCCTGTTACTGCGACGCCTGCCAGTCAAAGTTCCGCGCCTCGCTGAAGAAGAAATACGGCACCATCGAGGCCCTGAACCGTGACTGGGGCAACGCGTTCTGGTCGCAGATGTACCAGAACTTCGATCAGATTCGCATCCCGAATCAGGCGGAACTTGTCGCGCAACTCAACCCGCACGCCCTGCTCGACTCCCAGCGTTGGTTCGCCGAGGAGGCCGCCGACTACCTGCGCTTCCAGACCGGCATCCTGCGCCAGTATTGCGGCAAGCGGCAATGGATCACGACCAACTTCATGCACAACTTCGCCGCCGTCGATCCGGTGCTGTCAGGCAAGGACTTCGAGATCATCACGTGGACGCATTACCCGGCGCACGGGAACCTCAACGAAGGTCCGCTCGGTTTCCGCATGGGCAGCGCGGCGGCGATGTCGTTCTCGCACGATTTCCTGCGCAGCATCAACGGCGCGGAAGGTCTCATGGAATTGCAGCCTGGCCAGGTCAACTGGGGCGAGGTGAACCCGCAGCCGTATCCGGGCGCCGTCCATCTCTGGATCATGCGGGCCTTCGCGGCCGGCGCGAAACTTGTCTGCACCTATCGCTACCGTGAGCCGTTGTTCGGCGCCGAACTATATCACTACGGCTTGGTCGGGCCCGACGGCGTTACGCCGACTACCGGCGGCCAACAATACTCGCAAGCGGCCTGCGAAATCGCGCTGCTGCGGAAGAATCGCCGGCCCGACGCCAAAGAGCCCGACGCCTACGCCGCCCGGCGCACCGCGCTGCTTTACAACGTGGAAAACTGCTGGGACATTGACAACCACAAGCAGACCATTCGGTGGGACACGATGGGCCACACCTGGAAATACTACCGCGCCCTCAAACGCCTCGGATGCCCGGTGGATGTCATTACCAAGGACAAGGACTTCGCAACGTATCCGTTCTTGATCGCGCCGGCTTATCAACTCGTCGATGCCGATCTGGTTCAGCGCTGGACCCGCTACGTCGAGAACGGCGGCCACCTCATTCTCACCTGCCGCACCGGCCAGAAAGACCGGCGCGGCCACCTGTGGGAGGCGCCGTGGGCCGCGCCGATTCACGATCTCATCGGCGCGAAGATTTCGTTCTATGACACCCTGCCCGCGCCCAACGTCGGCAAGGTCAAGGCCGGCAAGCAGGTTTACGATTGGGTCTCTTGGGGCGAGGTGCTGGAGCCGCGTGAAGGCACGAGCCCGCTGGCCCATTATGCCGATCAGTTCTACGCCGGCGGCGTCGCGGCGGTGACGCGCACATTGGGCCGCGGCACCGTGACCTACATCGGCGTCGACTCGCAAGACGGCGCCTTGGAGGTCAAACTGGTGGGCGATGTCTTCAAGCGCGCCGGTGTGCGCGTGGAACAGTTCGATGACGGATTCGTCGTGGACTGGCGCGACGGCTTCTGGGTCGCGACCAACTTCACCGAGAAAACCCAGCACGCGCCGATACCGAACGGCACCAAGGTGCTGATCGGTTCGCGCAATGTTCCCACTGCCGGTGTGACCATCTGGCAGGAGTAAGGTTTGGCTCGCACGGGCGCATCGCGCCCGGCGCCGGCCGTAGCCGCAGGCTTCAGCCTGCGTTCGCGGACGCACCCGTAAAGTGTGCGGCTACAATGCGGACGGATTCTGTTGTGACTTCTCCTTCGCCACGGCGCCGTCCAGCATCCGCACTTCACGTTGCGGGAACGGTATCTCGATCTGCCGCGCGCGGAACTGCTCGACGATGCCTTGATACAATTCCAACTGGGCCATCCCGTAATCCGGCACTTTGACCCACGGTTTGATGGTGATGTTGATCGACGAATCGCCCAGCGCGTTGATCCCGACGACCGGCGCCGGCTCTTTGAGGACGCGCGGATTCGCGTCGAGAATCTCCCGCACCGTCGAAACCACCTTGGTCAGGTTCGCGCCATAGGCAACGCCGACGCTCAGGTCGAGTTGGCGGATCGCGCCATAGTTGTGCATGATTTCGCCGACGATCTTGCGGTTGGGAACGACGACACGCGACTGGTCCATGTGCACCAACGTGGTGGAAAACAGTTCAATATTCGTCACCTGCCCGTACACGCCGAGCAATTCGATGTACTCCCCGACCCGAAACGGCTTCGTGAAGATGATCGTCAGCCCCGCCATGAGGTTGCCCAACACGCCCTGCAGCGCCAAACCGATGCCGACGCCCGCGACACCGATGCCCGCGATCAACGGCGTGATCTGCACGCCGAACTTGTCGAGCACCAGCAGCAGCGTCAACGCCAACACCATCAGCCGCACGAAACGCACGATCAGCGTCCGAATGGGCGGCTCGAGGTCCTGCTTGTTGAGCCAGCCCATGGTCACGTTGCCGGTCCAGCGCGCCACCACCCCGCCAACCGCCAAAATGATCAGCGCGCCGACGACTTGGAATCCGTAGATGGTCAGGAACCTGATGACGTCGGCTTTCCATTGGTCCATGGTTTTGCTCCGCTAATCGGTTAATGGTTGCGAACCCAGGCCGAGATGCTGCGGCGGGTTGGGCGGCAGCTTCCAGACAATCTCGGCGTGATCGCCCGCCTTGTGCATCGTGTTGGCGAGATCGATCCCTTGCCGGTAGACTTTCTCGAACTCAGCGAAGTCTTTCGCCTCGATCTGTTTCTCCATCGGATCGAAAATCTTCTTCGCGTAGTTTTCGAGCATGCCCCTGTACTTCGGACGTGTGATGCTCATTTTTTTCCACAGACTGCGCAGGCTGCGGAGTTCGTAATCCGCCAACGCCCAGTTGCCGCCCGTGGCCGCGTAATAGAGAGTCCAATACCGTTCGCTGACCATCGGCATCAACTGCCCCAGCCCGGGCTGCAGCTCCGCAAGCTGATCGATCGTCAACTCGCCATGCTTGGTGCGTCCAACGATTGGTTTTTCGTCCGCCATCTCGCGCCTGCCGTCGCTTACGTCACACAAAACACGCACACAAATCAACCCAAAAGAAAAGGCCCGGGCGATTCAAACCGTGGGAAACCAATCACCACCTCACCTGCGCCTCTCCCCCGCAAGCGGCGGAGAGGAATGTTCCCATCGCCCCGACGAATGTCGGGGAGAGGATCAGGGTGAGGGGGTGTCTCGCAACTCCAAAAAGAAAAACCCCGGCACATCGTGCCGGGGTTTTCCGATCAATCGCCAAATCGATCAGCCCGCCTTGCCGCTGTCCGTCTGTGTCGTCATGAGCGGGCAAACCCCATTCTTCGCCATCTTGTCGGAAACGGACTTCCACTGCGCGAACTGCTCCGGCGTGAGAATCCGCTGCATGCCCTCGGCAAACATCGCAATACGTTCTGATTTTGACGTCGCCGTGCGGAGCTGCTGGTTCAACGCTGCAATCCGCGTCTGCTGGTCCGACGTCAGGTTCAGTCTTGAAAGCATCTTGCTGCAAGCGCTGCTGCAACCCGCGCTGGCGCTTTTCGCCTTGCCTGCCGCGCAACAGCCAGCATCACCGGCATACACGGCAGCGACTCCCGCCAACACTGCGACCGCAACTGCAATTCCTAGAAGTTTCTTCATGACCACTCTCCTGTTCCTTTCTTTTTTGCTCAGTTCGACGCTACTCTATTAAGATTCGTCTAGAGGTCAATTGGTTTCACCGGCGCCTCCGCTCCAGCCTGAATCCTTGGTTCGTTGTAGCCGCGAAATCTTTTCGCGGTCTCACGCGCTTAATCCGTCGGTTTGAGCTACTGGTTAGGCAGACGGAGCCTATTGGAGCTGCGGCTTGATAACGCGAGAGCCTATCGCTGCCAGCTTGGTGCACAATTCTTCATACATTGTCTCGCCTTGATACGTGCCGATGATGGCGCCGCCCGACCCGGCGAACTTGGCGCTGGCACCGCACTGCCGTGCGACCTCAACCATTTGAATTTGCCAGGGTGGAAGATTGTAGATACTGCGCCGGGTGTTGAAGTTTTCGTCAATCAGTTCCGCCAGCCGCTTCGTATCATGGTTGAGCAGAGCCTCACGCCCCCGGGCAGCGAGCTCGGCAAAGTGTTTCATAGCGTTGACTACTTTTCCCTCCCCCCGATCGAAACGCCCGCGGATATCATTATGGAACACCTCGGTCGGCTCACTAAGGCTACTGTGATAGGCAATGTACAGCGGTGGCAATACGCTGGGAGGCATCGGCTCGTATTTGTAGCACTTCAAGCCCCCCACGAGGTGTTCGTGCATTGGATCGAAGTCCATATAGACCAGACCTTCATAGACCTGGATGACACGATCCTGCAGCCCGCCCGCGATGCCGAGTTCATCTTTTTCCACGGACAAAACAAGGGTGGGCTGCGCTTCGCGCGGGATCTCAATCCCGTAGAATTCCATGAGGCAGCGCAAGGTGGCCACGATCAGGGCACTGGAACCGGCCAACCCCACCTGTCGTGGGATACTGGTTTGGTAACGCACCGAAAAGTTGCGCTTTTGAAGCGTCAGATGATGAGCCTGACAGTAGTCAACAAAGCGTTTGATGGTGGCTTTGATCAGCCGAATGCCACCGTAGTAGCCGTGCAGTTTTACATCCTTCGCAAGGTCGTAGATGGAACTAAAACGAGCCCGGTCATCCTCGGTGAACACAATATCCACGGACTCCCATTCATACAGCACAGCCTCGGCCGAAAAGTTGCGCACGATAATGGAGATGGTCTTGCCGTTATAGCCGTCGGAAGGATTGCCAAGGAGTCCGGCTCGGGCGTAGGCGCGTTTACGAATGACGTTCATTCAACAATGTCTCCAAATGCTTTCGTAGAGCGGGCCCTTGTTTTTCATCTGCCAGGGCAAACTCCACGAACGCACGGAAATAGGCCTGGAAATTCCCGATATCATACCTTCGTTCATCACTGCGCAAGCGGATGCCATACGCTTTGCCACCCTCATGAATCATGAGGCGGATGGCGTCAGTAATCTGAATTTCACCGCCTTTGCCGGGTTGAATGCGTCGGATGGCATCAAAGATTGTCGGCGCCAATACATAGCGGGCCGCGATCGCCAGATTGCTGGGAGCTTCTGACAAGGATGGTTTCTCAATGAGGTCCTCGATCTCAAAGAGATCGCCGCTGTTCTTGGGTCTGGCTATGCCGTATTTATGGACCTCGGAGCGGTCCACTTCCTCGAACGCAATGACAGCAGCGGCCTTCTTTTCAGTAAAACAGGCTGTCATCCGTTTAACGATGTCGCTTTTCGCGTGCATGCCGATGATGGAGTCGCCCAAGGCCACCACAAACGGTTGGTTGCCCACGAACGGTTCCGCGCACAAGATCGCGTGCCCCAGTCCGAGCAATTGGCGCTGGCGCGTGTAAAAATACTGCACTAGCGCGCGCTCAAATTCGAGTTCAGCAAGCTGCTCCTCTTTGCCGGTCTCGCGCAATGCTTGGATAAGGTCATCGTTCAGGTCGAAATGGTTCTCGATGGAGGTTTTGCCCGGCCCGGTGATGAACAGCAGGCGTTTCATACCCACGCGCGTGAGCTCTTCCACCACGTACTGGACCACGGGTTTGCGGCCCACCGGCAGCATTTCTTTTGGCTGGGACTTGGTCGCGGGCAAAAGCCTTGTACCTAGCCCGGCCACAGGTACGACTGCAATAGTGATGTCCATTGTTCCTTTCTTGTTCTGTAGAAACTGGCTAGCTGATTATGCTCATCGATGCGGCCCAACTATATGTTTAACGGCACGGTTTTGCGGTTCAGCATGCGAATTTCGCATGATCGACCGTACGTTTGCGGCCTATCCTACTATTTAACGAGCCAAACGAGCAAACCGAATCGACAGATCGACGTGACGTGCCTGACATGATCCACGGATGGCATTTGCCTGGTTCCACGAGGCGGATTTCCACGGATTCAACCGCGACCGGCCGGTCCTTTACTGTTTCACACAAAGACGCAAAATCGCGGAGAATTGTAGGGCGACCGTCCCTGCCCGCCGAAACCTTGGCGAAGGCGGGCCGGTTGCCGTCGTGCCCGCCGCTGTTCCGTTGTAGCTGCGCTTTTGCAAGGCGCAGATTGCCGCACACTCGCTTGATCACGACGCACGTCAAAGTCGAGGTCTGGCAGCGCGACGGCGGCAAATGCGTGGAGTGCGGTAGAACCGACAATCTGCACTACGACCATGACATTCCGTTCTCCAAAGGCGGCAGCAGCCTCACGGCAGAAAATGTTCGCTTGTTTTGTGCGAAGCATAACCTTTCGAAGTCCGACAAGATCATGAGCGTGCTGCCGTGGGTTGGGGTCGGTACAATGGCGGCGAGAGTTGTCAGTTGCAATTGAGGTCTGTTGGTTGGGGTTGCGACATCGCTTCAGCGAATCGCTTCGCCACAGTCTCGATTTCCGTCGTCAAAGTGAATCGCCCGCACATGCCGGCACCTACTCCATACCGAGCGCGGTGCGTTCGCTCCCGCGCATATATTCCATACGGCTCCGCTCATCGTCTGCGATTTGGGAGTAGAGCTGACCTAGGTCAGGGTCAGCGGAAAACTCCTGAGTTCGCCGCTCGATGGCTTCCAGAAGTTTCTTCCACTCGGTGTCCGGCTCGCCGGCGCTCGTGCTGTAGGGATGCGAGGTGGCATGGCTATGAAGCTCGAGGAAGATTTGATCGTAGGTCTCCCTGCCGAAGGTGCGTGCTTTCTTCAGTAGGCCTCGAACAAAGCTGGGATATTCCGTCACGACAGATGACTTTACGGGCGATGCGAAAAGAGACATTAAGTGGTTTAATTGGTTACTCGACTGGGCCTTATCCAGCAATTCCCCAAGTTTCGCCTCCGGGTCGTCGTTCCCCCGGAATACGGCAATACGGAGTAGGCGCTCCCTCTCAGGACTGAGGCCAGGCTCCATGTATAATTCGCCTTCGAGCTGACGCACAATGGCTGCGGCTTCGGGGTCATTTAGCAGGCCGGGACAGACCATATCTTCTGCATCCCATGGGATTGGTGTTGGCGCTCTATTACCGTCTCCAGTTGCTTGCACGCGGCCCCAATAAAGCATGAACACTGCAACGGGGAATGCTTTGGAGATCTCGCTGAGAGAGCGCTGCAACTCCCCATGAGCGTCCAGTGGCAGACGATCGAACTTCCGTAGGACTTCTGCCACAACCTGTGCAGAGGGGCGTTCACGATCCTTCTCCAGTAGTTGCACCGCGCAATCGGCGATACGATCTGCCAGCGCTGTGTCGTCAGGTTCGACGTGTAGCTGGATGAGCAAGTTCCAGTCACGCTGCGTACTTGGTGACTTGCTATACCAGACAAAATCGGTAACTGCCCAGGCGATCTTTCGGTCTGTGCTTGGCGCAGCGGACCCCATCAAATCCCACGCCTCGCTTGGTAGATCAGTTTCTCTACGCCACCAAATAATACACCATATCGCCGCTCGAGATAAATCCGACGCACCAGTTGCTAGGGCGGCAGTGCACAACCGTAGCCGTTTCTGGATGCACTCGCGAGTAGCGTTAAAGATCAAGCGATCAAACACGACATCTAAGGGACGCTCTGGTCGTGCGATTACTAGTTCCGCGACCACTAAACTGAGCGCTGGATGGCGCGCGGCAATCGAACCGACCAAAGCCGAATAGTCGCGACGATTATCGGTTAGACTGAACTCTTCTTCCCACTTTTGGAACTGGGCGAGCAAGGCTTCCGGCGTGGAGAAGCGCGTGACCACTTCGTCAGTGACACCCGCAAGAAACTGGTCCCAGCGACGTTCAATCTCCTGTGACCAAGAGTGCGAGTCGGGTTGTAGAGGCCGCTCAAACTCTGTATGTGCGTTGCCGAGTACTGCACGACACACACGCAAGTCGAAGGAGTCAGGCACTTGGTTAAAAACGGTACGACAGGCCTCTTGAAATCTCCTGTTGTCGCAGTACCGGATATGACGAAAGAGTGTGTGTCGCACTTGGAAATGAATAACCGGTTCTGAGAAATCTCGCGCGAGTTCCTCCAAGAGGCCCAGTGCCTTGAGGCGCTCAGCGATCCATTGGTTTTTCCACGCTTCTGGAGGCTCTCCGTGGATGCCTAATCGGGCATATTCAATAGCATTCTTCAAAACAGATTCGACCCCTAGGGCGATCAGTGTGTCGCGCCGCGCCAACAGTCGACGACATAGCGTCAGAACACGATCGCGAAGGCGAGCAGTATTCCCAAGATGAACGAGCACTGAGGTCCAGTGAAACTTGCGCCCGACGATCCAGTGTTTCTCCATCGTAGCCGCAAAGAATGGATCCAGCAGCTTGGGCAGTATCCACGAGGGCCTATGATTTCTCTGGAGCCATTCGTCGGTGCCGAGTAGCTTCTCGACCCAGTCTAGAACTGCCGTGGAAATAGCGAGTAGTTTCCAGTGTTCGAATTTCGCAATTTCCCCAATGATTGAAACCGGATGCTTCTTATCGTCGAAGCCGAGCACCTTGAAATCTTTTCCCGGCTTACAGATCGAGTCCAGCTCCCACAGCAAATCAAGGCATGCTCCGACATGCATGGCGTGGTATTGCGCAACCGCCTTCAGCAACTCTGACACCTTCTCAAGGACTCCCTGATAAGAATCAAGTTCTGGGACGTGGAACGCGGGCGGAGAAAGCGCGGGGGCATCGATGAGACGAATGGCCAATCTCGCCAATTCTAGAGTGCGAGCGGGCTGCAATGGCGCGACCTGCGTCCACTCTTCGAGTTGTTGGCGCCGCATATAGAACGAGCTCCCCTGAAACCGCTGACTGAACCACTGCCAAAGCGGTTCAACCACAGAATCGGTAGAATCATGTTCTTGAACAGCACGCCATTCCGCTTCTGTGAGATGCTGTAGCATAACGGGGAACTGTTCTGGCGAGAATTCTTCGATCAGGCGCGCGGCAAATCCGCTCGCCTTTCCCTGCCGGTCGTAACACGCCTTGTATGCAAGGTGATCTGATAGCAGGTCAGGCGTAACCCGAACGCCAGCACCGGTAACAAGCAACAGCCCTGCATCATTGAGCGCGTCCAACACCTTGGAAACACGGTCTCCAGTCCACGGCGACCCGAGAAGACGCGCTACGCGTTCTTTGAAATCGGCTGTCGGTTGAACTGGCGCGAGAAGGGCCAACATCTGGAGAATGTCATCAACTGCGGTCTTTCCGAAGGCATCTTCAACGGGTTGCGCTTCGCGCAAAAGGCCATCGAAGACACGCGTCTGGAAGTCTTGTGTGTTTGCCAATTCGGCAGGGGATATGTTGCCTCGCTGCAGTAACTCACCCCCGAGGATGGCAATCAAAGGGCATTCCTTCGACACCTGAGCGAGGAACGTAGCGTAGCGATCAGCCAGAGCAGGCCCCAACGCAGCTTGGGCAAGTTCCATCGCTTGTTCTGGCGTGAGTGGGCCCAGTTCTTTCGCTTCGGTGATGTCTGTCGTGTCAAAGCCCGCGTCGAGTAGCTCTTGGTACACGCTGCGAAGTGCTCCCGGACGGAGAGAAACGACGAGCTTCAGCTTTCGTCGATTAGGAAATTCCGGGAACAAGGCTCGCCGGATTTCAGGCAAGCGATGAGCGTCGTCAAATACTATCACGGCGTTACCTCCCAAAGCGTCGAGGACGGAACCGAACTCACCTGGTCGATCGGATAAGAATCGCAATACGACATCCTGATGCCGTTGTGTGAATCCTTCGCTCCATCTTGCTAACAGTCGGCTCTTGCCGAGACCTCCTCGCCCGGTGAGTAATAACACCTGCGCACGGCTGCTACCAAAGGAATCAAGATCGCTTAACCATTTCTCTCGCCCAATCAGCGCGAGGCGATGGTGAAAATAACGCCCCTCTCGTCGAAGCGGTTCAAACTTGGCGTCGGGGGTGAGAAGGGGGCCGTCACCCCGAAGGCCAAGCAGCTTCGTATCCCAACCTTGGCCAAAGTGTAGGTAAAGAATCCTGGCAGCCTTTTCCCTGTCGCAGCGCTGCAAGAACTCCCGCGAGATGGCTCGTGAATCCCACAATGTCCACCCGGGATTCCTTTCGACTTCTCGGTAGCATTCCTCCGCAACCTCACGAGTCACAAGGAGGAACTTGCGATCGGCGACGTACGCGCACTTCGCGATGGCTTCTGCTGTGTCCGACCGCCCCCATTCCTTGTAGTGCTTGCATTGAAAGGCCCAAACCTTTCCGTCTTCCATGTCAGCCTTGATGTCAATACCGTGTTGGCTGTCACCTCGGCGACCGTACGGGCGGGCGTTGATTACTTGCCGCTCGGCCCTTTGGCCGTTTTCTTCGGTGACTAGTTTTGGACCACTTGCCAAGAAGTCGCAGAAGAAGCTTTCGAAGGTATCCCAGGAAAACGCAGGGTCGTAAAATGGAAGCGAACCCTCTTGCGGCGATGCCGGTGGTCTTGACTCTGCCATCTTTATAACAATAACAATTTCTAGAGTGTTCGGCGAGAGGGTTTCGCCGCGTCCTTCCGGCATCTGCATTTAGAGCTCGTGGATTCGTCTGCAGCAGGCGGCGGGCGGATCGACAGAGATTTGCCGTCACACGACTGACGGCCCGCAGCGGTTTCGACAGGCTCAAGATGACAACCGGCGGGAAGAGAACCGGGAACTGCGGAAGCAAGGCTGGGTAGTGATTCGTCTGTGGGAACACGAACTGGCGAAATCACCCGCCCCTGCCGTTGCACGCATCCGCAACGCTCTGATACCCTCCAGAGGAGGGTATCGTCCCTAACACGCCCGCTGGTTGGCACGGATCGGGGTCTGAATCGGGATCGACTCTTCAGTCGTCAGTTTATCCGCGACATTGGCAGCACTGGAGAGGTGATGTTCATGACACCCGCCGCTCTCGCACGACATGCCCGAAGCGGTGACGCAGTTGGGGGCGGCACTGAAGTTCTACGTCTTGCCGGCCAATCAGTTGTCGGATCAACTGCGGCGACATCACAACCAAAACGAGCGCCACCGCGACTGTGGGACGTTTTTGTTTCCCACCGCTGACAACTTTGGACATTTCGGCGCAGACACTCGTGATTTCGGCCTGTTTTAGCGCTGGCAAGCAGGCTGCTCAAAACAAGAATGCGTCGGACTGTTGGTGGTTGTCCGGTGACCAAAGTGGGCAAGTCACTTGAGTTGATTGGCCCCATGCGCGCCGACAGCGGAGGAAAATGTGCCGAAGCGACCCGCAACGTTTTGGCGCATGCAGAACCTCCAAAGGGGAAACCGGAAAAACGGGCATGAAAGGGGAAAGATGATGAAAACTCTAATGGTCAGGGAGATGATTCGCCAAGGCATCTCATCACACAGACTTCGTGGACTATTGGGCAGCGTCTTGGTGGTGTTGGTGGGAACACCGTTAGCCGGGACGGCGGGCGGGCAGTTGTTTGTGGCCAATTGGAGTAGTGGCACCATCGGCGAATACACGACCTCGGGGGCGACGGTGAATGCCGCGCTCGTTTCGGGGTTGAGTAAGCCTTATGGCCTCGCGTTGGATGGGAACGGACATCTGTTTGTGTCGAGTGCCTTGAGTGGCACGATCGCGGAATACACGACCTCGGGAACGATGGTGAATGCCGCGCTGGTTTCAGGGTTGAATACCCCGTTGGGGCTTGCGTTGGATCGGAGCGGCTATCTGTTTGTGGCGAATAACGCGAGTGGCACGATCGGGAAATACACGACCTCGGGGGCCACGGTGAATGCTTCGCTCATATCGGGGTTGAATTACCCGTTGTCGCTCGCGTTGGATGGGAACGGACATTTGTTTGTGGTGAATGCTGGGAACGGCACGATCGGGGAATACACGACTTCGGGAGCGACAGTGAATGCCTCGCTCATTTCGGGGTTGAGTGGCTTGTGGGGCATAGCCGTGGATGGGGACGGACATCTGTTTGTGTCGAGTGTTGTGAATGACACCATCGGGGAATACACGACCTCGGGAGCGACGGTGAATGCCGCGCTCGTTTCGGGGTTGAGTAAGCCTTATGGCCTCGCGTTGGATGGGAACGGACATCTGTTTGTGGCGAGTGCCTTGAGTGGCACGATCGCGGAATACACGACCTCGGGAGCGATAGTGGATACCTCGCTCATTTCGGGGTTGAATGGGGGACCTACTTTCATGGCGATCGAGGCGCCGGAGCCATCGTCGGCGGTTTTGTCGGTGCTTGGGTTGGCCGTATTGACGTTCCGGCACATGAAGCGCCGGGCGCGGGTCTGAGTCCGGCGCAAGAAAAGAAGCGTTTGGAAGAGGGAGACAGTCCTGACGTTTTGCAGCGGCGTGAAGCGCAGTTGGTCGGCTTGGGTGGAATGCGCGTGGTAAAGGCGTCGGAGCGTAAGGGGAAAGCGGAATCGCAGCACGTGGAGACCAAGACGATCCATCTGCGTAACCGCCGCTCGGGTGTGTTTGTGGATCAGTGGCGATTCGCCCCGTTGCAGGCTGCCGATGACCTCGCGCAGCGGCCAGACCGATTTGCGCAGCATGATCATCTCGCGTTTCAGGCGGTGGATGGCGGTCATCGTCTCCTGCCGGGGATTGGCCAGCATCTTTTCTTCGAGGTCGGCGATTGTCTCCCCGAAGTTTTCCAGCACGACAAAATACTGGCCCACGATGGCGTCGATCAGCGCGTAGGCGAGATAGTCCGCGCCCATCTTGCGGATGCGGCCCTTGCTGTTGCGGAGGCGGTCGCGGACGGGATCAAACACGTCGCCGATGTTTTCCTGAAAAGAGAGGACGAAATTCTTGCCGAGGGGACGAGGCTGACCTGTTTGATGTCGATGTCGCCCCGCTGTTCGTTGTGGGAAATCATTTTCAGGACGATGTAGAGGTGGCTGCCGTAATCGTCGAGCTTGGGCCGTTGACGGACGCTGACGACGTCTTCGAGCAACAACGGGTGCAACCCGTAGTGCTGGCCGATTCTCTCGATCAGGTCCACCTGATGCAGGCCGTCGATGTTGATCCAGACGTTGGTCGGCCGGTCTTGGAACGGGAACGTCTCCTCGGCGGTGTGGACTTCGGTTTCGGTACAGCGGTCGGCATCGTAATCGAAGACGGTGAGGCGGACCTTCTCGGTCTTTTTCTCGCCGGTGTGGACGAGCGTGCCGGGAGGCAGACCCACGCGCTTGGTTTTATGTTGCCCCGCTCACGCCATGATCGACTTCTACCACAGCCGCCGAGAGACGTCGAACCTTTTGACGGGGACGAGCATCCTGAAAGGCAGGCGCGGCCAGGAGAACCCGGAACGTTGAACGGTGAACGCGAGGTAGGGGCTGGGCACCAATCGGAGAGGTGTTGACACCAAGAATGATAGTCCACGGATTCCACTGATTACACGGATTGCTGGAGCCAGAGCAAACACCTAAACTCTCAACATTCAACGTCCAACGGTCAACGGTCAACGGTCAAAGGTTCAGAGGTTCAACGGCCAACGGTGAACTCGGAACCCTGAACCCTCAACGGTGAACCTTAAACCATGAATCCTGAACGATGTTGATGGCGAGGCGCGGCGGCGGGCACAAAAAAAGATTGAAACGCGGGACGCGTTGTTTACACTGCCGCTCCCGTTAGTTTGATTGGGAGGAGGACGAATCTTTTCACATGACGAGATACGGAAGAATTTTTGTTTTGTGCGCGGGTGTCGCGTTTCTCGGTTGTGCTTCCCGTCTGGCCGCGGCGGACGAGAAGCAGGGGCCGATCTTTGCCGTGACGGAGGAGAACGATGTGTTCTCCAACCCGCTCACGCCGGATCATCAGGACCGGCATTACACGC
>JBEKFI010000084.1:0-14837 GCA_050013395.1 Verrucomicrobiia bacterium | reverse complement strand
TGGGAATTTCTGCACGAACTGGCCCGCGGCCTGTGCGGGTTGGAGGGCGTCGTTGGCATTGAAGGCCTATTCAACCAAATGGCCGCCGAACTCGATGACCTCAAACTCAGGCGGATCGCCCAGTTCGGCGCGCCATTGAACAAACTGGCGCGCAAGAATCTTCCCGAATAGCGGCCCGACGCTGACGCTGGTGAAGTAATCGCCCTCTTTGCCGATGCGTGGGCGGCGGGCTGGGCCAGCCCGCCCTACCGCATCAACGCCGTCAGGTCGTTGGTAGGGCGCGCTCGCCGAGCGCGCGGCTTTGTGATCCTCGACATTCGAGCCGGTGTAGTAACCGTACTGCGGATGATAGAGCGCCAGTTCCATGAACCGCGCGAAGGTGATACGGCCACCGCCGCGTTCGATTTCGCGTCGGATTGCTGCAATGAGCGCTTCGTTGCCATCCATCGCGTCAACCATAGCGGAGCGGGCGGCGCGGCTGAAGTTCAAATAATGCTTGAAAGCGGAATGGATTCTCGCTAGTTTGCGTCGTTAAACTTGTCACGAAGTCTGCCTGATGGCGTGATCGGCAGACTCAAGATATGTGGCGATGACCCAACAATTGGAACAGTATATCCCTGTCGGTCTACTATTGCTGGTTGCCATTGGATTTGCGGCGGGCGGTTTGCTGATGCCCACGATCCTCGGCAAGAAACGCGTTCATGGCGCGGTCAAGGACAGCGCCTACGAGTGCGGGATGCCGCCGATCACCGAGGCGCGCACGCGCTTCAGCGTGAAGTTCTACCTGATCGCGATGCTGTTCATTGTGTTCGACATCGAGGTTGTGTTCTTTTTGGGTTGGGCGGCGGTTTTTCGCGATTTGATCAAGCCGGTCAGCGACGGCGGAATCGGGCTGGAGATGTTGCTGGGCGGGCTGTTGTTTCTGGCGATCCTGGAGGTCGGCCACATCTATGCATGGAAGAAGGGCGCGTTGGATTGGGCACCGGGGCGCAAACGGCTTGGTAGCGCGACCGTCCCGGTTGCGGTGGTTGAACGACCGCAAGCGAGGACGCTCGCACCACCGACGGAGACGGCGTGACTCAGCGGATTGAAACTGCCATTGATCCCAAGATCGAAGGTCGCGACGTAATCGTGACGCGGCTCGATGCGGCGATCGACTGGGCGCGCAAGAATTCATGCTGGCCGATGCCGCTGGGTCTGGCCTGCTGCGGGATCGAATTGATGGCTGTCGGCGCGAGCCGTTTCGATATCGCGCGATTCGGCGCGGAAGTGATGCGGTTCTCACCGCGTCAGTCCGACCTGATGATCGTCGCGGGCACGTGCGTTTATAAGATGGCGGGTGCGGTCAAGCGTTTGTGGGACCAGATGGCACAGCCGAAGTGGTGCATTGCGATGGGTGCCTGCGCCAGCACGGGCGGGATGTATCGCAGTTACGCCGTGGTGCAGGGCGTCGATCATTTCCTGCCCGTGGACGTGTACATTTCCGGCTGCCCGCCGCGACCCGAAGCGGTGCTTGAAGGTCTGATGGCCATCCAACGCAAGATCGCACAGGAGAAGGCGCTCGGCAGCATGAAGAAGGACGAACAGAATACGGGACTTTGGAAACCCGTGCAAGGTCCAATCATCGTGCGCGGCGAATACGCGCCGCGTTTCGCCGACAAGGAACCGTGGAGTTGAGCGCGCGATGACCCCGCCGGAAGCCGTCGAGAGATTGAAGATCAAGTTCGGCGAAGCGATTGGCGCTTCAGTCGAATTCCGCAGCGAAGTCTCCGTCGTCGTGGCGCGCGCGAAGATCCTCGATGTGTGCCGCTTCCTCAAGGCGGAATGCGTGTTCGACATGCTTACAGACCTCGCGGGCGTTGACAATTATGGCGACGATCCGCGTTTCGAGGTGGATTACTTGCTGTATTCGTTGACACACCGTTGCCATTTGCGGCTGAAGGTGTACGTGTCCGAGGATGACATGCTGGTGGATTCGGTGACGGCAGTATGGCGCACAGCCGACTGGCACGAGCGCGAGGGGTACGACATGTTCGGCATCCGTTTCCGTGGACATCCGAACCTGAAGCGCATTCTGATGTGGGAAGGGTATCCGCATTACCCGTTGCGCAAGGATTTCCCGTTGGCGGGCATCCCGACGGAGTTGCCCGAGACGGCAGTGGATGCCGGTAAGGTCGAGACCGCGCCGATGCTGGGCGGACCGTTCGTGGGCGGCACGGGCACGCGTAGCGCGATCCGCCGCGACCCGCGGCAATACGACACGATTGCCGAGCAACAGGAAAAGTTGAAGAACCCGACGAAGAAGGAACCGGTGTGAGGATTTGTAGCCGCGAAACTTTTTCGCGGCGGGAGAGAAGGCCGCGAATGTGATTCGCGGCTACAAACGACATGGCCACACAGCACGAAATGGAACTGATCGATTCGGCCACGCGCGCGCAGCAGGCGATGGAAGGGGAGCTGGGCGGCGAACGGATGATCATCAACATGGGGCCGCAGCACCCGAGCACGCACGGCGTGTTGCGGCTCGTGGTCGAGCTCGATGGCGAAGAGATCGTGAACGTTTGGCCCGATATCGGTTATCTGCATCGCGGCGATGAAAAACTCGCCGAGAACATGACGTACACCCAGTTCATTCCGTACACCGACCGCCTTGATTACCTCGCGCCGCTCGCCAACAACGTCGCCTACGCCTGCGCCGTGGAAAAACTCTGCGGCATGGACGTTCCGCCGCGCTGCCAATACATCCGCGTGATCTGCGCCGAGCTCGCGCGCATCAGTTCGCACCTGCTCGGCCTTGGCGCGATGGCGTTGGACATCGGCGCAATGACGGTGTTCCTTTATGCGTTCCGCGAGCGCGAAAAAATCTACGACATGTGCGAGTGCATCTGCGGCGCGCGGTTCACGACGAGCTATACGCGCATCGGCGGTCTGGCCAACGACATGCCCGCCGATTTTCTGCTGATGCTGCGGAAGTTTTTGAAGGATTTCCCCACGACGATTGACGAAGTGGACAAGCTGCTGACGCGAAACAAGATCTTCATCGAACGCAATCGCGACATTGGTGTGCTCTCGAAGGAAGACGCGATCGATTTCGGCGCGACCGGCCCGATCCTGCGCGGTTCGGGGGTCGAGTGGGACATTCGCAAAGCGCATCCGTACAGCGGCTACGAGGATTTTGAGTTCGACATTCCCGTCGGCACGGTGGGCGATTGCTTCGACCGTTATCTTGTGCGCATGGAAGAAATGCGCCAGAGCGTGCGCATCCTCCAGCAAGCTGCCGACAACATGCCCGACGGCGCGTGGAATTCGCCCGACGCGAAGATTCTGTTGCCCGAGAAGAAGGCGACGCTCACGAAAATGGAGGAACTCATTCATCATTTCATTAACGTGACCGAAGGCATCAACGCGCCGGCGGGCGAGGTGTACTTCTCGGCGGAAAACCCGAAGGGCGAACTTGGTTTCTACATCATCAGCCGCGGCGGCGGCGCGCCGCATCGGCTCAAGATTCGCGCGCCATCGTTTGTGAACCTGCAGCTTGTGCCCGTGATCTCCAAGGGCCACATGATGAGCGACATGGTCGCCATCCTCGGCAGCCTCGATTTCGTGATGGGGGAATGTGATCGGTGATGGGCTTGTTTGTCATTCTGAGCGAAGCGAAGAATCTCCGTTGTTCGACCGGTACGACAGAGACCCTTCGCTGCGCTCAGGGTGACAGCTCGGGAAGAATATGACCGTACCCGAACAACTCGAACGTCACGTTGACGAAATCATTACGCACTATCCGCCGCAACATAAGCGGGCGGTGGTGCTGTGGCTGCTGCATCTGTTGCAGGAGCACTTCGGCCACCTCGGCAGGGAACAGGTTGAGTGGACAGCCGCAAAGCTCGGCCTCCAACCGATCAACGTTTGGGAGCTGGTGAGCTTTTATCCGATGTTTACCACCAAGCCGCGCGGCAAATTCCACATCAAAGTCTGCCGTACGTTGTCCTGCGAGTTGTGCGGTTGCGGCGGAATCCTCGAGCGCTTGCAAAGAAAGCTCGGCGTCAGGCTTGACGAGAACACGCCCGACGGCTTGTTCACGATTTCGACGGTCGAATGTCTGGCCGCTTGCGGCACTGGACCGGTGATGATGGTCAACGATGAGTTGTTCGAGGGTCTCACAGCCGACAAGGCCGAGGCCATTGTGGATCGCATCAAGATGACGGGCAAACTCGATCAGCAACCGTTGCCGCCCGTTCAGCCCGCGCATCCGCTGGAGAAACGGGTGTTGCTTGCCAACATGAGCAAGCCGGGCTACACGGGATCGATCGCCGACTACGAACGCGAAGGAGGTTACCGCGCTCTTCACAAGGCGCTCGACATGAAACCCAACGACATCGTTGCTGAGGTGAAGAACAGCGAGATTCGCGGGCGTGGTGGCGCAGGTTTTCCGTGCGGCATGAAGTGGGGCTTCCTCGACAAGAAATCAGGCAAGCCGATCTACCTCGTCTGCAACGCCGACGAGAGCGAGCCGGGCACGTTCAAGGATCGCCAGCTCATCCAGTACGATCCGCACCAGCTCATCGAAGGCATACTCGTTTCGTGCTATGCGGTCGGCGCACATGCCGCTTACATCTACATCCGCGGGGAGATGCCGCACGGCGCGAAGATTCTGCTGAAGGCCATTGAGGAGGCGCGCACGAAGAACTTTCTCGGCAAAAACATCCTCGGCAAAGGATTCGACTGCGAAATCTACGTCCACCGCGGCGCGGGCGCTTATATCTGCGGCGAGGAAACGGGTCTGATAGAATCGCTCGAAGGCAAGCGTGCCTATCCGCGGACCAAGCCGCCGTTCCCCGCGGTCATCGGTCTGTTCGGCTGTCCGACGGTCGTCAACAACGTCGAGACGCTCTCGAATGTGCCGCACATCATCAATAACGGAGCGGCTTGGTACAAGGCGATGGGCGTTCCTGGTTCGACGGGTACGCGCCTCGTCTGCGTGAGCGGCCCGGCGAAACAGCCTGGTTGCTACGAATTCGAGATGGGCAAGCTGACGATGCGGCAGCTCATTTATGATTTGTGCGGCGGACTGAAGGACGGTCGCCAACTCAAAGGCGTGATTCCCGGCGGCAGTTCGATGCCGGTGCTGAAGGCCGACCAGATCGACGTGCCGCTCGATTTCGAGTCGTTGCGCAAGGCGGGCACGATGGCGGGCAGCGGCGGCATCATCGTGCTCGACGATTCGGTGGACATCGTCGAAACGACGCTGAGCGTTGCGCAGTTTTATGCGCACGAAAGCTGCGGCCAATGCACGCCGTGCCGCGAAGGCATCCTCTGGATGGAGAAAATGCTCCACCGCATGCACGCGGGTCACGGTCGTGCCGAAGACGTGGATTTGTTGTGGGACGTCGCCGACAACATTGACGGCAAAACCATCTGCCCCCTCGGCGAGGCCGCCGCCTGGCCCGTGAAGGTCTTTGTCACGAAGTACCGCAGCGAATTTGAAGAAGCGTGCAAGAAGAACGTCAGCCACGAATGAACACGAATAGGCACGAATTCGTTTTCGTTGGTAGCGCGACCGTCCCGGTTGCGGTCGTTCCAGGGCTTGACGGGATCGGGTGAATAAGTTTAACTTAAGGTGAACTCTAGAGGATAACCATGGATGCTACGATTAACGCCAAACAACTGCGGGCTTTGTTGCCGGAACTGGTCAAACGCGTCCGCAAAGGGGCGCGGTTTACGGTGCTGTACCGCAGCCACCCGGCCTTTCGGATCGTGCCGGTGGACGACACCGCCACGGCGCTTTGTCCGTTGGAAGACGACCCGCTGTATCGCGCCAAGCCGTTGTGCCGTTCCACCGACGGCCTCACCTCTGCCGATCACGATGAGGTGATCTACGGATGATGAAAGGCCTGTTTGTTGATACCGGAGGCTGGGTGGCGTGTATTGATCAAGGCGACCCGCGTTATGCGGGCGCGACCCAGGCGCGGGATGCATGGTTGGAGCAAGGTGGCGTACTGGTCACAACCGATTACGTCATTGATGAGACGTTGACGCTGCTTCGCAAGCGATTCGGACTGACGGTGGCGCAGGCTTGGTGGGAACGGGTTGAAGGCAGTCCCCGGTTGCGTTGGGAATGGGTGGGCATGGCGCGTGCGGAGAAAGCGCGTGATCTATTCTTCCGCTTCCGCGACAAGGACTACTCGTTCACCGACTGCACCAGCTTTGTCGTCATGAAAGAGTTGAAGCTGAAACAGGCGCTGACCGCCGACCGCCATTTCACCCAAATGGGATTTCAAGTTGTTCCGCCTCCGACGAAGGTGACGAAATGAACACCACCCAGCTTGTCATTCTGAGCAAAGCGAGGAATCTCAGTCGTTCTCGGCGCGATGGTGGTCGACCGTCGCTGAGAAGGGGAGCGAGCTGATGAAGGAAGACATTCTTGAGCAACTGTGCGAGGAGTACTTCCAACTCAAAGGCTACTTCACTGTCGGCAATGTGAAGTTCAAGCCCGCGCGAAACGCCTCTGGTTACGATGTTCTGCAAGATGCGGTGCATAGTGATGTTGACGTATTGGGCTACAAGCCACTGGAAAAAGGTTCGGAAAGGGTTGTGGTCTGTTCATGCAAGAGTTGGCAGAAGGGCTTCGAGCAGTCTACACCGTAGTGTTGAAGAACATGCGATCAGGTGAATCACTGAGGTTCAAGTGGGGATGGACATGAGAGGTCATACGGCGATTCAACGACCGCAAGCGGGACGCTTGCGCCACCATGCGGAGAGGATTTAAGAAGCGCTGGAACAACATGGCAGAACAGACAGTCAAACTAACAATTGATGGCAAGGTGGCGGAGGCGCCGCGCGGCACGAACATCATCGAGGCCGCAAAGAGCGTCGACATCGAGGTGCCGCACTATTGCTATCATCCAAAGCTGCAGGTGGTGGGTAACTGCCGCATGTGCCTTGTGGATGTCGGCATGCCCAAGCTCGGGCCGTACAAGAAGCCTGTACTCAACCCCGACGGTAAACCCGTCATTGTCTTCGCGCCGAAGTTGTCTATCGCCTGCAACACCGCCGTCGCTGAAGGCATGGTCGTGCACACGCGGTCGGCAAAAGTCATCAAGGCGCGTGAAGGCGTGATGGAGTTCTTGCTCATCAATCATCCGCTCGATTGCCCGATCTGCGATCGGGCCGGGGAATGCCGGCTTCAGGAATTCTCCGTGGACTACGGCAAGGGCCAAAGCCGGTTCGTCGAGGAGAAAGTCCACAAGCCGAAGCGAACACCGCTCGGTCCGAAGATCATGCTCGACGACGAGCGTTGCATCCTTTGCTCGCGGTGTGTCCGGTTCATGCGCGACGTGGCGGGACAGGATTGCCTCGGCTTCGTTGAACGCGGCAGTCATTCGACGCTGACTTGTTATCCCGGCAACGAGCCGAACACGAACTACGATCTGAACACCGTGGACATCTGTCCCGTCGGCGCGCTCACGCAAACCGATTTCCGTTTCAAGCAGCGCGTCTGGTTCTTGAAAGAGACCAAGAGTGTCTGCCCGAACTGCGCCACGGGCTGCAACACGGTACTCTGGTCGCGCGAGGGCGTGGTCTATCGCCAGACCCCGCGCGACAACGATGCGGTCAGCCAATGCTGGATGTGCGATTACGGTCGCCTGCACTACAAGTTCATCAACGACCCGCAGCGTATCACGTCCCCGAACGTGAAGTCCACGGTGATGGGCGAGCGGTTCAACCTGACATGGCCGGAAGCCACGCGGCAGATCACCGACAAGCTTAAAGGTCGTAGCGGCGCGACCATCGCCGCTATCGGGTCGGCACGAGCGACGACGGAAGAACTGTTTCTGTTCAACAAGCTTGCACGCGAGCTTCTCGGCGCGGAGTTGGTGGACTGCGTGCCACACATCGGAGAAGGCGACAAGTTTCTGCTGAACGCGGATCGCAATCCGAACATCGCGGGCGCGAAGCTCACAGGCGTGACCGCCGATCCCATCGGCGCGCGCATCCCGGTCATCGCGGATGCAATCAGGTCGGGCACGATCAAGTCGCTCATCGTGCTCGGCGAGAATGTCTCGAAGCACGGCATTGGCGAGGAATTGCTGGCGAAACTGGAATTGCTCATCGTGATCGACACGCTGCCGAACAGGGTGACTGAACTTGCGCATTACGTGTTGCCTGGCGCGACATTCGCCGAGAAACGCGGCACGTTCATCAACGCGAAGGGCTGCATCCAGCGCCTCAACGCGGCGATTCCGTCGCCGGGCATCGCACGGCCCGAGTGGCAAACGTTGGCGGCGATGCTGAATGAACTCGGTGCGGATGAAAGTTATCTGACGGTTGAAGACGTGTTCGCCGACATGGCGCGTAAGCTCCCGCCGCTGGCGGGGTTGAACTTATCGAAGATAGGGGATCTGGGGGTGGAGGTGAAGCTGGAACAACCGGCCTCTGCAACAGGGCAACCAGGAAATGGTGGCGCAAGCGTCTCGCTTGCGGCTGTTCAGTCCCAGAAATGAGCAAGCAACCTCAAGACAACCGCAGCAGAACGACCGCAACCGGGACGGTTGCGCCACCGCAGAGTGTCGGCTGTGCTCCCCAACAGAGCCGACCGGTCACCGAGTTCCGTTTTGCTCGACGCCGGTTGCCTCATTGGCAATCGCCAAGCGAGGTTTACTTTGTAACCTTCCGCACTGCGGAAAATCGTGTGCTCCAGCCACAGGAACGCAACATCGCGTTCTCAGCTTGCCGCTTCTGGGATGGCAAGAAGATCGAACTCTATGCGGTGGTCGTCATGCCGGACCACGTTCACTTGCTCCTGCAGCCCCGGCCGGTGGAGAACATTCCGGGTGGCGTGTATGACCTGGCGGAAGTACTGCACAGCATCAAATCGTTCTCAGCGCACGAGATCGCCAAGCGCAGCGAAATCCGGGGCGCGGTCTGGCAACACAAAAGCTACGACCGAATCGTTCGGGACGAGGCTGAGTTCGAAGAGAAATGGACGTACATCTGCAACAACGCGGTGATGAAGAAGCTGGCGTGCGAACCAGGACAGTATCCTTGGTTCTGGTATCAGGAAATGAAGGACACAACAGCCACAAGCGAGACGCTTGCGCCATCATCACCAGAGGCGCATGAGATAAATGCTGGTGGCGCAACCGTCCCGGTTGCGGCTGTTAACCCCAGCAACAGGTCATGATCACCGAATTGCTCACCCATCTCATCAAGATCGTCTGCGTGCTTGGCGTGATGCTCACCATTGTGGCGTACACGGTGTTGCTGGAGCGCCGGGTCTGCGCGTGGATGCAGGACCGCATCGGGCCGAACCGCGTCGGGCCGTTGGGGTTGCTGCAACCGTTGGCGGACTTCGGCAAGCTGGTGCTGAAGGAGGACGTGTTGCCGTGGCACGTTCACAAGATTTATTACACGCTTGCGCCTGCGATCACGATGATGCCCGCGCTGATCGCCGTCGCAGTCGTGCCGTGGGGCAGCCAACTGCCGATTGCAGGACACACGATTGATTGCGTCATCGCGAACCTCGACGTGGGCATTCTGTTCATCTTCGCCGTTGCGTCGCTCGGCGTGTACGGCATTGTGTTGGCGGGGTGGTCGAGCAATTCGAAGTACCCGTTCCTCGGCGGCGTGCGCTCCGGCGCGCAGATGGTTTCGTACGAGGTGTGCCTCGGCTTGAGCGTCGTGCCCGTGTTCATGCAGGTGGGTGCGCTGAACCTGATGAAGGTCGTCGAGTATCAGGCGCAGCATACGTGGCTGATCTTGTGTCAGCCGTTGTCGTTCTTCATTTTCATGGTGAGCGCGTTCGCGGAGACGAACCGTTTGCCGTTCGATTTCCCCGAGGCGGAGCAGGAACTCGTCGCTGGCTACAACACCGAGTACAGCTCGATGAAATTCGGCATGTTCTTCATGGGCGAGTACGCGGCGATGTTCGTGCAGTCGGCATTGATGGCGACGCTGTTTTGCGGCGGCTGGTCGCTGCCGTTTGCGCCGTTCAACGCGTCCGCGCAAACGTTGGGGGTGGGGCTGGTGCAGATCGGCGTGTTCTTGGCGAAGACGATGTTCTTCCTGTTCGTGTACATCTGGGTGCGCTGGACGATTCCGCGTTTCCGATACGATCAACTCATGGCGCTCGGCTGGAAGGTGTTCATCCCGCTGACGTTGCTGAACATTCTGATCACGGGCGTCCTGCTGGCGATGATGGGGGTGAAATGAATCTGGCGGGCAACGTTTCGGTGGCGCAAGCGTCCCGCTTGCGGTCGTTGAGAGTTGAAACAGCCGCAACCGGGACGGTTGCGCCACCATGTCGGAAGATTTGACATGCAAGTCAAGCGACCGAAACTAACGGTTTGGGAGCGGACGTACATCCCGCAGATCCTGAAAGGAATGTGGCTGACGTTGAAACACATTCCGAAAAGGAAGTTCACGCGGCAGTATCCCGAGGAGAAGCCGCCGTTGTACGGCAAGTATCGCGGCGCGCCGGTGCTGGTGCGTGATCCCGAAGGCCGCGTGAAGTGCGTTGCGTGTCAGCTTTGCGAGTTCGTCTGTCCGCCGAAGGCGATCCGCATCACGCCCGGCTCGCGTCCCGACGACGCGCCCGATGCGAATGTGGAGAAGGAGCCGGAGGATTTTGTGATCGACATGTTGCGCTGCATTTACTGCGGCTACTGCGAGGAAGTGTGCCCCGAAGAGGCGATTTACCTGCAGCGCGACTTCGCGCTTGCCGGCTACAAACGCGAGGAACTGCAATTTCATAAGGAGAACCTGCTGGAACTCGGCGGCGTCCGTGAAGATTCGATTTGGAAGTGGAAGTACAAGGGTGCGCCGCCGCCCGACGCGCCAGGCGCGGCGAAGCGAGTGGAGGCAGCGAAGTGAGATTCTGTAGCGGCGCTCTATGAGCGCCGAGCATTTGGAGGAGAGGCAGACGGCGGTCGTAGACCGCCGCTACAACAATTAGGATGAACGTTCACGACACATTGTTCTGGTTTTTCAGCATCGCGATGCTGCTGTGCGGTCTCGGCGTGATTGCCAGTCGCAATCCCGTCAACAGCGCGATGTTTCTGGTGCTGCTGTTCTTCTTTATGGCGGGGTTGTTCGTGCTGCTGGAGGCGTTCTTCCTCGCGGCGATCCAGATACTCGTTTATGCCGGTGCCGTAATGGTGCTGTTTCTGTTCGTCATCATGCTGCTCGACATCAAGGCGTCAGAGCGACGGAAGTTTCACGCGCTTGCGGTGCTCGGCGGATTTGGCGTCGCCGGCGCGTTTGCGTGGGAATTACGGATCATCCTCAGCAAACCCGTGCCGCCGTTGGCGACCAGCGGCGAGTTCCACGGGGGACTCAAGGATGTGGTGGCGCCGCTGTTCGCGAACTACATGCTGCCGTTCGAAGTGACCGCGCTGCTGTTGCTCGTGGCGATAATCGGCGTGGTGCTGTTGTCGAAGAGAGATTTGAAATGAACCGCGATTCCCAGAAGCGTGTCACCCTGAGCGTAGCGAAGGGTCTCTGCCCGGAACGACAGAGGTTCTTCGCTGCGCTCAGAATGACAAGGCAAGAAAGATGATTGCGCTTAACCATTATCTTTGGGTGAGCGGCCTGCTGTTTGCGCTGGGCATCGCGGGCGTGATCGCGCGGCGCAACGCGCTGGTGATCTACATGGCGCTGGAGATGAACCTCAACGCCGCCAACCTCGCGCTTGTCGCATTCTCCAAGTACAACAAGATCGTGGATGGCCAGGTGTTCGTGTTTTTCATCATCGCCATCGCAGCGGCCGAGGTGGCGGTCGGCCTCGCCATCATCGTGGCACTGTTCCGCCGCAAGCAAACCGTAAACGTGGATGAACTGACAACGATGCGGTTATGAACTTACTGGCGACCATGACGACAGATTTGGGTGCGCTGGGCGAGCGGCCGATTTGCGCGGTCTGGCTGACCCTGTTCGCGCCGCTGGTGGCGGCGGCGCTCATCACGCTGTTCACGCGGCGGTGGAAAGGCTTGAGCGCGGCGCTGTCCATTGGCGCAATCGTGCTGGGGTTCGTGCTCTCGCTGCGGTTGTTCGTCGCCCTCGCGTTTCACGGGCAGCAGCACTGGCCGCATACGATCCAGTGGCTGGTTGTCGGGAACGCCGTGCGCATTGAGTTCGGGATGACCACGGATCCGCTGGCAATTCTGATGTTGCTGGTCGTAACGGGTGTGGGGTCAGCGATTCACATCTACTCGCTCGGCTACATGAAGGGCGATCCCGGCTTCTCGCGATTCTTCGCGTGCATGTCGCTGTTCACGTTCTCCATGCTCGGCATTGTGCTGTCGAACAATTTCATCCAGATCTTCATCTTCTGGGAACTGGTTGGATTGAGCAGCTATCTCCTCATCGGTTACTGGTTCGAAAAAGATGCGGCGGCAGAGGCAGGTAAGAAGGCGTTTCTGACCACGCGCGTCGGCGACTTCGGCATGATGCTCGGCATTCTGTTGCTGTGGTCGCACGCGGGCACGTTCAACTTCGCGGAACTGCAAGCCAAGTTGCCGGGACTCATCGGCGCGCCCGGCGGTCACGCCCTACCGCCCGCAACGATCACCTTGATCGGCGCGTTGATCTTCTGCGGCGCGGTCGGCAAGAGCGCGCAGGTGCCGTTGCACGTGTGGCTGCCCGACGCGATGGAAGGCCCGACGCCGGTGTCGGCGTTCATCCACGCGGCGACGATGGTGGCGGCAGGCGTGTACATACTCTGTCGCGTGTCGTGGCTGATTCTGCCGAGCGAGACGGCGTTGACCCTGATCGCGTGGGTGGGCGGTATCACCGCGATCATGGCGGCGACGATTGCCATCGCGCAGAACGACATCAAACGCATCCTCGCATACTCGACGCTGTCGCAGCTTGGCTACATGGTGATGGCGGTCGGGCTGGGCGGACCGACGCAGGCGATGTTTCACCTGACCACGCACGCGTTCTTCAAGGCGCTGCTGTTCCTTGGCGCCGGCAGCGTGATTATCGCGCTGCACCACGAACAGGACATCTGGAAAATGGGCGGTCTGTGGAAGAAAACGCCGATCACGTTCTGGACGTTCCTCGTCGGGACGTTGGCGCTGGCGGGCGTGTGGCCGCTGGCAGGCTTCTACAGCAAAGACGAAATCCTGTTGATGGCAATGCACAAGAGCGCGCCGCTGTTTCTCATGGGCGCAGCGACGGCGTTTCTGACTGCCTATTACATGGGCCGCGAAGTGTTTGTGGTGTTCTTCGGCAAACCGCGGTGGGAGAGGCCTTCGGTAGCGCAAGCGTCCCGCTTGCGGTCGTTGGGAGAGAAAACAGCCGCAACCGAAACGGTTGCGCCACCGGCACATGAAGAACATGAACCACACGAATCCCCGTGGGTGATGACGTTGCCGTTGGTGTTCCTCTCGATTCTCTCGGTGATCGGCGGATGGGCGGGCGCCGTGCCGCACTTCCTCGACCCGCAGGGCGAAGTGATGCACAGCAACCTTGGTTACGCATTGCTGCTCATTCCTATCGCGGGCTTTTTCGTCGCGGCGAAGATTTATTGGAGGGCCGAACCGAGCGATGCGCCCGTGAAAGCCAACCTTGGCAAGATCTGGACACTGGTCGAGAACAAATACTACTTCGACGAGTTGTACCTGTGGATCGTGAAATATGTGCAGGGCACGATTGCGACGATCTGCGAATGGTTCGACCGCTGGATTCTCCAGCGGCTCGGCATCGGCGGCCTGTCGGTCGGCACGGGTCTGCTCGGCAAGACGGTGCGCCTGCTGCAGACAGGCAACATCCAGTCTTACGCCTTCCTCTTCGCCCTCGGCGTGACGGTGATCATTTACTACGTGGTGGTGAGATGAAGCGAAGGATGAGGGATGAAGGAGGAAGGATGAAGAACGGCATATTCGTAATTACGTTTTCATGCGAATATGGGCATAAGGAACCGGCATCGCTGAATCGCTGCCAAATCGAGCATGTATTCCCACAATCGCCTGATGCCGAGTGGCGCGAAAAACTGGGCGACGAAGCTTTCTCAACCGCTTGGCAAGCGAACGACCGCATAGGCAATCTGACACTCACGGCGTACAACCCATCGCTCTCGAACAAGTGGTTTGAAAAGAAAAAGCAGATTTACAGTGAGAGCAATGTGCAGCTTAACAGGTACTTCGAACATCTTCAGAGTTGGGACGCTGAGCAGATCGACCAACGCGGTCGAGCCCTGTTTGAAAAGGCAAAGTTGCTATGGGCCAAACCGGAAGCTGTGCCGGGAGTCAACGCATGAACGCGATGCTCACCATCGCAGTTCTGCTCCCGCTTGCGGCGGCATTTCTGGCTTTCCTTTTCCCGGCGAGAAAGCCGGGGGCGATTCGGACGCTGGCGATTTTCGCGACGGGCGTACCGCTTCTGTTGACTTTGTACATCTTCTCGCAGTTTGATCGGACGCAGAGCGGGTATCAGTTCGTGCACGGGATCGAGTGGCTCCCGAGTTACGGGTGCTCGTTGAAGTTCGGCGTCGATGGCATCTCGATGACGCTGCTGTTGCTGGTCGGATTCGTGTCGTTCGCGGGGACGCTGATCTCCAGTGAAATCCACGAGCGGCAGAAGGAGTATTACATCCTGTTCCTCGCGCTGACGACGGGCATTAGCGGGACCTTCGCCACGATGGACTTGTTCTTCTTTTATTTCTTCTACGAGTTGGCGGTGATCCCGATGTATCTGCTGATCGGCATGTGGGGTTCGCTCCCGCCGGGCAAGCACGGGCGCACGAAGGAGTACGCGACGATGAAGTTGACGCTGTACCTGACGGCGGGCGCGGTGCTGGCGTTGATCGGGTTGCTGGCGATTTATTTTGCGGGCGGTCG
>JBEKFI010000083.1:0-14867 GCA_050013395.1 Verrucomicrobiia bacterium | reverse complement strand
CCGCCGGGCAAGCACGGGCGCACGAAGGAGTACGCGACGATGAAGTTGACGCTGTACCTGACGGCGGGCGCGGTGCTGGCGTTGATCGGGTTGCTGGCGATTTATTTTGCGGGCGGTCGGACGATGGATATGGTCGCGCTGCAGAAGAACCTGCGCGTGGACGCGGCGACACAGAAATGGATTTTCCCGACGTTGCTGTTCGGGTTCGGGTTCCTCGCGTCGATGTGGCCATTCCATACGTGGTCGCCACTCGGTTACGCGGCGGCTCCGACGGCGGCGTCGATGATGCACGCGGGCGTGCTGAAGAAGCTCGGCGCGTACGGCATCATTCGGCTGGCGTTGCCGCTGCTGCCCGAGGGCGCGCGTCACTGGGCGAACCTGATCGCGATTCTGGCGTGCTTCAACATCCTGTACGCAGGCTGGGCGGCGCTGATGCAGCGCGATTGGAAATTCGTCATTGGCTATAGCTCGGTCAGCCACATGGGATACGTCCTGCTGGGAATTGCGACGCTCAATGTCATCGGCGTGAGCGGCGCAGTGCTGTTGATGTTCGCGCACGGACTGATGGCGGCGCTGACGTTCTCATTGATCGGGTGGTTCTATCATCAGACCCACAACCGGTACGTGCTCGAGTTGAGCGGGCTGGCCCGCAAAATCCCGTTCATCGGCACGTGCATGGTGATGGCCGTGATGGCGTCGTGCGGCGTGCCCGGGTTCGCCAATTTCGCCAGCGAAATCCTCGTGTTCTTCGGCGCGTGGCGGCAGGGTTCGATGGTGTTCCATGTGGCGACCATCTGCGCCGTGTGGGGGTTCGTGGTAACGGCAACCTATCTGCTGCGGGCGTTGCGGTCGAGTTTCTACGGGCCGTTCGATGAGAAGTGGTCGATGCTGAAGGACGCAACGACGCTCTGGAAGAAGTTTCCCTATGCGCTGCTTCTGGCAGTGCTGCTAACAGTCGGGTTCTGGCCGCGATTACTGACGGACATCATTCAGAAGAGTGTGCAGCGAATCGTAGCGGTGCAGAAGTCAGAGGACAGAGGACAGAAGACCGAAACGGCACAACTTAATCGCGGGGGGGGCGCCGCTCCCACGATAGCCTCGGTTGTCGGTCATCAGTCTTCGATCATCGGTGGGAACTGATGGCTCTTTACGCAACTCAGTTGGAGTGCTTGCTGGCGCTTTGGGGGATCGTCATTCTCCTTGTGGACGCCTTCAGCCCGGTCCCCAACAAGCGGACGCTCGGCTACATGGCGGCGGGGTTTGTGGCGGTGGCATTTCTGTATAGCTTCATTTTGCAGCCGCTCGACGGGACGTTTTTCCATGGGATGTACCGGTTCGACGCATTTGCGCTGTATTTCAAGCGGCTGTTCCTGCTGGCATTGGCGGGAGTGCTGGTGATGGCGGCGGAGTTCTCGCCGCTAATCGAGTCGGGCCACGCCGGCGGCGTGGCAGGCGTGGCCGAGTTCTACGCCCTGCTGATGTTCTGCGCAACGGGGATGCTGCTGATCGCGTCGGTCAATGATTTCATTTTGCTGTTCGTTTCGCTGGAACTCGTGACGATCACGTTTTACGTGTTGGCGAGCTATCTGCGGCGACAAGTTCAGTCGCTGGAGGCGGGCACGAAGTATCTCATACTCGGTGCGCTTTCGAGCGGGTTCACGGTGTACGGCATTGCGTACATCTTCGGGACGACGGGGACAACAAATTTCACAACGCTCAACGCTCAACTTGCCACGCTCAACGCTCCACCCTCCACCGCCTTTACTTTCGGGATGCTGCTTGTGTTGACGGGTCTCGGATTCAAGATTGCGAGCGTGCCGTTCCAGATTTGGGTCCCGGACGTGTATCAGGGCGCGCCGACGCCGGTGACCGCGTTCCTCGCGGTGGGCAGCAAGGCGGCGGGATTCGCGTTGCTGTTGCGGGTGCTCTTTGCTGGGCTACTGCCCGTGCAGGGAAGTTGGGCCGCGCTGCTGCTGGTGCTGGCGAGCGCGACGTTGCTTTACGGAAATCTCGGCGCGATCCCGCAACGCAATATCAAGCGGTTGCTCGGTTATTCCTCCATAGGCCATGCGGGTTACATGTTGATGGGCGTGGCGGCGGTGAACGCGTTGGGCGCGGGTGCGGTGCTCTTCTATCTCGGCCAGTACGCGTTCACAACTCTCTGCGCGTTCCTCGCCATCGTCGCCGTCACGAACGCGACGGGCAGCGACGAGATTTCGAGTTTTTCGGGGTTGGGCAAACGTTCGCCGATTCTAGGTCTCGCGCTGTTTCTGGCGATGATGTCGCTGGCGGGCGTGCCGCCGTTGAGCGGGTTCTTTGGCAAGTTTCAATTGTTCGCGGCGGTAATTGAGCGGGCGCAGACTGATTGGCATTACTACGTGCTGGCGGGAATCGGTGCGGCGGCGGTGATCATCTCGCTGTATTTCTACCTAGGCGTCGCGAAGGCGATATACATCCAGGAGGCAGAGGATCCCGCGAATGCGGGACCGATTCCCGTTACCAAGCCGATGCGCGCGGCGCTGTACGTGTGTATGGTGGCGATCATCGGGCTGGGCATTTTCCAGCGTCCACTGGTTGAATCGGCGGTGAAAGCTGCTAAGATATTCCAACTTAATTAGGAGGACTCTATGGCCAAGCTTAATCGGATCAACGTGGTTTTTCTTTACGTTTTGAATCTGGAGAAGATGCGGAAATTCTACGAGGCTGCCTTTGATCTCGGCAAACCCGTTATGGACGCCAAGTGGTGGGTCGAATATGCCGTTGGCGACGGCTCACATTTGGCGTTGCACGAGGTGGATTCTATGAATGTTGAACGCGCGCGTCTGGGCGGTGGCCCGGTCGAATTCAGCTTCGACGTGGATGATATCCAACACTACACTGACAGACTCAAGAAGTTGGGCGCGAAGTTTCGGTATGAGCCGCGCCAGGAATACGGTTTCTGGCTCGCCGAGTTTGAGGACACAGAAGGCAACGTGCTGCGGCTAATCCAGAAGATAGCCAAATGAGCACGCGCATCGAGAAGGACTCGATGGGCCCGTTGGAAGTTCCGGCGGAGGCTTACTACGGCGTGCAGACACAGCGGGCGATCACCAATTTCCCGATCAGCGGCTGGCCGCTGCCGCCGCGATTCATCCACGCGATGGGCCGCATCAAACGCGCCGCCGCGAAAACGAATCTGGAACTCGGCTTGATTGACAAGAAAGTCGCCGACGCCATCGTCGCTGCGGCGACCGAGGTCGTCGATGGCAAACTCGACGGGCAGTTCCCCGTCGACGTTTTTCAGACTGGCTCAGGGACTTCGACCAACATGAATGTCAACGAAGTCATCGCTTCGCGCGCTAACGAATTGCTCGGCGGCAAACGCGGCGACAAATCGCCCGTCCACCCCAACGACCACGTCAACCTCTGCCAGTCCAGCAACGACGTCTTCCCGACGGCGATCCACATCAGCACTATTCAAGCGATTCAGGAGGAATTGATTCCCGCATTGCAGCATTTGCACGGCGCACTCGCCAAGAAGGCGAAGCAGTTCGACGACGTGATGAAGATCGGGCGGACGCATCTTCAGGACGCAACGCCCGTGCGGTTGGGGCAGGAATTCTCCGGTTATGCGGCACAAGTTGAGAACGGGATCGCCCGCGCCAAACGCGCCGTGGAAGTGCTCAGTGAACTTCCGCTCGGAGGCACGGCGGTCGGCAGCGGATTGAATGCGCATCCCGATTTCCCGAAGAAGACCATCGCCAAGCTGGCCGACGAACTCAAAGTCAAACTGACCGAGGCGCGCAATCATTTCGAAGCCGCTGCGGCGCGCGATGCCTGCGTCGAAACCAGCGGCCACCTGAAGACCATCGCCGTCAGTCTTGCGAAGATCGCCAACGACATTCGGCTGCTCGGCAGCGGCCCGCGCTGCGGCATCGGCGAACTTAAAATTCCCGCCGTGCAACCCGGCAGCTCGATCATGCCCGGCAAAGTCAATCCGGTGATTGCCGAAAGCATGATTCAAGTTTGCCTGTGGGTCATCAGCGCGGACCTCGCCGTCACGCTCGGCGGCTTGCAGAGTTTCTTCGAGCTAAACGTCGGGATGCCGCTCATCGCCACTAAAATGCTGGAGAGCACACACCTTCTTGCCGCGTCCGCCCGCAACTTTGCCGACAAATGCGTCAAAGGCATCGAAGCCGATCATGAACGCTGCGAATCGCTGGTTGAGCAGAGCCTCGCCATGTGCACGCCACTGGCACCAGTGATCGGCTACGACAAAGCCGCCGCCATCGCCAAGAAAGCCTGCGAGACCGGCAAAACCGTCCGCGAAATTACCCGCGAGATCTCTGGCCTCAGCGAAAAACAACTCGACAAGATTTTCAATCTCCGCACCCTCACCGAGCCGGGCATCAAGGGCAATGGCGTGGGGTAGATTTGTAGCCGCGAAACGTTTTCGCGGCAGGACTGGCCGCGAATAAGATTCGCGGCTACAATACCAGCGCGTGACTACAAGCAGCCACAACTCAAGCAGGCCCACGCACCGTCTCGGAGAAGCTGATTAAGTTGACCGACGCGGCGGAGTAGGCGTCGGCGCGGTTCGGCTTGTAAAGGCGGGGCAATCTTCCTATCCTGCCACCATGAAACTGCTCAGGCTTGCCCCGAATTTTTCGGGGCTGGGGGTTCTGCTGGTTGGGCTTGCGTTCCTGTTCGCCCATCAACCCACCACCGTTCGCGCGGAGACGGAGACGATTGACCTCAAAGCGCTCGCCAAGAAGGCGCGACCGGCGGTGATGCTGCTGGTGGTGTCCGACGCCAACGGCAAAGAAATCGCCACCGGCACCGGCTTCCTTGTCTCCAGCGACGGCAAACTCATCACCAACCATCACGTCATCGAAAAAGCAGCGAGTGCCGTTGCGAAAGCGGAGAACGGTGGACTATTCCCCATCGAAGGCGTTTTAGCAGACGATCCGAAGAACGACCTCGTGCTGTTGAAGCTCAAAGGCAAAGACCTTCCTTTCCTGCCCCTTGGCGAAACAGAGAAGATCGAAGTCGGCACTCGCATTGCCGTCATCGGCAGCCCGCTCGGGCTTGAAGGAACGTTGTCGGAAGGCATCGTCTCGGCCGTGCGCGAGTTAATGGGCGACATACGACTTCTCCAAATCACCGCCGCAATCTCACCCGGTTCCAGCGGCTCACCTGTGCTGGACGCCAAAGGCGAAGTTATCGGCATAGCCTCTGCACTATTGCGTGGCGGGCAAGCCCTGAATCTTGCGGTGCCTGTTGAGTGTGCGACCCGACTCTTTTTGAAAGTCCAGCCGTCCACCAGGTTGCAACCGCTACAGCAATCAGCAAGCAGTGGTGACGAGGCCATCTACTCTGACCCTGATTTGCGAGGTCTTGCCGCAGCCATTGATGGAGGAAACTTTTCGGAATTGCTCAAACTTGCTCAGAGACTTGTAGAACGATACCCTCAAAACTACTTGGCTTATTGGGCACTGGGAGACGTTCACAAACGCTTGGGCTTCGTTAGCGATGCTATCACAGCTTACGTACAGGCGATACGACTAAACCGCAGCAACTCCAATTTATGGTCAGCGCTTGCCACTGCCCACTGGCTACAGAAGGACTATGATTCCGCAATTTCAGCCGGCCAGCAGGCGATAAAGATCAACCCGGATGATGATAAGGCCTGGTTTCTTTTGGGGTATATTTACTCGAAACAGAAGAAACCCGAGGATTCTGTTGCGGCCTTACGACAAGCAGTGAGACTACAACCCGGGATAGCTGCTTACTGGACGCAGCTTGGTGCGGCCTACGGGATGAGCCGAAATTTCCCCGAATCAATCGACTCCCGAAAACGAGCTGTCGCAATCGACCCTAATCAAATTCAAGCGTGGGTTGGTCTTGCTGCCTGCTATATGGAATTGGGCCAGGAGGAAAAAGCTTGGGAGGCAGCCCGCAAAGTCGAGAAGCTCGATCCCAAGGAGGGCCGCAAACTCTCAGAAAGTTTGCGGAACTGGGTTCGATAAGGTATGTCGCCGGGGGCGCCGCCGGGGTCAGATCTCCACTCTTCACAATCCTCCGTCCGGCTTGGGGTACGATCAAAAGTGGTGGTCAAGGCGTGGTACAACCTCGGCGTAGCCTACGACGAAGCACGCCGGACGGATGAGGTGCGTGATGCCTTTCAACGGGCCAAGAACCTCAACCCGAACTGTTCAAGTAGTATTGGGTGTGGGGTTGTTTCGTCAAGCAGAAGGAGTTCAAGTTAGTGATGAGCACGAATAATGAGATTCAGACCGGGTTGGTCGGGTGGTTTGATGTTCTGGGATACAAGGAGTTCTTAGATTCGAACAATGATTTGGCCTACTGCATAAAAGTGATTCAAGAAGTTATTGCAGAAGCAGAACAGGAGGTCATCGGCGAGTTCAAAAACAACATCATCGCTCATGTACCGCCGGACATGCAGGAGGAGAAAACTGTTCTGCTTGAGGTGCAGCATCACACAAAGTGGGTTGTTTTTGCTGATACAGTGCTTTTGACTTTACCTGTACAGGCAGAAGCCATTTGGAAGGCTCGCCTCAGAATTGCCACTTTCTTACATCTGACGAAAAGTCTTTTTATTCGTTTCTTAGGTGCAGGATTACCGGTACGTGCGGCGATCTCGTTCGGAACGTTTTACGTGCACGCGCATCCGCCGCTTTTTGCCGGGAAGCCACTAGTCCAGGCGCAACAGTGGGCTGAAAAGCAAAAGTGGACTGGATGTGTTTTAACTCCAAATGCAGCGTCTGTTTTCAACCAAATATTAGCGGAGTCCGACCCTGATAATCGAAAACTGCTCGCAAGCTATGTGGTGCGTTATTTCACGAGTGCTATCTTACCGGATTCTGTCACTACCAAGAAGACAATGTTGTGTTTGAACTGGCCAAAGAAGATTGGCGGGTTTCAGACGGAGGCAGAACTTCCTATGTTGATCGAACGGCAATTCAAAAGACACAGCAAACAAATAGACCGTAATGATGTGCAAACAAAAATAAAAAACACGGTAGAATTCGCCCTTCATTGCCGCAAAACGACAACCGTGCCGTAGGAATCGTAGCCGGGGTCGACGAGGTTAGATCTCCACTCGGCACACTCATTCACGGATCAACCGTTCGCATTTGTCGTGAGCGTCGCACTGATATATCGCCAGGCGATATATCCGCCAAAGACTCCACGACGATTTCCATTTCAAGAAGTTCTGAATCTACAGCGGATCAACGCGGACGCCGGTCGCGGCAGAGCCTGTCCTGAGTCGGTCGAAGGAAATGCTGCTCCCACGAGAAGCGGCGGCGGGCGGAGCGATCTTACCGAGCCCGGCATCCGGGGCAAAACCGGGAAGTAGATTTGTAGCCGCGAAACGTTTTCGCGGCGGGACTACCCGCGAATGAGATTCGCGGCTACAATACCGGTGTGTAACTACAGCAGCCACAACCCAGGCATGGTCACGCGCCGCTACAACAGGTCGTTCTCGCGTGGTTCCGAGGCGGTGTGGTCCCGGCAGGCGTTGGTGGCGCCGATGAGGAAAATGCCGTAGGCCACGAGGTACAGCAGCCAGAGGTCCAAGTTTTCCAACCGCATGGCGGTGTAGGCTGTGACGATGATGGCGGCAGGAGTGACCGCGTGGATGGCGATGTTGAGCAGTTGGTTCATGTGTATCGGGGACGGCATGCCGCGTTCCAGGAACGACGCCGCGATTGAGAACAAGTACGCTTGCAGCAGACAGGTCAGCGTCCCGACGAGAATCAGCAGCACCCATAGGAGGGGAAGTGCAACCCACAGAGTGGCATTGATCAGGTGCCGGATGTAATCGCCGTTCACGGTTCCATCGGGAAAGCCCGCCAGCTTTTGTTCCCGGCTGAAGACGGCGGCATTGGGAGCGTTCGTGGTCTTGGTCCAGAACGCGAAGCTGTCAGTGGCGAAGAGGATGCCTCGAAGCGCGATCGGGTCGGGCTTGGTGACCTTGCCGGTTGTGTCCAAGATGAAAAGCAGATCAGCGTCGCCCCAGCGGGCCGGCTGCTGCGCGCTCGTGATCACATGCCCGTCTCGTACAAAGAAGGCCGGTCGGCCGTTGTCGAATCGCTGGACAAACTTATTACACCCTTCAATCGCCCAGGGAACAAAGAAGCCGGCCATCAGCACCAAGGCCAGGACGGCCATCAATTTCAGCAGATACCTGACCGACGAAGTCACGGGCAGATCCCGTACCTCGCGGTAACTCCAGAAACTTGAACAGAGGTGGATGACGGTGCGCGCAAAATTCATGACGACAAATTGTGTGAGGGGCCTGCGATTGAGAAATCAACGGTCAGAGTTTCGCGAGGGCGCGTCGCGTCCTGATGGGCTTCTCCATTTTGGAGCGGGTTTCCTTCTGCATCTTCTTGAGCTTGCCCGAGATGCTGGCGCGCGTGGCGGCGTCCATGCGGTCGATGAACAGGATGCCGTTGAGGTGATCCACTTCGTGCTGAGCGGCACGCGCCAGCAGGCCGGTGCAATCGAAAGCGAGCGATTGGCCGTCGAGCGTCTGCGCTTGGACGGTGATCCGCGCGGCGCGTCGGATCTCAGCGCTGATTTCGGGCACGCTCAGGCAGCCTTCCGTCGCAATCGCTTCGCCATCCGAATGCGTGATGGTGGGATTGAGCAACGCCAGCGGCATGAACGAGGCGAAGTCCTGCGGCTTTCCGTCGACGATCATTTCCGAAGGGCGTTCCGTGTCTCTCACGTCGAGCACGGTGAGCTTGATGGCCCGGCCGATTTGCTGAGCCGCGAGCCCCACGCCATTCGCCGCGTGCATCGTTTCAATCATGTCAGAGGCCAACTGCCTGATCTCCGATGTGACGAGATCGATGCGTTTGCCATTTTGCCGTAAAGCAGGATGGCCGCATTTGACGATCTCTAGAATCACGTTCGAAATATACCGCGCCGGCTCGCTTGCGGCAACCTTTGCTTGCTCCGCGCATGCGGTTTTGCTACAAGTGGCGCGCAAGGAGGAGGCTGTGCCGTTGGAAGGTTATCTCGCTCGATTCGTGCATTTGCTCGTCGTGCCGTTCGACAATCTCGGGACGGCGTGGCCGATCCTGCCCATCTACACCAGCTTGATCCTTGGTGAACTGTACAAGGGCAAGGTGTCATTCGGTCACACTGTGGGCAACGGGTTTACCCTGCTCTGGGCGGGGTTGAGTTGGGCGCGGCATCTGTCGCAGAAAGGCATCTTCGAATTCAAAGTCTTGCCGTGGATCGTGGCGGGCAGCGCGATCGGGCTCGGCGTGTTCGCGATCGTCCTCGGCATCCGCAAGAAAGACAAAGCGCTGTGCGAGATCCTCGGGCACACGCGTTTCTCCTGCTACTTTATCATCACGTTCTATCCGATGCAGGCAGGGCTGGCGGGGGTTGGGTGGAGTTGGCCGAACATGGCGGCGATCCTGATTTTTGCGTTGCCCTGCTGGTTTCTGATTTACCTGTTGGGCCGGACCGTTGCGCGGTTTGTCCAATGAGCGCGATACATCTGCCCTACACGCGCGACTGCTTTGTGTGCGGCGCAAGCAACCAGCACGGTCTGCAATTGAAATTCCGTACCGAGAACGGCGAGATTCACGCTGACTTCCGCCCGAAACCGCATCATGCCGGTTACAAAGGCATGGTCCACGGCGGCATTATCGCCAGCGCGTTGGACGAGGCCATGTTTTGGGCCGCGGCATACGCCAAAAAACAATTCCACGTGTCGGTGGAGTTGAGCGTCCATTACCAGAAGAAAGTCGATGTGGCGCAGAGCTATCTCTTGGTCGCGCGCTTGACGCGCCAACAAAAGACACTCTGTTTCACCGAGGGCGAACTCAGCGATGCCGCAGGCCAGGTCTGCGCGACGGCGACGGGCAAATACTTTCCGATGCGGGTCGAGGATGTGCCGCTCGGCATTGAAGATTTCTGTCCCGACCCAAAGACGCTTTCCCCGATGGAATTTTTTCCGAAGCCGCGCTAAGATACTGATGTGAACACCTCCTCGTTTCTGACGGACGCGGAACAGCAGAAGCTGTTGCGGTGGGCGCGACAGACCATCGAGGCCGCCGTGCGCGGCGAGCAACCATTCGAGGTACCCGACGCGGAACTGACGCCGGGCTTGAGTTCGCCGCACGGAGCGTTTGTGACGATCAAGAAGCGCGGCGAACTGCGCGGCTGCATCGGCAACATGGATTTCAATCGGCGGCTGTGGGACAACGTGATTGCGGTAGCAGTCGCCTCGGCACTTGAGGACCCGCGCTTCCCGCCGCTGCAAGCCGAAGAACTTCCCGAAGTTCGTTTGGAGATTTCCGTCCTTGAGCCGCCGCACGAGTTGCCACGACCGGAACTGTTTGACCCGCAGCGCCACGGTATCATCATCCAGAAAGGTTTTCGGCACGGTTTGCTGCTCCCGAAGGTAGCGCAGGAGTACGGTTGGGACGCGCAGAAGACGTTGGAGATGGTGTGCTTGAAGGCGGGGCTGCCTCCGCAGGCTTGGCGCGAGCCCGACGCGCGGCTGCAGATATTCGAAGCATTCGACTTTGGCGAATCTTTGTAGCCGCGAATCCCGCCACGGCGGGACGCGGCTACAACAGCTTCATAAACCGCTGGGCGTCGGCGGCCATCGTCAGATTGTTGAACGCGCAGCAGGCCGGCGTTTTCCCGGCGCAGAATTCTTTGAGTCGCTGCAGTTCGTGATTGGTGTAGCGATGCTGCGCGCCGGCAATCCCGTGCAAGCGGAAGTATTGAATCTTCCCTCTCCTGGCGGGCGGAGATTTAAATGGATCGACCACGTGGATCAGGTCAAGTTCCTGACACAACTTGGCGACCAATTCCGCGTCCCATTCGCCGCGCGGTTCCCAGCCCATGAAGAATCTGCCGCGTTTGGCCCTCTCGAAGAATGTTTTCAGATTGGCGACATTCCCAGACGTTGGGCGGAAACTCGCCGGGCACTGAAACAACACCAGGATGACGCCGAGCGCCTTCGCCACGGCAAATGTCTCGTCCCACGCCCAGCGAATCGTCGGGTTGAAACCAAAATGGCCGCAGTGCTCCCGATCCCGCGGATCGATCCGCGTGCGCTTGTACGTCGGACTGGTCGCGGGATGCGTGATGACCTGCCAGGCTTTCATGGCAAACTGAAAATCTTTCGGTGCCGCAGCGCGCCAGCGGGCGGCCGTTTCGAGTCTGGGGAGTTGATAAAAACTGGAATCGATTTCGACAAAGCGAAACGTCTGGAAATATTTCTTCTGCGCCCCAGCGAAGCCGCAGCAGCCGACAATGATATTGGAACATTTGCCCTGCAAAGTGATCCGATGCTAGCACGACTGTTCGGGCTTGCAAAGCGATTCGGTCATCGGCAATATAATCGCGGGGAAGAAGCAAATGGCCAGCGTTGACGATAAGACCCAGAAGCTCAGCTTCGCCGCGATCACTTCGCGCGACATCACCTTTGAATGCCCGGCATGTGGGAAAAGTCTGGTTGTGGACGAAGCGGCGCAGGGGTTGATTGTTGATTGTCCCCAATGCCGTATGAACGTCGTCGTCCCGCCGAAACGAGCTTCATCAACTCCCTTCGCGCAGTCTCAACCTGCATCGGCTTCACCCTCAACCGTTGCATCTGAAGCGAAACCTTCTGCCGGACCAGCCAAGGCCGGGCATCCGGAGTTGGCCGCTTTGCAGGAACGGCTGATGGCGCTGGGCAATCAACTCAAAGAGCTGCAGACCCAGCGGACGGAGATCAACAATCGTCTCGCGTTTCGCATCAACGAAGTCAACCGCGATCTGGTGATGATCGCCCGCCTGGAAACGTCACACCAGCAGATCATGAGCGAGTGGAACCAGATCGTGAGTCAGATCGGAACTTCCTCAGTCCAGTCGGCCGTGGTGGGTGCCAGTGCCCGGAGCGGACGGTCGCGAGTGCAGTTCGGCGATTAGCGCCGACCACGCCCACACCAGCTAGGCTGGCGAGGACGACAGCGCAGGTTCGCGCGGCGGTGCGGCGGCCGCAGGTGAGGGTGCTGTGACGTTCTTCACCAGAATCTTCGCATTGCGTCCGCTCTGTTCGTATTTCTCCCGCCGAGCCGGCGGAAGATCGTCCACTGTTCCTTCACGGTAGCCGAGCTTGTGCTGGAAGAAAGTGAACGCCTGAGTCGACAGGCAGAAAATGGCTTCCGCTCCCAGATCGCGCGCCAGCGACTCCGCGCGCACGGCGAGCTTGGTGCCGATGCCGCGGTGCTCGTGAGCAGGATTGACCTGCAGGCAGGCCAACTCCGCCTTCTTTTCCGCGGGATAGGGTTGAACGGCGACGACGCCGACAACGTTGTTGTCGATTTCGAGCACGTAATACTCGTTGATGTGTTTTTCGACGCTGCTGCGCGTGCGCTTCAACAGTTGGTCGCCTTGGATCGACGGCTTGATCAGGGTCATGATGTGGCGGATATCTTTCCGCGTGGCTTGGCGGATCGCCTGATATTCGTTCGCATAGATCAGTGTGCCGATCCCTTCGTTGGAGAACACTTCGGCCAGCAGGCCTTCGTCAACCTGGCCGTTGATGATGTGAACGCGCGGGACTCCATCCTGACATGCGCGCAGTGCGTGTTGCGCTTTCGAAATCAGCTCGGGCGGAATCTTATCGCTGGAGATTTTCATGACAGCATCGAGTTCCTGCACGGACATTTGCGAGATGAGTTTGCCATCGATTTCCAGCCCGTCGTGGGTGGTGATGAGCATCAACTTCACCGCACCCAGCGTTCGCGCCACTTCAACAGCCACCGAGTCTGAATTCACCCGATACGTGTGCCCGTTGCCGTCGAAGCCGAGCGGGGGAATGACAGGGACGATTCCCTTGTCGAGCAGCGTCCGCAGCATTTCGACATCGACCTGATGCACCTTGCCCGTGTGTTGCTGATCGACGCCTTTGAGGATGCCGAGCGGAACGGCCTCGATGCAATTGGTGTGCGCGCCGCGAATATTATTCAGCGACAATCCTTCCAGAATCTCGTGTGTGACCTGATTGGCGGCCATGATCGCGATTCGCAACGTATCGGCGTCCGTCACGCCCGCTCCATCGGAGTTGGTGATCGGCTCGGTCAGTTTCTGCGAGAGTAGCTTGATTTGATGCCCTGCGCCGTGAGCGATGACGATGCGGATATTCAGACTGCGCAGAACCGCGACATCAAGCAGAAGATTACCGAAATTGTCGTCAGCCACGACCGCGCCGTCGATGGCAATAATGAACACGCGGTCGCGAAACTGGGGAATGTAATGGAGAATACCCCGTAAATCCGTCGGTTTCATCTGCGTACCGACAACTTATACGCTACTGGCCGCGCGGATTTCAACAGATGTTTTTGCCGCAGACGAACGAAGTCTGATGCGGAAACCGCGCGAATTTCGTTGACGCCGAGCTTTCTCTCTGGCAGAAAAAGGTGCGATGGGTCAACAAATTGGTAACAATGGGACATGCCAAAGCGAAACCATTTCGCAGAAGGAGCACTTATGAATAAAGCGCAACTGGTAGAGATTGTGCAGAGGGAATTGGGCAGAGATATGAGCAAGGCGGCGTCCGAGCGGGCGCTGGATGCGGTATTGAACGCGATCAAGAAGGGTGTGCAGGCCGGCGGACAGGTTCAACTGGTCGGCTTCGGCACATTCCGAGTGAGCAAGCGGGCGGCCCGCATCGGACGCAATCCCAAGACGGGCGAGCAAATCCAGATCAAAGCGTCCAAGACCGTGCGCTTCAGTGCCGGTCAAGGCTTGAAGCAAAGCCTCTAAGTCCGAGTTTTAACTCATCGAGGACGCCTCGCGCAAGCGAGGCGTCTTGTCTTCAGACCGCCTGACAAAACCTGTAGTCGCAGGCTTTACGCCTGCGTTCGTGGACACATGCACGCGGACACATATAAAGAGAAGTTCGAAGTCCTACGAGTAAATCCGGTTGAAGAATAACCGTTACAACTCCACGCTGTCCTGAAACTCGGGCACGCGGACGTTGGCTTGGCGGTGCATTTGGCGGAGGTCGGCGGCGAACGTGGTGGCGGCTGGCTCTTCGCCGTGGACGATGAAGATCTTTCCCAATGAACCACTGACACCCTTTGCCCAGGCGAGCAGTTCGGTGTGGTCGGCATGTCCCGAGAAAGCGTTGATCGTCTCGACATGGGCGCGGACTCGATACGGTTCACCGAAGATGTTCACCAGTTTGTCGCCGCTGGCCAGCCGGGCGCCCAGTGTATGTTGCGCGCACCAACCGACGATGAGGATGGTGTTGCGCGCGTCCTCGATGTTGTTCTTGAGGTGGTGAAGGATGCGGCCTGCTTCGGCCATGCCCGACGCGCTGATGATGATACAGGGTTCCTTGAGGTCGTTGATCGCATTGCCGTACAGCGTGAAGATCAGGTACTTGACCGTAACGTTACCGCTCGTGAGCGGTTCCGCCGCACCATTCCCACCCCCTGCGTTTCTCACAAGAGCGCCGTTCGCCAGGGAATATTGGATGCCGCTTCCCTCGGCGTTCACGAAATCAAGGAGTGTGCATGTCTCGCGATTGCCATCGGACGTGCATACCGACGAGCCGCATTTCGCACCAACGCAAAAGTGATATCCGGTCCTGATCTCCCGGGCCATTTGTTCCAGGGCGATGCTCGCATTGGATTGCGCGGCGATGAGCAGCGCCGCCTCGCGCTGCGCATGGAGGGCGTTCGCGAATCCTCCGACGGCAATGGCGAGAATGATGGTGAACAGGCTGAGCGCAACCAATACCTCTACAATGGTGAAACCTTTTTTCATTGCGAATACGGATACCACTTATAAAAATGGTCCTCCAGTGTGACGCTTTGGTTGCCGGACCACCCGACAAT
>JBEKFI010000082.1:0-14987 GCA_050013395.1 Verrucomicrobiia bacterium | reverse complement strand
CCACGAATCTATGCGGAAACAACGGGACCGTCGTATGCACGCCGCCGTCCCCAGGGCCGTTTTACCCGGGAACCACAACGGTACATTGCGTGGCGACTGACACCAACACGGGCTGCAGTGCCAGTTGCGATTTTACTGTGACCGTGGTGTCGCAGCCTCCGTGGGCCAACTTCACGTCCACCACGACGACCGGCCCAGCGCCGCTGCAGGTGATCTTCACTGACAACTCGACCGGCACAATCGCCAGCGTCACTTGGACGTTCGGTGATGGCCACGCGGCGACCAACGCCGCACCGACCACCGTGACGAATACGTACAGCGCGGCCGGCCACTATTCGGTCACTCAGATCGTTGACAGCGCTTCTTCTTGCGGTATTAGCACGAACGGACAGCCGAATCTGATCTGGGTGCTCACGGCGTGGGAAGCCTGGCAGCAGCAGTACTTCAACTGCATCGGCTGTGCGCAGGCGGCGGCCAATGCGGATCCCGACGGTGACGGCATGAGCAACACCAACGAGTTCCTGGCCGGCTTCAACGCGACCAACAGTGCCGCCTACTTGCACATCATCAGCATAGCGAGGACGAACAACGACATGCGGGTGACGTATCTGGGTGCCAATGGCGACAGCACGTACCCGGGCGGGCCTGCCTCCCGCACGAACGTATTGGAGTTCACGACCGGCACGGCCAATGGGAGCTACACGAACAACTTCGTGAACACCGGCCAGACCAATGTCCTCAGCGGCGGGACCGGCCTAGGCGTGATCACCAACATGGTGGAAGTCGGTGGTGCGACCAACGCGCCCGCGCGGTACTATCGCGTCCGTGTGTTGGTGCCGTGAGGCGAAAGGTAGAGTTCAGGAGCGCAGCCGTGAATCAGCGGTCGATGAATGACCAACAAACCCGCATTCACGACTAGATGAACTGAATAGCGGCTGCGCTCTTCTCTTGGAAAGGGGAGCATCTCGGCAACGAGGGTGCCCGGCGAAGGAGCCCGGTCGCCCCGAGGGCGCGTCGGGACTCGCGCGAGAATTCTTGGTGAATTGCAGGCTCTCTGCGGATGCTACTACTATCCGTCGAAATCTTGTTTTCCGGACAAGGAGTTTGGCCCTCACCCTGACCCTCTCCCGCACACGGCACAGGAGAGGGGATCGCCTCGCCCCTGTCGTATGGGGGAGAGGCCGGATGGGTCGTCGTTTACACGGACGGGTGAGGGGGATTTTGGTTGCGGCTATGCGGCGTTGTGCCTCTGGGGTGAGCGCTGATGTTCCCGGTTTCTGCGGGGCCGGTCGCATGGGTGCGTCGGGGCTCCCACGAAAGCCTTGCCCCGGTTGCGGCCGGGGAACTAGCCCGCATATTTCACACGCCCGTGTGAGATATGCTTCCGCAGGACCGACAATTCGGCGAAAGCTGCCGAATGGTCGGGGCAGCCCCGACGCACAGAGTGTGTCGGCCTCGGGAGCGCCGTGCTCCCGAGGTGGATATTTCACGACTAACTTCTGGCAGATGTAAAATATTCAGGCTAGGATGGCGCGAATCGGCGGGGTTGAAGAACGCCAGATAACCAATGCGAAGCTTTCTGAGGCAGTTCAAAGGACGCCAGCACAGCCCGCTGGTTCAATTCATCAAGTACGCCATCGCTGGCGCGATTGCCACGGCAGTGCACGTGTGCCTGTTCTATTTCTGCGCGCTCAAGCTTCTGCCGGCTCTGAATCAGCACGATGTGTTCGCCGGCTTGTTGCACTTGCGCGTCGCCACTGTGTCGGATGCCATCCGCGCACGCAATTCGGTCATCGATAACGTGATCGCCTTCATCTTTTCCAATCTGACGGCTTATCTGATCAACATCGTTTGGGTGTTCGAATCCGGCCGACACCATCGCGTGGTTGAAATCGGATTTTTCTATCTCGTATCCGGTATCAGTACGTTCATCGGCAGCGCGCTGATGGGCTTTCTCATCGGCCGGTTCGGCATTACGACGACCGTGGCGTTCGGCGCCAATGTGGTTGTGTCCTTGATGATCAATTTCGTGTTGCGGAAGTACGTGATTTTCAAGCGCTAGATGGGAGGACTTAAGAGATTGATAGATTGGATACTCATACATCAAACAACTCGAGATTCAACTACGGTTGCCACCATCGCTGAGCGCATCTCGTTACTGCCACCGGATTGTAGCCGCGAGCCTGCTCGCGGTGAGTCGTACCCCATCGGCCATCGCAAAGGCCGCGAGCAGGCTCGCGGCTACAACCAGCCCGGCGGCTGTGAGCCATGTCGGTGGTAGTGTTCAGATGCGCCCGTGTGGGTGGTCACACCCCGAAACATCTTGCGGCAAATCGGCTGACCCACTAGCATTAACTCGAGCCTGAAAGAGGCCTTGGTATGAGATTCAAGATCGTCGTGTTGTTCCCGCTTTTGTTGGCCCAACTCACCAACGCGCAAGATGCCGCACAGCCAAAGCCGGGTTCACTGGCTTACTTGGACTCGCGCTACGGGTTTCGCGACCTGGAGTTCGAGCAGCCAATTGAAACCTGCAAGGGAATGGCGCTTGTCGAAGACGACGGAGACTTGAAGTTCTACACTCGGAAAGAGGAGAGCTTGGAACTTGGCGGGGCAAAGCTAAAGCTTATCGAGTATGGCTTTTACAAGGGGAAGTTGGCGAACGTGACCGTCAATGCGGAGGGGAAGACAAATAGCGTGGCACTGCTGAACTACCTGGAGAAATACTATGGTCCGGGGCGCAAGTCGCCGCGGGGCACCGAGAAATGCTACTGGTTCGGCCAGAAGGTACTGGTGGACTACGTGGCGTACAGTGACGGCGAGAAATCCAGTTCTGGGATGTGGAGTAAACCGATGCAGGCCCTCGGAGAAGCTGACGGGAAAGCGAGGCCCAAGAAAGACGCTGGAGGCCGGTGAGCCGAAAGAGATTCTTCGAGAAGATTGGGAGGACAGCGCGGGAATCGCTCCCACGGAGACGAATTGGCGGCGCGCCCGGCGGTCACGCCCTACCAAAGACCTTCGTGATGAAAGGGGATTCCCCAGTCGCGGCTGAAAACCGCTCCTGCGAGAACTTCCTGGCTTCACCTTTTGGGTAACATCGGGGCGCGGCGTTTGACGAGTTGGACGGCGAATCCCCACGGATCGCGGAGCATGGCCAGTTCGTCGCCGTTGTCGGCGACCGTCATCTCACCGTCGGCGGTCGCGCCGGCTCGCAGAAGTCGGGCACGGGTGGCGGACATGTCGTCCACCGCGAACGCGAGGTGCAACACAAGCGGGTTCACCACTCGGTAATCGGGCACGGGCGCTTTCGGGTTATTGTAGATCTCAATCATCGTTTGCCCGCGCACGTCTGCCACGAAACGCGTATGGGTTGGTGGACCAAAGCTCCGCACGGTGCGCATCGCGAGATTGGCCTCGTACCATTTCGCCATGGCGACGGGATCCGGGACGTTGAAAGCAACATGCTCGATTTTCATGCGGCCAGTTTACAAGGCGCCAGCGACTCTGAAAACTCGAAAATCCGCTTGACGAGTCGCTATGGCTCTTTCCGGTAGCTGGAGACGACCCAGTCGCTGAGGAATTTGTCGGGGTCGGCCAGCGCGGACTTCGGAAGCACAAACTCGGTCTGACCGGTGTTGGTTTTGATGAGGTTGAGGCCGAACTGGTAGTCCTTGAGCAACTCGGTGCAGAGGTCGGTCACGGACTTCTGCGCGGCGAAGGCGCGGTTGAGGATTTCCTCCTCCGCGTCGTCGGGGAAGCTGATCTTGAGTTTGTGTTTCTCTTCGAATTTGCGCTCGAACTCGCGCACGAATTGTCGCATAAGCTGGCGTTTTTCGTAGTCCGGCTCATGGAGGATGCGCTGCAACTCGGCTGCGGGCTGTTCGACCAGCGCCCGTGTAACGACGAACTGGCGCACCGAGGAAGATGGCAACTCGTATTTGAACTCGCGCAGGGCGTGTTCGCAGGTCGTGAGCAGGCCGCGCGCGCCGGTGTTTTCCTTCGCCGCCTGTTCGGCGATCGCGTGCAGGCCTTCGTCGGAGAAGATCACGTCGATGCCGAATGCGCGGAAGCTGGATTCATACTGCCTGATGACCGAGCCTTCGCTGTGTTTGAGAATGTTGTAGAGGTCGTCGACGGTCAGCTTGTCGAGCACGACGCGCACGGGCAGGCGGCCGACGAATTCAGGCTCGAAGCCGAACTTGATGAAATCCTCCGTTTGCGCCGTGCGGAGCAAATCGGCTTCGCTGATTTCCTCCGTGGCGAGGTGGCTGCCGAATCCAATGTGCGATTCGCGCAGGCGGCGGCGGATGATGTCTTGCAGTTGGTCGAACGCGCCGCTGACAATAAAGAGGATGTGCTTGGTGTTGACGGTTTCGCGTTTGACCTTGCCCCGGCGCTGGAACTCAAACGCGGCCTGGAGCTGGGCTTGGATGTCTGTAGGCGACCGAAGCGGGACTTCGGTTTCCTCCATCAGCTTGAGCAGGTTGGTCTGCACGCCGCGGCCGCTGACGTCGCGGCCAATGATGTTGACGGGTGTGGCAATTTTGTCGATCTCGTCGAGGTAAACGATGCCGTACTGGGCGAGTTGGACGTTGCCGTCGGCGCGATGGACCAATTCCCGAACAAGATCTTCGACGTCGCCGCCGACGTAGCCTGTCTCGCTGAACTTGGTCGCGTCGGCTTTGACGAACGGAACGCCGATCAGGTCGGCGATGATCTTGATGAGATAGGTCTTGCCCACGCCCGTCGGACCGAGGAGGATGATATTTTGCTTCATGTAGTCGCGCAGTTCCTCGCCGCGCTCGCAGGCTTTGACGTGGTTGTAGTGGTCGCAGACGGCGATGCTGAGGGTCTTCTTGGCAGCATCCTGTTGGATGGCGAAGCGGTCGAGGTGCGCTTTGATGTCCTTGGGTTTGAGATTGAAATCGAACTCGATGGATTTCTTCTTGGTTTCGTCGCCCGGTGGCGTTGTCTCCACGGTTTCGGCGTGCGGCGCGGCAAAGACCACCCGGTCGCCGAATTCCTTTTTCATAAACTCGTTCAGTTTGCGCTGAATCTCGTCAGGAGTTGGCAGTGGTTGTTCGCTCATAGTCTTCAACGTAGCTTACCGTCAGATGTACCACTTTTCAACGTTCGTGGCGCGCGCGGGGTGTGATTATTTCTGGCGGTCAACCATCTTGGCGGCAGCAGCCACAACCCTCACCCCCAAGGTGAGGGGCCGTTGCTCCAGTTGTTGACCGCCACTTTTAATCGCACCCGCGCGCGCGTGAGGCCGGGCATCGTGCAACGGATTCATTTCAGGTTCAGCGGCCAGAGGATCGGCAGGATGACCATCACGACCACAAACAGCAGTACCGTCAGCGGCAAGCCGACGTGCACGTAGTCGCGGAAGCGATAGCGCGCTTCGCCCATCACGAGAATATTCACGGGATGACCGAGTGGTGTGACGAAGGCCATCGAAGTCGCCAGCGCCACACCCATCGCCAATGCGCGCGGGTCGGCGTGAATGGCGTGCGCCGCCTGAATCGCGATGGGCGTCATCACGGTCGCGATCGCCGCGCCTTTCATGGCCTGGGACAGGAGGATGGTCAGAGCCATGAGCCCAGCCAGCAATGCCCACGGCCCTGCATTGCCGAGGACGTGAATCAGTCCATCGGCCATCAGCGCTGCGGCACCTGTTTTCGATAGGGCGATGCCCATCGGCAACATTCCAGCGACCAGAAAAACCACGCGCCACTCGATGGCGCGGTACGCCTGGTCCATCGTCAGCGCACCCGCCAGAATCATGATCAGCGCTCCCGCCAACATCACCTCGGCGATGGGGAAATGCCCTGTTGTCGCCACGGCCAGAGTAATGATCATGATCGCCAGCGCCAGTTTGCCTTTGCCCGCAACTGGCGGCGCTTCGTCCTGTGCCTCAGAAACGAGGATGAGATCGGGATCGTCGCGGAGCACGGGCAACCGTTCCCGTGGCCCGTGCATCAGGAGTGCGTCACCAAACTGGAGCGGCAAATCGGCCAAGCCAACGTAAATCTTGCGCCCGGCCCGCAAGATCGCCAGGACGTTCATGCCGTGTTTCTCATGGAAGTGCGCGCTGCTCAGCGTCTGCCCGATCACCGCCGAGCGCGGCGACAACACCGCTTCGACCACGACGATCTTCGCCGATTCCAGGTCGCGCTCCTGCCATTCGCCAAGCGGCAGGATCTCGAGCGACTGACCGGCGTCGCGCAACAGCAGATCCTCCGCTTCACCGGCGAGAAGAAGGATGTTGCCCTGTTCCAAGAGAGTATCCGGCGATGGCGAAAGCGTGAGTTTTCCGTCGCGGTCGATGCCAACAACGGTCAGGCCGTAGGTGTCGCGGAACGCGGTTTGTCGAATCGACTTTCCGATCAGCGGGGATGCCGCAGGCACAGAGGCACGGAACAGATACTCGCCGAGTCTGTAAAGATCTACCAGGTCAAGCGAAGTCTGGCGGCTCCCGCGTTCGGGTTCGACCGCCGAAGGCGCGGGCAGGAGCTGACGACCAACGAACACCATGTAGATGATGCCACACAGGACAAGCGGCAGTCCGACGGGCGCGAACTCGAACAGCCCAAACCCTTGAATTCCCTGTTCGCGGAGCAGCCCGCTGACGACGATGTTGGTGGTGGTCAACAAGGTTGCCATGCCCCCCAGCAGGGTGGCGAACGCGAGCGGCATCAACACACGCGACTTGCTCACGCCCGCCTTGCGCGCCGCGCCCGAGACGGCAGGCAACAGAATCGAGACAGCGGCAATGTTGTTCATGAACAGCGAAAGGAAGGCGCCGGCCACCATGACAACCGTCAGCAACCGGCTTTCATCACGACCGGCGATTCGCAGCAGCCAATTTCCGACTTGGCTGGTCACCCCGGTGCGTTCCAGACCTTCGGTGAGAATGAAGATCGCTACGAGAATGATGACCGCTTCTCGGCTGAACCGCGGAAATACCTCCTCTGCCGTCAGCACACCCGCAGCACCGAGGGAGGTCACGACCAGCAACGCCACCAGATCAACGCTGAGGCGTTCGCTCAGGAACAGCGCCATCGCGATGACCAAGATGACCAACGTGGCGATCAGTTGCGGATTCATTGCCGTTGGGACTTGTTCGAGTCGCGAAGCCTACCAACGACAGGTGCCAAACACAATTCGCTTCCTTCGGAGGACTTCTGCAATCGCTGAGGAAAGGCTTGCATCCTGGAAGACATTGAGCGAAAGTGGCGCCATCTGCGTCAGACAAAAGGAGAGAAAATGACGCATCGAAAGGAGGACGCAACCAAAATGCCGAACCAACGCCCGACTCACCAGGAGATCGCTGCTCGTGCCCACCAGTTGTATGTGGAGCGCGGGCGCCTGCCGGGGCATGAGATGGATGACTGGTTGCAGGCTGAATACGAGCTGATGCAGTTGCCTGTGCGGATGCTGGCTGAGATGGAGCCTCCACCGCCGATTCTCAAGGGCAAGCCACGGAAGAAATCGATTATCGACGTGGTGCGCGCTGCAATGTACTGATCCAAGGGACGTAACGCCGCCAATTTAAATCTGAGCCGTTCTTGACGACGCTGCCGCGGGCGATTCTTGCATACTGCTCCCGATTTCATCTTCGCAGCTTCACCGTTTTGCAGTCCCATACTCATCCATTGGTCGGACATCGAACGCGGCGCGCACAGCCCCGGCACGCTGTGTCGGGGCTGGCCGCCGGCGGCACCTACGCCAATCTCTACCGCCAATTCATCCGCACCAGCGAAGCGTGAACCGGCACAGTACGGCTGACCAAGTTTGCCATCCACACGGCCTTCACTCTCGACGTCTTCCCGCACAAGCAACCAGCGCAAAGGCAACCATCACAGCCGGTACCCGCGCCGCCATCGCCACCGCGCTGTCACCCCGAGCTTGTCGAAGGGTCTCTGTCGTCCTATACTTCGCGTCCATGAACCGGTCTAGACGAGCCGATCTGCTGCTGTTCGGCAACAGCCTCAGGTGTTTGGGCGACTCGCAAGCCGCCATCGAAGCGGCCGGCTGGTTGCGGGTTGACCGGGTGTTGGGTGAGTGCGGCACCACAAGGGACAGCGCGGCGGGACGGCGGGAGTTTGAGCGGTTGGTGGAGACACGCCGAGGACAAGAGGCAACGCTACCAACATCGTAACGAAATGGATCGAAGGTTCCATCAGATGGTACTGGTGGTGATTCTTGTTCTCGCAGGCTTTCTCCGCTTCTATCGGATTGGCGGAGTACCTCCGGGATTGCACGAGGACGAGGCGACCGATGGCAACGACGCTTGGGAGGCATGGCGATCCGGGCACTTCCAAGTATTCTATGCGGAAAACCATGGACGGGAAGGATTGCTAATCAATCTCCAGGCGATCTTTCTCGGCGTGACTGGCAGCCATTCGCCGGGGGCGCTGCGTTGGCCCGGCGCATTGCTGGGCACTCTGACGGTGCTGGGTGTGTATGCTCTCACGCAGGAAATCGCGCGAAAAGAAGTGGGATTGCTGGCCGCGTTTCTGATGGCCATCAGTTTCTGGCATATCAACATCTCGCGCTTCGGCACCCGTCCTGTCGCCGCGCCTTTCTTCATTGTGTGGTCACTTGCATTGCTATGGCTCACCACACGCCAGTTGAGGTGCGGGGCACGCTATTGGTGGATGGTGGGTATCGCATGCGGCATGGCCTACGGTTTTGGGGTTTACACTTACACACCGTATCGATTGACGCCGCTGTTGTTGTTGGTGGTGTTCGACGGCCTGATACGCGATTACAGACTCCTGCCGATGAAGAAGATTACAGCCATTGTCCTCGGTGCCGCGGGTGTAACCGTTCTGCCGCTGCTGGTGTACGCATGGCAACACCCGATCGAATTCTTCCAGCGATTCCAGACGCTGGGTTTGCACACGGCCAATCCGTTGGGTGACTTTGTGCGCAATACAATAAGGACAGTCGGGATGTTCATCTATGCCGGTGACACGAACCCGCTGCATAACATCCCCAGTCGCCCGCTCCTTGTCTGGCCCGTTGGGCTACTGTTTGTACTTGGTCTGGCTGTTTGCCGACAACGCTGGCTTCTCTGGTGGATAATAATCGGGCTGCTACCGGCAATCATCGCCAACGAAGGAATTCCTCATGCGTGGCGCAGCATCTTGGCGGCGCCTCCCGTGTTTATCATTGCAGCGCACGGCGGGATTTGGTTGTGGGAACGGGCAGCGCGATTTATTTCTTTGACTATTATCCAGCCGGCGGTGCTATTAGCCTGCGGTCTACTAATGGCCGATGCGTATCGATCATATTTTGGCGCGTGGGCGAATGACCCGCGCGTGGCGCAGCGCTCGGACCAATCGCTTCTCGGGATCGCTGACCGACTCAACGGCATGCCGCGTGACCGGCCGAACTATGTGATCCTAACACCGGACGTGCTACCGGATGTGGCAACTGTGCGCGGACTACCCTTGGCGGCGCAGACGATCATGTATCTGACCGACACCGCCTCTGCGGATCGCCAGCGCGAGAAGAATCTGCATTATTTGTGGCCACACCAAACAAATGAAATTGCGCGTGGTTATGGATGTGTGGTCGTAGTCGAGAGGATGTACGCACGGTAGCCGCCACTCACCGAAGCATCAACTCCACAGCTTCTCCGGGTACTCGCCGTTGCGGATGAGGGCGCGGACGCTCTCGATGACTTTGGGACGGTCTTCCTTGTAGGTGACGCCGGACCAGGTCGAGCAGGTGGGCAACACGTTCACGCGCACTTTCTTTTCGCTGACGAGCGCGTTGACCACCGTCGGGATGAGGAACTCGGATTTCTGTTCGTGGCCGTGTTTATCGAGGAACTTGGTGAACTGCTCTTTCAAGTGGCCGAAGAGCGTCGGCGTGAAACCCCACATGTTCATCGAGACGATCTCATCGCCCGTGAGGGAATGCACTGCGCCCTGACTGTCCGTGTGGCGCGCGCCCTTGCCATGCTTCTCGATCTTCAACATCTCGACGACCTGTTGCAGCAGGTTTTGGGAATCAACGCGGCAGATTCCGCGTGCGACCGAGCCGTGTTCGGACAACGTGTTGCGCAACGTGAAACCGACCATCGAGTAGTCGTTGGATTCGACGCGCGTGGCCTTCAAGTAGTCGCAGAGGGTTTTGAACGAATCTGCGCCGTAGAAATCGTCGGCGTTGATCATGGAGAACGGCTCGTGGATGATCGGCTCGGCCATGAGAATCGCGTGGCCAGTGCCCCATGGTTTGGTCCGACCGGGAGGAACGGCGAAGCCTTTCGGGATTCTGTCGAGTCCCTGATATGCATACTCGATGGGGATTCGTCCCGTGAACCGGCTGCTGACCGCTTCCTTGAACGCCTGCTCGATGTCGTGGCGGATGACGAAGACCACCTTGCCGAAGCCGGCGCGAATGGCGTCGTAGATCGAGTAATCAATAATCGTCTCGCCGTGCGGGCCGACCGGATCGACCTGCTTCAGGCCGCCGTAGCGGCTGCCCATTCCGGCTGCCAAGATGAGTAATGTCGGTTGCATAATCTGTGTAGTGGCGCGAGACGCCCGCGCTACTAAATTGGCGGAGGGGGCGAGATTCGAACTCGCGAGGGCTTTAGACCCCACACGCTCTCCAGGCGTGCGCATTAGACCACTCTGCCACCCCTCCGTGGTCAAAGTGGCAAGACCTTACCGCGAACGCCGCAGCGGGCGCAAGCCCCGAAGGCGTTCGCGGCAAGCCGTCAGGCGCATCTCGTTGCTGCCACCGGATTGTAGCCGCGAGCCTGCTCGCGGCGAGTCGAATACCATCGGCCATCGCAAAGGCCGCGAGCAGGCTCGCGGCTACAACCAGCCCGGCGGCTGTGAGCCATGTCGGTGGTAGTGTCCAGATGCACCCCAGGCTGTCAATGCTCCGGTCGCTTCAGTTGATTTAATAACCATTCCTCATCGAGCGGCCCGAGATCAAACTTCATCGCGGCTTCTTCAACGGCCTTCAGCTTGTCCAATTTCGGGTGGAGGCGCAACTGGTGGTTGACCCAGTCCAGCGCCTTCGCCATCGTTTCGGCATCGGCCTTTGGCATGTTTGTAGCCGCGAATCTTATTCGCGGCCTTCCTTGTCCTCGCCGCGAAAAGGTTTCGCGGCTACAGCGCCAGCCGCGCGCAGCAAACGGTCGCGCACGGCCAACCCGATTCCCTCGGGAGGTGGCAGGACGCACAAAATAACGTCCACGCCCTGCGCATCCAGTTCGCGCAACTGCGCGAAAAGAGTCTGGGCCAATCGTTGGGGATCGTCAATTCCATTGATGATCCCCGTCCGTTTGTTTTGGCGGTGCAGTTCGTCAGCGCGGGCTTGAAGTGCTGCTTCGTCTTCAAACAGTTCAACCTGCGCCCGCGGCGCGTAGTGTTTCGTCGTCATGCCGGGCCCGACCAGGCCTTTCGCACCAAGCTCATCGGAAACGCTGGCAGCCAACGCTACTTTGCCCAGCAGTTTTTCCAGCGCCTCGCAGTCGACGCCTCCGGGCCGTAGAATCGCCGGCGGGGATTGTGTCAGGTCCAACACAGTCGACTCGACGCCCATCGGAGTCGGCCCGGCATCGAGAATCAGATCGACGCGCTGACCCAAGTCCGCGACCACGTGCTCGGCTCGGGTCGGACTGGGACGGCCGAATAGATTGGCACTCGGCGCAGCGATGGGCAAGTTTGCCGCCGCCAGCAAAGCAGCGGCCACGGGATGCCGCGGCATGCGAACCGCCACGGTGGAGCGCCGCGCCGTCACTTCGTCGGGCACGTGTGCCGCCTTCTCGAAGACCAGCGTCAGCGGGCCGGGCCAGAACTGCTTCGTGAGCTGATCGAGCTGCGCCGGCAGCGTTTTCGCCAGCGCGCGCGCCATCTCGACATTGCTGACGTGGACGATGAGCGGGTCCCAGTCGGGTCGCTCCTTGGCCGCGAAGATTTTTCGCACTGCTGCAGCATCCAGCGCATGAGCGCCGAGCCCGTACACCGTCTCGGTGGGGAAGGCGACCAACCCGCCCGCACGCAGAATGGCCGCGGCGCTTTCGATCACGTCGCGTTGAGGCGACTGCGGATCGACTCTCACAAGATTCTTCATTCGTCGCCGAAACTTGTGCCAATCGACCGAGCCATGCGGATCAAGGGCGAGCGCGGTGAAACGAGGCGCGGGGTTTTCCCTGGCACAGACAAGGAGACGCTGCTGATGTGGCCACCACGCAGACAGACCATGCGATTGAAGTATCCTTTCATCAATAGCTCCACGGCAGCGGTGGCCAATTCGGTGGCGAGGAAACGATCGAATGGGGTAGGAGTGCCGCCGCGTTGCAGGTGGCCGAGAATGGTATAGCGGGTTTCCAAGCCGGAGAGTTCTTCAATCTGTTTGGCGAGGACTGCCGAGACGCCGCCGAGACGCACCGCTTCGTAAGAGCCACGGACACGATCGCGCACAATGACCGTGCCGCCGACAGGACGCGCGCCCTCGGAGACAACGACGATGCTGAAATGCTTGCCGCGGCGTGCCCGCTCGCGAAGTTTTTCGCAGATAGCATCGACGCGGTAGGGAATCTCGGGAATCAGGATCACGTCGCCGCCACCCGCAATTCCAGTTGTGAGCGCCAGCCAGCCTGCGGTGCGGCCCATAACTTCGAGCAGCATGACGCGGTGGTGCGAGGCAGCGGTCGTGTGCAGTTTGTCCACGGCTTCCGTGGCGGTGGTCACGGCGGTGTTGAAGCCGAAGGTGAGATCGGTGCCGCGCACGTCATTATCGATGGTCTTCGGCACGCCGACGACTTTCAGGCCGAGCTTGGACATTTTGTAGGCGCACTGCAGCGTGCCGTCGCCGCCCACTGCGACCAACGCATCCAGCTTCAGTTTGCGGTAGTTGGCGATCACATCGGGCGACGCATCGCGTTTGCGCTCGGGATAGCGATGGTCATCGGCGTAGGCGAAAGGATTATCACGATTGGTCGTGCCGAGGATCGTGCCGCCGAGAGTCAGGATGCCGGAGACGTCGTCCCAGCGCAACCATTTGCCCGCTCCGCCGACCAATCCGCGGAACGCGTAATAGAACCCGAACACCTGAATGCCGTGCGTGTGCATCGCAGCTTTGGCGACGCCTCGTATCACGGCGTTCAACCCGGGACAATCGCCGCCGCCGGTGAGGATGCCGATGCGTTTGATACGAGTCATCCCAGGAGTCTGTCACAGACGGGCGATGCTGAAAAGTGAGATTTGCATTGCGAAGCTATGCCCAAGCGTGAAAAACTAGGGCGCAGTCGATGAAAAACACCGCGATTCTTCTGGTTGACTGTCCTGACCGCAAGGGGATCGTTGCGGCGTTATCGGATTTTCTGTACAGCCACAACGCGAACATACTGCATGCCGATCAACATCAGGACGCCGACAAAGGTTTGTTCCTAACTCGGATCGAATGGGACTTGACTGATTTTGGATTGCCGATTGCGGATTTTGGAGCGGCGTTTGGGAAGATTGCCGAACAGTTTCAGATGCAGTGGCGGCTGGAGCTGTCGGCAACGCGACCGAAGATGGCGATCTTCGTGTCGCAATACGATCACTGTCTGGCGGATTTGCTCTACCGCCACGCAAGCGGCGAACTGGCTTGTGAGATTCCGGTGATTGTCAGCAACCATCGCGATGCGGAACGGTTGGCAGCGTTTCACCGAATTCCGTTTCATTGTATTCCCATTGAGCCAAACAAGAAAGCTGAGGCGGAACGACAGCAACTGGAGTTATTGCGTCAGCACGCGGTGGACTTCGTCGTGCTGGCCCGGTATATGCAAATCCTGTCCGCCGACTTTGTGAGTCACTATCCGCATCGGATCATCAACGTCCATCATTCCTTTCTGCCGGCGTTCAGCGGTGCACGGCCTTACCACCGCGCGTTCGAGCGCGGGGTCAAACTGATCGGCGCGACCAGTCACTACGTCACAGAAGCGTTGGACGACGGTCCGATTATTGAACAAGATGTCATTCGCATTTCCCATCGCGACCAGCTTGAGGATTTGATTCAAAAGGGACGGGACCTGGAAAAGGCGGTGCTTTCCCGCGCCGTGCGCTGGCACATCGACCACCGGATTCTCGTCTATGCTAAGAAAACCGTGGTGTTCGATTGACAAACCCAATCACGTCCGAGCGGCAGTTTTGGCACTGCGCTTGCTAAATTACCTTGCATGAAATCACGGCTGAATTCCATCCGCAGCAAGACTGTCCTGATTGCTGAAGATGACGACGCGGTGGCCCAACTCGTGGCGACCGCCCTGGAAAAGGAGGGTTTTCGCACCCAACGAGCGGCTGACGGCATTGCGGCGATCAACGCCATTCTCGAAACCAGGCCCGATGTGGTGCTGCTCGATCTCACGCTGCCGCGGCTGGATGGCAACGACGTTTGCAGGATGGTTCGCAAAGCCGGTGCGGTTCACCAGACGCCAATCGTCGTCATTTCTGGGCGGACGAAGTTGGAAGACCGGCTGCGTGCCTTCGAAATGGGCGCTGATGATTACGTGACGAAGCCGTTTGAACTCGACGAATTGATTGCGCGCGTCGAAGCCGTGCTGATGCGTTCGCGTCAGAACAATTTCCCAACACCCTTCCTCGCCGAGGATTCGGAGTAACCGAGCCGATTAAAGGGTGGCGCGCCCGGAGGGATTTGAACCCCCAACCCTCGGTTCCGAAGACCGATGCTCTATCCAGTTGAGCTACGGGCGCGTGGTGTGATCACAATATTCCTACGCGAGAATCACTTCTGGCTCAACACCAAAGCATCTAGCCTGACTTATTCATGAAGTTTTGCGCAACGAACTGCCCCTCACCTTGCTCCTCTCCCCGCACGCGGGGCGAGGAGATTTCCCCTCTCCCTTTCCAAGGGAGAGGGCCTGCCCGCCGAAGCCTCGGCGCAGGCGGGTCAGGGTGAAGGTTCGAGCTGTGACAGACTGTCGAGCTTTCAAGCGCATCGTGAATAATCCG